>CABVBV010000121.1 GCA_902496595.1 uncultured Eubacteriales bacterium | reverse complement strand
AATCGTTTAGGAACTTGCAGATTTTATAAAACTGTCTGTTGCTTCATTTGCAAAATGAAATATACTATAAAAGCGTAAGTATGTCAACACAGCGTTTATTAGGAGGCCTGCCATGGACGGATTTTCGAGGGGCGTCATCAGACGGAGAAAACTGGTGATAGCCTTGTTTCTCATCTGCACCGTTTGCTGTGCCGTGCTTTTTCTGGGGGTGGAGGTCAACTATGACCTCACCGACTATCTTCCGGAGGACGCCGAAAGCACGGTAGCGCTCGACATCATGATGGAGGAATTCGGCTCCGGAGTTCCCAACACCAGGGTCATGGCCACGGGCCTGACCATTGCGGGCGCGATCGAGATGAAGGAGCAGATCGCCGAGGCTCCCGGGGTGACGGACGTCATGTGGCTTGACGACGTGGAGGACATGACGACGCCTGTCGAGCTCATGGACGAGGCAACGGTGGAGCAGTACTGGAAGGACGGCAAAGCCCTCTTCAACGTCACGATAGAGGACGGACGTGAAGTGGAGGCAACAGATGCCATCTACGAGATCATCGGCGAGGGCGGAGCCATCTCGGGCAACGCCGCGAGCACGGCGAGCGTGCAGAAGCTGGTGGTGAGCGAGGTCGTGGGCGCCGCGCTGGTGCTCGTGCCGCTCATCATCATCCTGCTGCTGCTCACCACGACCTCGTGGATAGCCCCGCTGCTCTTCCTCGTGACCATCGGAGTCGCGGTGGTGCTGAACATGGGCTCGAATGTCGTGTTCGGCGAGATAAGTTTCGTGACTCAGTCGGTGAGCCCCATCATGCAGCTGGCCGTGTCGCTCGACTACGCCATCTTCCTGCTCAACAGCTTCGAGCGGCACAGGAAGGAGGTCGCAGACCCCGAGGATGCCATGCGCATGGCCATAAAGGAGTCCTTCTCGTCCATAGCGGCCTCGGCGGCGACGACGGTCTTCGGCTTTTTGGCGCTCATCTTCATGCGCTTCGGCATAGGCAAGGATCTGGGCCTGAATCTAGTGAAGGGCGTCCTGCTCAGCTACATCAGCGTCATGGTCTTCCTGCCGGCGCTGGCGCTCTCCTGCATGAAGCTCATGGACAAGACGAGGCACAAGAGGATCATCCCGGAACTGGGGAGGGTCGGAAAGATCTTTGTCAAGGTGCGCATACCGGCGCTAATCCTCGTCATCATCGTGGTCGTGCCCTGCTTCCTCGGCCAGAGCCGCGCCGACTTCCTCTACGGCATGGGCAACCCCGATCCCGGCGTGCAGTACGGCGCGGATACGGAGCTCATAAACTCAGAGTTCGGCGAGAGCCAGGCCATTGTCCTGCTCGTGCCCAGGGGCGACCCCGGCGCCGAGGCCGAGCTCGCCGAGGAGATTGCGGATATTGAACACGTGACGAGCGTCCTGTCCTACGCCGGCACCGTGGGCAAGATACCCTCGGGCTTCCTGGACGAGAGCGTCACCTCTCAGTTCTACTCCGACGACTACGCGAGGATTATTATATATACGGACACCGGCGAGGAGGGCGACGAGGCCTTCGCCGTCGTGACGGCGGTGCGCGAGGCCGCGGCGGCGCGCTACGACGAGTACTGGGCCTGCGGCCAGAGCGCGAACCTGCTGGATATGAAGGAGGTCGTGACGGACGACTCCGTTACCGTGAACCTCATAGCCATAGCCTTCATCTTCCTCACGCTGCTTGTGACCTTCCGCTCGCTGACGCTGCCCTTTATCCTGCTTTTCGTCATCGAGTCGGCCATCTGGATAAACCTCTCCGTGCCCTATTTCACGGATACGCCGCTGGTCTACCTGGGCTACCTCGTCATAAACACGGTGCAGCTCGGTGCGACCATCGACTACGCCATACTGATGACCGAGGGCTATGTCGTGAACCGGCGCACGATGGGCAAGCGTGCGGCCGTCGAGGGCACGCTGACGAAGAACTTCATCTCCGTCATGACGAGCGGGCTCATCCTCTCCGCCGCGGGCTTCTGCCTGGGCTTTGAGTCCTCGCTGGAGGTCGTGGCCGAGCTGGGCATCCTGCTGTGCCGCGGCACGCTGCTGTCCATGGCCATGGTGCTGCTGGCCCTGCCCGCGCTGCTCATGCTGTTCGATCCGCTCACGGCCCGGCTCACGCTGAAGGCCGGATTCCTGAAAAAGACCGCAAAGGAGGTCGAAACGAAATGAAACGTAAACTCGCAACATTCCTGAGCCTTGCGCTCATCGTCTGCCTCTGCCTGGGTTTCGTCCCGGCGGGCGCGGCCTCCGAAGCAAAGTTCACGGCCGAGGAGGTCATCTACGCCAGGCTGGGCGCGGACGGCACGCCCAAGGAGGGCTACGCCGTAGTGGCCCTGAACGTCACGTCGGCCGGTACCGTCACGCACTACGGCGAATACAGCCAGGTCGTGAACCTCAGCGACACGACGCCCATAGGCTACGAAGACGGGGCCGTCACGCTCGAGGCCGAACCCGGCCGCTGGTACTACGAGGGCACGCTCGCCGAGGTCGAACTGCCCTGGAATATCGAGATAAGCTACTATCTAGACGGCAAGGAGGTAAGCCCGGAGGAGCTGGGCGGCAAGTCCGGAGAGCTGGAGATAAACATCAAGACCTCGAAGAACGAGGCCGTAGAGGGCGGCTTCTACGACAACTACCTGCTGCAGTTCACGATAACGCTGGACTCCGGCCTGTGCGAGAACGTCGCCGTCTCGGGCGGCACCGCGGCGAACGCGGGCAGCTCGAAGACCGTGTCGCTCATGGTGCTGCCCGGCTCGGACGGGGACGTGGGCCTGACGGCGGACGTACACGACTTTGAGATGAGCGGCATGACTATCGCGGCCGTGCCCTACGACGTGGCGGACAGCCTGGGCGACATGAGCGAGCTGACCGACGGGCTCGACCAGCTCGTGGACGCCATAAGCCAGCTCAATGACGGCGCGAGCCAGCTCTCGAGCGGGGCTTCGCAGCTCAAATACGGAGCGAGCCAGTACGGCAGCGGGCTGACGCAGCTCTCGGAGGGCTCGGCCCAGCTCACGGCGGCCTCCGACCAGATAGCCGCGGCCCTCGCGCAGATAGGCTCTATGGGCGGGCAGACGCCCGAGGGCGGCACGGTGAGCCTCTCGGCCCTGGCGCAGCTGCCCTCGGCGCTCCGGCAGCTGGAGGCCGGGCTTGAGCAGATAGGCGCGGGCATCGACCAGCTGAACGAGGGCTACGCCGCGGCGTATACGGCGCTGGCTTCGGCAATAGAGGCCATACCGGCGGCGAGCGTCACGGAGGAGGACATCGGCGCGCTCATGGCCGCGAACCCCGAGAGCGCGGCGCTGCAGTCGCTCATAGCCAACTATCAGGCGGCTCAGACCGTAAAGGGCACCTGGGAGCAGACGAAGGCCGCCTTCGCCGCGGTGCAGCAGGGCCTGCCCGCGTTCTCGAAGTCTATAACCACGGTCACGGAGTCGCTCGAGACCATGGCGTCCCAGATCGAGGCGGCGCTGACCGCGACGGGCGGCAGCGTGGATCTCGGCAGCCTTGTGCAGCTCATGGGCGGCTTGGAGCAGCTCGCCGCGAATTACGCCGAGTTCAACGAGGCGCTCAAGAGCTACACCGGAGGAGTGGACACGCTTGCGGCGAACTGGTCGAGCATCCAGAGCGGGATCAACAGCCTGACGAGCGGCACCGCGAGCCTCTCGGACGGCGTCGGCACCCTCGACGAGGAGACGCAGACCATACCGGAGCAGATAGACGAGCTGCTCGGCTCCGGCGACAGCGAGAGCGAATATGTGCCGGAATCCTTCCTGGACGAGCGGAATGAGGAACCCGATTCGGTGCAGTTCGTTATCTCCACCGAGGGCATAGAGGCCCCGTCGGAGGAGGCTCCGGAAGAGACCGCGGAAGAGGCTCAGGGTTTCTTTGCCAGACTCTGGGACAAGATAGTGGCGCTGTTCAGCTGAGCGCCGCGCCTGCACCGCCTTCCCTGCTGCGGCAGGGAAGGCGGTTTTTCTTTTGCTGCTGGGAAATCGGCTCTTGCTATCGCGGCGGGTAGTGGTATAATAATATAATTAACTATTGAAAGAGGAAAGGACGGCGTCAGACGCCGTGATAGCATGAAGTACAGTGAATGGAAAATACCCTGCTGCGGCGCGGAGGCTCCGAAGGAGCTGGTGGAGGCGGGGTACACGCCCCTGCTTTCAGCTCTTCTAAAAAGGCGGGGCATAGAGACGCCCGAGGAGGCAAGGGCCTTCCTGAAGGGCGGCTCAGAGCTGCTGGGCGACCCCATGCTGCTCGAGGACATGGACAAGGCGGCTTCGAGGCTCAAGACGGCGATCGAGCGGCGCGAGACGGTGGCGGTGTTCGGCGACTACGATGTGGACGGCATCACCTCGGCCTGCCTCGTCACGAGCTGGCTCAGGTCGAAGGGGATAGAATGCAGCCCCTATATCCCGGACAGGATGGAGGAGGGCTACGGCCTGAACCTCTCGGCCATGGACACGATAAAGCAGCGGGGAGCCTCGCTGATAATAACCGTCGACTGCGGCATAACAGCTGCGGCGGAGGCGGAATACGCCGCGTCTCTGGGGATGGACATGATAATCACCGATCACCACGAGTGCGGGGCCTGCCCGCTGCCCGAGGCGGCGGCGGTGGTAGACCCCAAGCGGCCTGGGAGCCGGTACCCCAATTCCGGCCTGGCCGGGGTCGGAGTGGCCTTCAAACTGCTCTGTGCGGTGGAGGGCTCGGCTGATGGCATACTTGCGGAGTATGCCGACCTCATCGCGACGGGCACGATAGCGGATGTCATGCCTCTCACGGGTGAGAACCGCTACATCGTGAAGCTGGGGCTGGAGCAGCTGAACAGGCCGAAGCGGCCGGGCATCAAGGCCCTGCTCATCGAGGCTGGGGCGGCGGGAAAGCGGATAAACGCCTCCACCGTGGGCTTCACCCTTGCGCCAAGGCTGAACGCGGCGGGCAGGCTGGGCCACGCGGACGTGGCGGTCAGTCTGCTGCTCACGAGGGATGAGCGGGAGGCGGCGGAGCTGGCCTCGGAGCTCTGCAGGCTCAACCGGGAGCGGCAGGAGCTGGAGCACGGCATTTTTGAGGATGCGCACGGGCTGCTCAGAGGCGAGGCGCCGAAAGCCCCCATCGTCCTCGCGGCAGAGGGCTGGCACCAGGGAGTCATCGGCATCGCGGCCTCGAGGCTCGCGGAGGAGTTCTCGCTTCCGGCCATAATGATCTGCCTTGACGGAGAGAGCGGAAAGGGCTCGTGCAGGAGCTACGGGGGCTTCAACCTCTTCGACGCGCTCTCGGCCTGCTCCGACTGGCTGGAGGGTTTCGGAGGGCACGCGCTTGCCGCCGGGCTGTCGATAAAGCGGGACAGCGTAGAGGGGTTTAGGCTCGCGCTGGCCGAGTACTATAAAAAGCTGCCGCCTCCGGAGGCGCCGTGCCTCGTCTGCGACCTCAGGATCGACGACCCGGAGCTGCTCACGATGGATTGCGTCGAGTCTCTCGACGAGCTCGAACCCTTCGGCAGCGGCAACCCGAGGCCGAACCTCTGCATCACGGATGCGCTGCTGGACAGAGTGACCGCGATAGGCGGCGGAAGGCACCTGAAGCTCCGGCTGGAGAAGGGCGGGGTATACTTTGACTGTGTGATGTTCTCGACCAGAGAGGACGAGCTCGGGGTCAGAGAAGGCGACCGTGTGGATGCGGCCTTTTATCCGCAGATAAACGAGTACCACGGGCACCGCTCCGTTCAGCTGGTCATGCTTGGCCTGAGGAGGGCGGATACGCTGCCGCTCTGCATAGATATACTTGACAACAAACTTCCCGGGCCCTGGGACGGCTCGGATCTGTGTCCTGAGCGCAGCGACTTTGTGAAGGTCTGGCGCTGGCTGGAGCGCAGGGGCGGCGGAGCCCACGGCAGCCTGGAAGATGTGGCGGGTTGGAGGCCGGGAGGTATGCACCCCGCTAAACTGCTGCTCTGCCTGAGAGTCATGCGCGACCTGGGCCTGGTAACTGCCCAGAGAACCGGAAACGACATCAGGGTGCAGGTACAGAAGATACAGGGCAAGGCGGATCTCGCCTCGCACCCTCTGATAATCAAGCTGAGACAATTCAGGGAAAAATACGAAGGGAGGTGAGCCTGTGGCCGCCGGGATCAGGGGAGTGAGCTCCGAATACAGGGATGAGATAATAAGGCCGCAGTCGCCGAAGCCGATCATGGATCCGGAAGATTGCTGGAAGAGCCTGGAGGCCAAGATCCTCGCAGGCAGCATAAGCATGGACATGGGCAGGGTGCGCAACGCCTATGAGTACGCTGTCAAGCTCCACGAGGGGCAGAAGCGGAGAGACGGCTCGCCCTATGTCACGCACTGCGTGGCGACGGCGGAGATAATCGCCGAGCAGGGTCTCGACGAGGATTCGGTGGTCGCCGCACTGCTGCACGACGTCATAGAGGACACGCCCGCCACGCACGAGGACGTGCGCCGCCAGTTCGGCTCCACGGTGGCGGACAT
>CABVBV010000120.1 GCA_902496595.1 uncultured Eubacteriales bacterium | reverse complement strand
ATATTTCCTACCAGGGCTCTTTTTTGTACTGTCCGCACAACTTGGGGCTGTTCAAGTTCCTGCCGGAAGGGAGCGCTTTTTTGCGTCTCATTTTTTCGGGATGAGCTTTTCTTTGCCTCCCATATAGGGCCTGAGCACCGCGGGGATGTCCACCGTGCCGTCCGCGTTCAGGTTGTTCTCCAGGAAGGCGATGAGCATCCTCGGCGGCGCCACGCAGGTGTTGTTCAGAGTGTGCGCCAGATAGAGCTTGCCATCCTCTCCCCTCACCCTGATCTTCAGCCTTCTCGCCTGCGCGTCGCCCAGGTTGGAACAGCTGCAAACCTCGAAATACTTGCCCTGCCTCGGGCTCCAGGCCTCGATATCGCAGCTCTTCACCTTCAGATCCGCCAGGTCGCCGGAGCAGCACTCGAGCTGCCTGACCGGGATGTCCAAACTTCTGAACAGATCCACGGAGTTCCGCCACAGTTTCTCGTACCAGGCCATGCTGTCCTCCGGACGGCAGAGCACTATCATCTCCTGCTTTTCGAACTGGTGGATCCTGTAAATTCCGCGTTCTTCGAGCCCATGCGCCCCTTTTTCCTTGCGGAAGCAGGGAGAGTAGCTCGTCAAGGTCAGGGGGAGCTCGCCTTCGGGGATGATCTGGTCGATGTATCGTCCGATCATCGAGTGTTCTGAGGTTCCGATGAGATACAGGTCTTCGCCCTCTATTTTGTACATCATCGCATCCATCTCAGGGAATGACATGACCCCCTCGACCACGTTGCCGTGTATCATGAAGGGCGGAATGACATAGGTGAAACCCCGGTCGATCATGAAATCGCGGGCGTAGGCCAGCACCGCCTCGTGCAGCCTGGCTATGTCGCCCACCAGGTAATAGAAGCCGTTGCCCGATACTCTCCGGGCCGCGTCGAGGTCTATGCCGCCGAAGCTCTCCATTATTTCGGTGTGATACGGTATGTCGAACTCAGGGGCCTTGGCCTCTCCGAAGCGCTGCACTTCGACGTTGCAGCTGTCGTCGGGGCCTATGGGCACGCTGGGGTCTATCATCTGCGGGATGACGAGCATGACGCCGCGCAGCTTTTCCTCCAGCTCGGCCTCCTGGGCCTCCAGCTCGGCGAGCCTGTCGGCCTGGGCCTTGACCTTCGCCTTCACTTCCTCGGCTTCCGCCAGCTTCGAGGGGTCTTTCTTGGCCTGGCCCATGAGCATACCGACCTGTTTGGAGAGCGCGTTCCGGGACGCCCGGAGCTCATTGGCCTCTGTGATAGCCGCCCTCAGCCTCGAGTCGTAGTCTATGGCTTCGTCCACCAGCGGCAGTTTTGCGTCCTGGTACTTTTTCTTGATATTCTCTCGGACGGCGTCCGGGTTCTCGCGTAAGAATTTAATATCCAGCATATCTGTCCCTCATTCCTCTTTATTGAGTCCGACGAGTGCCTCTATCAGCCTCTCACGGTCGTCGGCACCGTAGTATTCGAGCACTATCCTGCCCTTTTTCCCGGTTTCACTGAGCAGCACCTTCCTGCCGAGCGCTCTCTCAAGCCGCCTTGTCACCTCAGCGACGTAGTCGACTCTTATCGACATCTCGTCTGTCAGCGGTTTTGGAGGCCTCATGAGCTTTTTGGCCAGCTCCTCGGTCTTTCGGACGGAGAGCCCGTTCTTCATGACCTGCCTTGCCGCGTCGATCTGCAGCTCCTCCGGCTTTACCGAGACCAGAGCTCTGGCGTGGCCCGCGGAGAGCAGGCCCTGCTCAACGAATTGCAGCACCTCAGGCGCCAGCGAGAGCAGCCGCAGGGCGTTTGCTACCGAGGGCCTGGATTTCCCCACTCTCAGCGCAGCCTCATCCTGAGTGAGCCCGTAGTCCTCCATCAGCGTCCTGTAACCCTGAGCCTCCTCGATGGGGTTCAGATCTTCCCTCTGGAGGTTCTCGACCAGCGCAAGCTCTGTGGCCAGCCTGTCGTCGGCTTCTATGACCCTGGCGGGTATCTCGCTGAGGCCTGCGAGCCTGGCGGCTCTCCAGCGCCTTTCTCCTGCTATCAGCTGATAGTAGCCGGAGCTCAATTTCCGCACCGTGACAGGCTGTATCAGCCCGTATTCCCTTATCGACTCGGCCAGCTCCGACAAGGTCTCCTCGTCGAAAATCGTCCTCGGCTGGCCCTCTCTTGGCTCTACCTTGGCGATCGGTAGGTCAATTATGCCCTCGTTTTCCTCTTTTTCATTGCTTTTGTCTCCGAAGAGGACGTCTAAACCCGTTCCCAGGCCCTTTTTTGACGCCACGCTCACTCCTCCCTTCTCAAAAACTCGTCGGCAAGGTGCAGATATGCCCTGCTGCCTTTCGATATCCTGTCATACTTTATCACCGGTTCCCCGTGGCTCGGCGCCTCTGCGATGCGGACGTTCCTCGGTATCCTCGTCTTGTACACCGAGCTGCCGAAGAACTTCTCCACCTCAGCCGCCACTTGCTCGGAGAAGTTCGTCCTCGAATCGTACATCGTCAGAACGATCCCCTGTATCTCGAGCTGCGGGTTCAGCCGCTTCTTCGTCAGCTTGATCGTGGTCATCAGATCCGCAATGCCCTCGAGCGCATAATACTCGCACTGCACAGGTATCAAGACCGAATCTGCCGCCGCCAGCGCGTTGACCGTCAGCAGCTCCAGCGACGGCGGGCAGTCGATGAAGATGTAGTCGTATTCATCCTTGAGCGCCAGCAGCCGCGTCTTCAATATGTACTCTCTGTTTTCCATGTCCACCAGCTCCACGCTGGCGCCGGAGAGCTCCTTGTTCGACGGCAGCACGTCTCCGAATTTCGTCTTAACTACGCAGTCCGCCGCGTCCGCGCCGCCGACAAGCAGGTCGTATACGTTCGGCTGCTGCTCCTTGGAGACGCCCATGCCGGAAGTGCTGTTTCCCTGTGGATCGCAGTCCGCGAGCAGCACCTTCCGATTCCGCTTGGCGAGCGCGGCGCAGACGTTCACGCAGGTAGTCGTCTTTCCCACGCCGCCCTTCTGATTTGCGACGGCGATCAGCTTGCCCATGTCCATCCCTCTTTTCTGTACGCTCGATTATAACAGTTTCATGCCAGCAATTCAATATGTTTCACGTGAAACGGCGGGACTCGACCTGTTTCACGTGAAACAATTCAGGATTTGAGCATATCTATATCTGCGACGGTAAGCCCCTCATGCAGCGCCAGATTGATGCCGTAGCCTATCAGTTTGGCCACGTCGCGCACGGAGCTGTCGATATCCCTGGGTGTGACGAACATACCGCGGGCATCCGGCAGGTCGGAAAAAGCGGAGGCGTCCACGACGGTGGGGACGCCGATGGCCAGGACGGGGAGGCCCAGCGACTCGGCGTTGACGGCCGCACGGTCGTTGCCCACTCCGGAGCCCGGGACTATCCCGGCATCCGTCAACTGCACGGTGCGGCAGAGTCGCTCGAGCGAAGCAGAGGCAAGCGCGTCCACGGCGATGAGCCTGGATGGGTCGGCTGCGCGGCAGGCCGAGCGCAGGAGCTCCGCTGACTCTATGCCGGTAGCGCCGAGGACGCCGGGCTTGACGGCAGATACCGTTGAAAAGCCGGCAAAATCCTCAGGCATACCCCGCTTCAAATGCCTGGTCGCGATAACAGAGTTCACCGCCAGCGGCCCGACGGCGTCCGGAGTCATCTCGTCGTTGCCGAGTCCCGCTACCAGGGTACCTTTGTCCGTGCCCTCCGGCAGCAGCTCGCGAATAAGCTCGGCCAGCAGGGAGGCCGCATCCTCGAAGGCATCCGAGGCCCGGCCCATCAGCGGCTCCAGACCAAGCGTGACATATTTGCCTATTGGTTTACATAACGCTTTTGCGCCCTCGTCGTCAAGTATCTCCACGGTCGATACAGCAAAGCCGCGTCTCGATGTTTCAGAGGCTTTGACGCCGCTCAGGCTGCCCGGGTCGCGGTTGTGGAGCCTCTGTTCGTTGGCGAGGTCTGTTCTAAAATGTCTGTCCATTGTAACCTGGCCTCCATTGAACACAAGATGCTGTATATTGTAGCCTTTCGGCACTGCACTATGCAAAGTTCCACTTAAAAATTGCAAAAAAGCCTTGATTTTTGAATTATGGGATGGTAAAATAACTATCCGCGGGTGGGCGTGACGCCCGTCTGTGCAGTTTTATAGGAGGAGGTGGCAAACGGAATGCCCAATATCAAGTCTGCGATGAAGCGCGACGAGAAGTCCAAGCTCGAGAACGCGAGGAACAAGGCTCAGAAGACCGCGCTTAAGACTGTTATGAAGAAGTTCGACGCGGCGGTTGCGGAGGGCAACAAGGAGGCGGCTGCCGGTACCTATAAAGTTGCTGTGAAGTCTGTCGATCGTGCTGCTGCGAGGGGTCTCATCCACAAGAACAACGCAGCCCACAAGAAGAGCGCCATGACGGTTAAGCTCAACGCAATGGAATAAGCAAAGGAGAGCCGGCCGTCAGGCCGGCTTTTTCAGTTAGTCCGGGAAGGCGGAGCTTTCTCGGATGGAGGGGACAGCGCCGCGCCGGCGATCCGGTCGGCGCTTTATTTTTTATGTTCCGGGCCGAAGACCGCGCTTGCGGCGGAGGAGAGGGCTTGGTATAATGTAGGGGTCACGGAGGTGGTCATATGGCAGAAAAGTATGTCCTGGGCATAGGCGGCGCCAATATGGACGTTCACGGCAAGAGCCGGGCGCCGATCGTCATGAGGGACTCCAATCCGGGGCACCTGCGCACCTCTGCGGGAGGAGTCACCAGGAACGTGCTGGAGAATCTCTCGAGGCTGGGCGTGCGGACGAAGCTGATCTCGGCCGTCGGCTCCGATCTCTACGGTGAAATGGTGCTCAGGAGCTCCGCCGCCGCGGGCATAGACATCTCCGGAGTGCTCACGCTCCCGGGCGAGGCCTCGAGCTGCTACATCTCGGTTCTCGACCAGAAGGGCGATATGCTCGTAGCCATGTCCGACATGAGCATATTGGAGAACGTCACTGCGGAGCTGGTGCGTTCAAGGGGCGAGGAACTGAGGCAGGCAGCTGCGGTCGTGTGCGACCCATGCCTTCCGGCAGAGACGGTCGCGGCGATAATCAGGGAGGCGGGGGAGACCCCTGTCTTTCTCGACCCGGTGAGCACGAGCTATGCCAGAAAGGTCAGGCCGCTCGCGGGCGGGCTCTACTGCTGCAAACCGAACAGGATAGAGCTCGGAGTCCTGGCGGGCATGGAGACTGACACGGCAGAGGACATAGTCAGGGCCTGCGAGGAGCTGCTGTCCAGGGGTATGAGAAGGGTGGCGGTGAGCCTTGGCGAGCGCGGCTGCTATTATGCCGACGCTGAAGGGCGCAGGCTGCTGCGAGCCCTGCATCCCGTGGAGCTTATGGCCAACGCCAACGGCGCGGGCGACGCTTTCATGGCCGGGCTGGTCTACGGCTATGTGAACGGGCTCGGGCCAGAGGACACCCTGGATTTTGCCCTGGGTGCGGGCTCTCTTGCGGTGGCAAGCGAGCTGACCATAAACCCGGAGATGTCCGTGGAGCGCGTCAGGCAGCTCCTGCGGGAAAACGGCCGGTGAGGCGGCCGGATGCCGCGCTATAAAAGAGTAATTCAAATTCAGGAGGAACGGACATGAACGAATATCTTGATATCAAACCCGAGGTACGCGAGGCTTTGGAGTCCGGCAAGCCCGTTGTCGCGCTCGAGAGCACGATACTGAGCCACGGTATGCCCTGGCCGGAGAATCTCGACTTTGCCGGAAGGGTAGAGGAGGTGGTCAGGGCCGAGGGCGCAGTGCCCGCGACGATGGCGATAATGGGCGGCAAGCTCAAGGTGGGCCTGTCCGAAGCCGACCTGGAGGTCATGTGCCGGGCCGAGAACGTGGGCAAGGTGAGCCGCCGCGACGTGCCCGTGTACCTGGCGACGGGCAGGAACGGGGCGACGACCGTTGCGACCACTATGCTGATCTCCGAGCTTGCAGGGGTGCGGGTGTTCGCCACCGGAGGCATAGGCGGCGTACACAGGCACGGCGAGGTGACGATGGACATCTCCGCAGACCTGCAGGAGCTGGCGCACACCTCCGTGGCCGTGGTCTGCGCGGGCGCGAAGCAGATACTGGACATTGGCAGGACGCTCGAGTACCTCGAGACGATGGGCGTCCCGGTAATAGGCGTGGGCACTGACGAGTTCCCGGCCTTCTACTGCCGCAGGAGCGGGCACAAGCTCGACTACGCGGCAAAGGACGCCGCCGAGATAGCGGCGATACTCAAGGCGAAGTGGCGGCTCGGGCTCAATGGCGGCGTACTCATCGCCAATCCCATCCAGGAGGAGTACGGCCTCGACTTCAAGTACATGGAGGGCGTCATCGACACCGCGCTCAAGGCCGCTGACGAGGCGGGAGTCCACGGCAAGGACATCACTCCCTTCCTGCTGGCCAAGGTCAAGGAGCTGACAGGAGGCGAGAGCTTCAAGTCGAACGTCGAGCTCGCGCTGAACAACGCCAGGGTCGCGGCAAAGATCGCCGTAGAATATGCGAAATAACGCCTGAACCATAAAAACGTGCCCCCGGTTCCATTGAACCGGGGGCACGGTCAGCTTG
This sequence comes from uncultured Eubacteriales bacterium, assembly GCA_902496595.1. Taxonomy (GTDB): domain Bacteria; phylum Bacillota; class Clostridia; order Oscillospirales; family Oscillospiraceae; genus Scatomorpha. The sequence continues at coordinate 12 of CABVBV010000120.1, read as the reverse complement.
TCTAAGAAGGCT
>CABVBV010000119.1 GCA_902496595.1 uncultured Eubacteriales bacterium | reverse complement strand
ATCAGCCGCATCGAGCGCCCCTGCGCCAAGGCCTGCGGCATGGACGCCATAGGCTCCGACGAGAAGGGCCGCGCCAAGATAGACTACAACAAGTGCGTCTCCTGCGGAATGTGCCTTGTAAACTGCCCCTTCGCCGCCATCGCGGACAAGAGCCAGATATTCCAGCTCATCCAGGCCATCAACAAGGGAGACGAGGTCATCGCCTGCGTGGCCCCGGCCTTTGTCGGCCAGTTCGGCAGCGACGCCACTCCGAGGAAGCTCAAAAAAGCCATGCGCATCCTGGGCTTCGCCGACACTGTCGAGGTCGCGATCGGAGCCGACCTCTGCACGGTCGAGGAGGCGCACGACTTCCTGGAGAACGTGCCGGAAAACCTGGATTTTATGGCCACCTCCTGCTGCCCTGCCTGGAGCGTCATGGCAAAGAAGCTCTTCCCCGAGTTCAAGGACAACATCTCCATGGCGCTCACGCCGATGGTGATAACTGCGAGGCTCATGAAAAAGGAGCGTCCGAAGGCGAGGATAGTCTTTGTCGGCCCCTGCGCCGCCAAGAAACTCGAGGCTTCGAGGCGGACTATCAGGTCTGACGTGGACTTCGTGCTCACCTTTGAGGAGCTCCAGGGTATGTTCGACGCGAAGGACATAGACTTCAAAACGCTCGAGCCCGACGACTGCGACAAGGACTTCGAGTACGGCACGGGCGCGGGCCGCGGCTTTGCCGTCGGAGGCGGAGTTGCCGCCGCCGTTGCCGAGGTCATATCGAAGATAGCGCCCGACCGCGAGATCGAAGTCGAATACGGAGACGGTCTGCGCGAGTGCCGCCGCATGATGACCATGGCGAAGGCCGGAAAGAGGCACGGCTATCTGCTTGAGGGCATGGCCTGCCCCGGAGGCTGCGTGGCCGGAGCGGGCACCATCACCCCGGTGCTGAACGCCACATCGAACGTCAGGGCGTACAAGGCCAAGGCGGACAAGCAGAGTGCGCTTGACAGCGGATTTGTCGATCGGCTCAAGGAGGTCGAGGAATAATATGACCCACAATCAGACGGCGGCGCGTTGGGTCACGCGGACGGCGCTGGGCGTGGCGCTGGTAGTCGTGGCGCAGCTCCTGGGCAAGCTGCTGCCCGCAGGCGCGGTGATCACGGGGCCGTTCTCGGTGACGCAGCTGGTTACGGGCTCGCTTGTGAACTGTGTGCTGTTTGTGTTCACGGCCACGACGGGAATTTGGTCTGGAGTAGCGATAGGCATACTCTCGTCGGTACTGGCGACGCTCATCGGAATCGGGCCCGCGATACCGGCCGTTACCCCCGTCATAGCCTGCGGCAACGCGGTTCTGGCGGCCGTGTTCGGTCTGCTGCACGGCAGGGAATGGCAGTTCGGGCGCTGGGCCTTTGCGGCTGTGGTCGCGGCGGTAGTAAAGTGCGCGTTCCTCTGGATATGCGTACCCTTCGTGCTCGGCCTGCTCTCCGGAGTTGCGGAGCAGCAGGTGAAGATGCTGTCCATAATGTTCTCCTGGCCCCAGGGCCTGACCGCGCTGATCGGCGCAGCCCTGGCCCTGACGATACTGCCGAGGCTGCTGAAGAGCCGGAACTGAGTTCCGGCCTCCCGATAAAACAAAAACGCACTGCGGAAAATACCGCAGTGCGTTTAAAATTTATTTTGTTTTTGCCTTCGATTCAGCCTCAGTATCCCCGGTCTTCATGCCGCTCGAAATCAATCCTTCTGAGTTCCGAGTAATAGATGGCATAGGTGCCCTCAATATACGGATAGGTGTAGACCGAGACAAATGGGATGATGGACAGCAGCGCCCAGCCTATGAAGCTCAGGTCGAGCACGAACAGCTCCGCCTTTCTCCCGCGCATGAGCCGCTTGCTCTCGTTTATGCACTCCATAATGCCCATATCCGGGTGATCAAGCAGCAGATACAGCGCCTGACGGTAACGGTAGCTCGCTATTATCCCGGGTATAACGAGCAGCAGGCCCCAGAGGAACACGAATATCGACATGACTATGTTCAGGCCGATGATCTTCAGGAAGTGCTGGAAACCGTCTATCAGGTTCCACAGGCTGTTCTCCTTCCGCCTGATCATGTTCAGGATGAAGATGACAAAGCCCGCATAGAGCAGCCAGCTCATGAAGTTCAGGAGCAGATCTATGATGTACGCAAACGCTCCCGGCGCGTTGGAGATATAGACCCTGACCGTAGTGTCGGCGTCGTACACGGTGAGAAGACGCATATATGAAGCCACATCGACCCGCATAATCCTGGATGAGAGGATGCCTATAACATATGAAATCGCACAGTATATGAGCGCCATGATGTAAGGACTCGTCTGTGACTGCCGCATGGCCTCTCTTGCGTCGGCCTTTATGGCAGCTCGGTCGATATAACCGGACATAGCTTTGCTCCTTTCAAATATGTCAAACCCTGCAGGATCTGCGCCCCAGCCGTGAAAGCTGAAAGCCTCATGGTGTAAGTTTACACCATGAGGCCTCTTTTGGCAAGTGCGGCGATCCCCGCTCAGGGATATATTTCAAGCTCCACGTCAGACCTCGGGAAGCTCGCGCAGGGGTGTATCCAGCCGAACTTCACATCCGCGGCCCTCCTTCCGTCCGCAGGCTCCGGCACATAGACCTCTCCGGACACCAACCTCGCGTGGCACCAGCCGCACTCCCCGCTGCGGCAATGCGTCGGCGCTTTTACTCCTGCCCTCTCTATCGCCCACTCCAGGCTCTCGTTCTCGCGGCACCTGAACGTCAGGCTCTCTCCGCGCAGCCTGAGCGTCAGAGCGTAGCTCTTCTCAGACTGCCCGCCCATTATATAGTCCCCGGACAGCTCGCGCCTTATCCTGCGCCTCGGCAGGCCCAGGGAGCCTAGCTCCTTCTCCTCATAGTCGTACATCGCCTGCGGCCCGCACATGAAGACTGAATAGTCCCCATCGGGCGCATACCTCCGCACAAGCTCCGAGGTGAGGAAACCGTGCTCGAAGCCCTCCTTCTCTTCGTCGCTGAGGACATGGACGACCTTCACCTTGCCGCCGGCCCTGGCTGCGACATCGTCAAGCTCGTCTTTCAGAAGTATTCCGGCCTCCGTCCGGCTGCCGTAGAGGATGGTGAGGCTGAAGTCCTCTATCCCATCCGCGATCGCCTCAGCCATGGAGAAAAACGGGGTTATGCCGCTGCCTCCGGCGAGAGCTACCACGCTCTTCGCATCGCGTATCCGGTCATAGTAGAAATCCCCGAGCGGCCCGGAGATCTCGAGCCTGTCGCCCTCTTTCCAGTTCTCGAGTATCCACTTTGAGGCGTAGCCCGGCTCTGTCCGCTTTATCGTCAGGATGTAGCTCGTGTTCGTTCCGCCCAGAGCAGAGCCCGGCCCAGAACGTATCGTGTAGGGCTTCGAGAGCACCGCCCCGTCAATGTTCAGGCCGACGCTCACGTACTGGCTGGCTCGGAAATACGCCAGCTTCTCCGTGCCCCTGTCCGCATCCGGAACAAGGGTGAAGCTCTTGGCCTCGCCGTGCTCCTCCACCTTCGCTATCTTCACGCTCTGAGTCTTCGGATGCAGGCTCTTTGCCAGCCGGTTGGCGTTAAATTCCGACACGGGCAGGGTCTCGGCGCCTTTCGCTATCCTCCTGTTTCGCTCCGGAACCATGTTGAGGAAGCCCGAAAGCGGGATCTTCCTTATCTCGCTCCTGTCGTAATGATACTTCATCTCAGCGGCCCTCCTTCATGTCCTTGAGCGTGTACCTGGCAGCCTCCGCGCCGGAGAGGTAGGCCTGGCTGTAGCCGTCCATATTCGTGCCGTGCCCGCCGCAGAAGCGCAGGCCCTTTATCGTGTAGTCCAGCTTCTCGCAGGACATGACACGCGGGAACATACCGTCCCACATCTCGCTCGCATAGCCGTAGACATCGCCCTGCGGTGTGCCGATATATCTCGCGAAGGTCACTGGGCTCGCCGTCACGATCTCCTCGATGTGACTGCGTATGTCAACGTTGAACCATTTCTCGAAATGGTCTATCGTCTCCTCGGCTATCCTCGTCTTCACGTCGAAGTACTCGCGCTCCGACACGCCCGCGAAGGCGTCCGCGGAGTAGAACTTGGAGAAGGACAGGATGCAGGTGCCCGGGGGCGAGCAGTCGGGGACGGCCCGGTTCAGACAGGTGACGCAGTAGGTCTTGTGCGAGTCTATCGTCGCCGAGTTCTCGTATTGCTTCAGCGTGTCGCCCGTGTCACGCACGAAGGTGTCGTAGCCCTCGATCCCGAGCTCGTCCGCCGTCGCGTCGAGTCCGAGGTAGATGGTGAAGCAGTTCTGCGCGAGCCGCCTGGCGTTGCAGGCGCGCCTGTCGCGCTCCGGCACCTCGGCCGGACTCACCATCTTCGAGAACACCACCGTAGGCATGAGGTTCGAGACCACCCTGGAGCACTCTATCGTCCTGCCGTCCTTGAGGATAACGCCCCGGACTTCGCCGTTTCGTACGTCTATCTTCCCGACCTCGCAGTTGTACCAGATCTCCCCGCCCAGCTCGCGTATCCTCCGGTCGAAGGCGAGCGCGATCTCGTGGCTGCGCATCTTGCAGATGTAGGGCTTGAAGTTGAGATACATCCTGAACATCTGCGCGTAGACCGCAAAGCTCATCTTTGTCGAGTCCACTCCGACGTAGTCCCAGTAGCTCTCGTATATCTGCCTGGCCTTTTTCGGCACTCCGAGCTTTATGAGCATCTCATCCGTCGGAACGGAAACACAGCGCATGAGGTCGGCCCACTTCAGGAGCATGGGCAGCTTTGGGGGATCGTTGTTCCGCTCGTAGAGCCAGTCCACGCCGTCGCCTATCATCCTCGTGAGTTCCATGAGGTTTTCAATGGACTCTCGGCAGCCGGGCACGGCCTTTTCCATGGCCTCGATGAAACCCCTCTCGTCGGCTGGAATGGTCACGTCAAAGCCCTCGTCGGGGTCGGTGCTGATCGACCTGAACGCCTCATCCACGGGCACCCACTCTACGTCCAGGCCCAACTCGTCGAGCAGCTCTCTGACGTGCCCGCCCTGTCCGGGCTCACCCATCTGGCACAGCTCATGCAGCGCGGACTCGAACTCGAACCTGCCCCTGCGGAAGCTGGTGGCGCAGCCGCCCGGCAGATTGTGCTTTTCCAGAAGCAGCACCTTTTTTCCCGCCTTTGCGAGACAGGCCGCGGCGGCCAATCCGCCGTTTCCGGCGCCTATCACCACAACGTCGTATTTTTGCATCGCTCGCCCTCCTTCATTACTGGCATGGCCACAACAGCATTATATACGCAGCCTCTCCCCTTTTCAACCGGCCTTTGTGATATTTACACAATTTTCTCCGGCTTGCAGGCCGTGCTTGATTTTACGTGGGTTTCAGTTTATCCTAGTCTTGAAAGAGAGAGCTTTGGAGGTACGTCATGGCCGCAACAGTGGATAATTCCAAGAGAAAGAGCTTTGTGAGCGAGATAGAGGCGCAGATACTCTCGGGCAAGCTGCAGCCCGGGGAGAGGCTGGAGGCGGAGCGGGAGCTCGCCGTGAGATTCAAGCTGAGCCGGAGCAGCGTGAACCTGGGAATGCTGGAGCTTGAGCGGAAGGGATTCGTGAGGATCGTACCCAGGAAGGGCGCCTTTGTGTCGGACTTTCTGAGGGAGGCCACCCCGCAGACGCTGTCGGTCATCATGGATTACGGTTCGGCAAATATGGGAGAGTCGCTGCTGCACGATCTCATGGATATGCGGGCACTGATAGAATGCGAGTGCGCGAGGCTTGCCTGCATGAGCGGACGCGGAGCGGAGGACGAAGTCCTGCCCGGGCTCATGGAAAAAATAAAGACGGCGTCCGGGCCGGAGCTGGTCGACGCCATATGCGAATACCACTATCAGCTGACGAAGCTCTCGGGCAACGACGTTTACGCCATGACGTTCAAGGCCTTTCACGGCCCGCTGAGAGGCCTGACGGCGGAGCATTACCGGACAGCCGCCGAGCGTAAGCAGTCGGTGCGGCTGCACGCCGAGCTGACTGAAGCGGTCAAGGCCGGAAACGGGGCGCTCGCTTCGGAGCTGGTCAGGGAGATAATCATGCGGGCGGACGAAAATCTGTCCGGAAAGAAGAGGGTAAAATGAAAACGGCAAATGTGGTCATTTGTGCGCTGGTGACTCTGGTGCTGTTCATTCTGAGCTTCATGCAGTTCAGGGAAAAGGGCCCGATCCTGAATAATTCCATGCTCGTTTCGGAGAAACGGGAGCGGACTGAGACGAATATAAAGCGCTGGTACCGGCGGTCGGCAGTCGTTTTCCTGCTCCTGGGCTTTGCCTTCCTGTTCATGAGCCTCTGGGTGCTGACAGACCTCACAGTTTTCGCCTGGCCCATGGGCGCAGGCTTCCTCTCCGCCCTGGCCTACTCCGCCATACCGGGCTCTTCCGGTAAATGAAGGCGGCAGCTCCGGCGTACAAATTCATAAAGTTAAAACCGCAGTCACGGTCGTGACTGCGGTTTTTTGGCGGAGATGGAGAGATTCGAACTCTCGAAGGGCTTTTGACCCTTACACGATTTCCAATCGTGCGCGCTCGACCAACTACGCGACATCTCCACGCG
>CABVBV010000118.1 GCA_902496595.1 uncultured Eubacteriales bacterium | reverse complement strand
ACAAGAGAATAAAACATTTCCTCCCGTGCAAAATAAGGACACATTTCAGAGCACGGGAGGAATTTTTATGTACACACGCAAGGGACTTGCGCTCTGCGCCGCGCTGCTCACTGCGGCGCTTGCTTTCACCGCGCTGGCGCCCATGCTGCCCGCTCACGCGGAGGGCGACGCGCCGGTGGCACAGAATCTCGAGATCACGACCTATCGCAACGTATCCGTCGGAGGCAGGCTCACAGCGGTTGACCCGGACGGAGACACGCTCACCTTCTCCGTCACCACCGAGCCAACCAAGGGCGAGATCGAACTCACAGATGACGGCCGCTTCGTCTACACGCCCGACACCAACCGCAAGGGGCGCGACTACTTCGGCTACAAGGCCACGGACTCCGAGGGCAACAGCTCCCAGGAGGCCACAGTCATCATCCGCATCGAAAAGCAGAAGACCCGCACGACCTACTCCGACCTCACCGGAGACCCGAGCCAGTATGCCGCGACCATGCTCGCCGAGGAGGGCATCTTCGTCGGCTCTCAGCTCGGCGGCAGCTACGTCTTCGAGCCCGACAGGGACGTGACCCGCGGTGAGTTCCTCGCCATGTGCATGGAGCTCGGCGGAAATGACCTTCTCACCGCCGTTGCCGCCACAGGCTTCTCTGATGACGAGGCTATCCCGGTCTGGCAGAAGCGTTACGTCGCCACGGCGCTCATGGACGGGGTGATAAGCGGCACCGAAGCCGATGGCGAGGCGGTTTTCAGCTCCGGCGACTCGATAACCGTTCAGGAGGCGGCGGTGATGCTCAACAACGTACTCGGCGTCACCGATGTGCCCACTGCAGCCTTTGACGGGCTCGTCCCGGCCTGGGCCAGCCAGGCCACGGCCAACCTCACTGCCTGCGGAGTTCTCACCTTCTCCTCAAGGTATACCGACACCCTCACAAGGGCGGACGCGGCCCAGATGCTCTGCTCCGCGCTCGAAGTCCGGGACAGCAGGGAATAAACACAGCAGCGCCCGACTGGTTTCTCACCAGTCGGGCGCTGCTTCTTTATCCAGTCGATCGCGCCTCACGCGGTCATGGCTTCCAGAGTCATCGCGGCAAGCTCCGGCATCGTTATGCCCAGAAGCTCCGCTCCCTTTGCAATGATGTCCCTCGAGCAGCCCGCGGCAAATTTCTTATCTTTGAACTTCTTCATCACCGACTTCGCGTCCATGCCGTCAAAGCCGGTCGGCCGCATGAGCGACGCCGCCCAGATCAGGCCCGTGAGTTCGTCCGTGGCGAACAGGATCTTTTCCATATACCGCTCCGGTTCCGCATCGCTGCAGATACCCCAGCCGTGGCTCACCACCGCGTGGACTACGGTCTCATCCACGTCCAGCTCGCGCAGCAGCGTGTCCGCCTTCTTGCAGTGCTCCTCGGGCCACTGTTCAAAGTCTATGTCGTGCAGTATGCCCACCGCCTGCCAATAGTCCTCGTTGCCCGCATCATACTTCGCTGCAAGGTATCTCATGACTTTGCCTACCGTTTCCGCGTGCTGGATGTGAAACTGTTCTTTATTGTATCTCTTCGTGAGCTCCAGCGCCTGCTCGGGTGTGGGTATATAACTCATTTCCTCGGCCTCCTATTCGCTTTGATTGGATGATTATACGCCCGTTCACCCTATTTTGCAAGCCTCTTATATCCGCATATCGCCCTGTTTGTCACAGCGTCCAGCCAGCAGCACAGTCCCTCCGGCTCCGTCACTCTGAACATCTTCGCCAGATCAGGCATATTCGGACATATCTCCATAAACTTATCCGGCAGCTCCGACAGCAGCGCCGGGTTATATTTCAGCGTTCTCTTATCGTTCCAGATCGCACAATAGAAGATGTTCGCCTCCACCAAGTCCTGGAACATATGGCTGCCGTAGCTCAGCTCCGGCATATAACCCGCTCTGGCGTCCGAAACCTCACACACCCCGGCAAATCCGGATATATCTGCAAAGCTGCACGGGACGCCGAGTTCGGGTGAGCTCGTGCCCAGCCGCCCAGGTGCCAGCAGCAGTATCTTCTTGCCCTTGCCTTTATAGTACCTGTTGATAAGCCCCACAGCGCTCGCGGCCATCTTCTTTCTGGAGTACGGATATTCATAATACTCCTTCGCATCGATCTCAATAACGACATCAATATCCGTGACCGAGGACATTCCCATAGATGAATCGTCCAGGTTGAAAAACACATCCTCCTCCGGAAGCTCCGGAAGCATAACATTGCCTCCGGGCTGCCCGACGTACAGGGGCCGGCACTGGAGCAGATTTATGACAAAATCGCCGAATTCGTCCGTATTTACCGCGTATTCTATGTCCACCGGAGTACCGTACACATTTTCCAGTGTCTTGAGCAGCGCCTGCATGATATGCGGGAACTTGGTGTTCTTCAACAGGCCCTGGCAGCTGATGAACCAGACCTCGTCCTTCACTCCTATCTCACGCAGCGCGGCCTCGGCCTCATAGTCACGCTCAAACATGAGCTCATGGAACCAGTCCGGAAGGAAGTGGTGTACGACCTCCATGCTGACGCTTCTGAAGCACTGCCGCTCACGGTCAATGACGTCCACGTTATGCTGCGAGAACCTGTGTCTGTCGGCAACACTGGTGAGTGTGGTGGCAGTTGGCCTGTCCAGATTCACCAGCCTTGGGTAGTCATCCTCCGTTCTGTCCACAGCCTTCGTACCAAGGCCCACAACCAGGCGAAGCATACCAGCGGTGGGGTCGGCATCCTGACTGGTCTTGTACAGGCAGCGGCTATATCCCACACCTGCTACACCGGGCAGGTAATACGGCCCCGCCCAGGAGCCGGAGACACGCTGAACCAGTATGGACATCTGCTCGTCCTTCTTCTCCAGTCCCCTTTGCAGCCGGTATTCAAGCGCCGATATATCCATCGTGCTCGCGTAGACCTTCCTTACCGCGTTCTCAAAGGCTTCCAGCCTCTGCTCCAGAGTCCCGAAATTCACGCAGAACACCGACTCGTACTTGCCTGCAAAGGCATTCCCAAAGCCGTCCTCCAAGAAGCTCGAAGACCGGACTATTATCGGACTCTGGCCGTAATAGCTCAGCATGGACTTGAACTGTTCCCTGATATTCTCGGGAAACTTGCCCGAGAGCAGCGCCTGCTTCAGCTCTTCAGCCTTGGAAAAATAGCCTTCCTCAGACCGCTGTTCTATCCTCGTTTTCCAACAATTGTTGCTGACTATGTAGGTATAGAACACGTCGGAGCCTATATAGAACGAATCGTGAGGTTCGCTGTGCTCCCGGAACTCCGGCAGACAGACCTCTGCGATCTTCCGAGCCAGCAGCATTCCGCAGGCTTTGCCTCCTATCGCGCCGGAGCCTATCATTCTGTCTCTGAACGTGAAGTAGTCTTTAGGCTCGAACAGCTGGTGTATTAGCTTCTGGACTTTCGGGTCTTTCGACATCATGCTCTCTAGGATCTTCCGCTCTGTCTCATCCCTGAACTTGCCGCGGCCGAACTCCAGCTTTGCGAGTGCAAAAAACCGGTCGTGACTGTCCAGATTTTGATCCTGGGTATGGGCTTTGATGTCGTCCAGCAGTCTGTAATACCTGCTCAGGGCCACGCCTCCGTCCAGCGGCTTGAACGGGCCTCCGCTCCGGCTGACGTGAGGCAGGTAGATGTTGACCGAGTTTCTGTCCAGGGCCTTGAGAGTATGGATATACACCGCGCTGTCGCTGGTGTACACGTCTATCAGAACCTGAGTCGTGTCCCTTATGCTCGCCATGGTCTCAAACGAGTGCCGTCCTCGTATGAGCGGGAAGTATGCGACGGTATTCAGTTCGAACAGGTACGGACAGGTGACTCTGAAAAAGTTGCCCATCATCTGGTCGGTATGCCAAGCAACCTGCAGTTCAGAGAGGCAGTCGAAGATATAGAAGGCGTCCCTCCCCTCTTCGGTTATCCTGTTATATATCTCGACCGTGAACGGCTCGAAGCCCTGCATCGGGTCGAACTCGAAGACTTTGAGGCCCGGTCTCGGCTTGAACAGGCTCTCGTGTCTTGCGTAGTGCATATAGATGAGGTTTCTGCCGTCTTTGAGCGACTGCTCCGCGAATGCGTTGGCGAAGAGCCTGTATTCCTCCAGATCTGACACCTGCCAGACCACGTTGTCGCCCATGCGGATATAGTCGAACACCTCGTCCACACCCGGGTAGCCGCTGGGTATTCTTTCAAACGCCAAAACCATCGCCTCCTTGAACAAATATTTTATTATATTCTACTATATCTTCGCGTCAAATTCACCATATTTTTTACGTATTTTTAGATTTCCTTCCGTGCTCATTCTGTCTCCAAGCCTCGCAGAGTTCGCCGCCGAAAACAGTTCCCGCAGAGCGCAGCGCCCGGGCGGATTTCTCATCCGCCCGGGCGCTGCGCTCATATATCCCTGGGTTCGACCATTATTGTCTCGTAATTCGTGTATACCACCTTGCCCGGCAGGGCGCCCGAGGGCTTCTTCAGGTATCTGGCCTGGGTATAGTCCACGGCTACCTTGCCGGAGTTCGCTGCCTGGGAGTACAGCGCCGCCAGGGCCGCCGCCTCCTTTATTGTCTGCTCGTCCGGTTTCGTTTCCTCTGTTCTGATGATGACGTGCGAGCCGTGCAGCTTCTGGACGTGCAGCCAGATATCCGTTCTCCTTGCTGTTTTGAACGTCAGCTCGTCGTTCTGGACGTTTGAGCGGCCTATCAGTATCTCGTAGCCGGTACTTGACACACGCTTTATCGGGCCCAGCGGTTTTGCCCTGCGCTCCTTGACGGAGCTTTTCGGCTGCCTGAGCACTCCGCAGCCGGTAAGCTCGGCCTTTATCTGGGCGACTTCTTTCTCGCTTTCGACCCTGCTAAGGCTGTCAAGGGTGCTCTCGAGGTAATCCAGCATCTCCTCTCCGTCCTCAATCAACTTGGTAAGGTGCTGTTCGGCAGCGGCCGCCTTTTTATATTCCCTGTATGCCGCGGCGGCATTCTGCTGCGGCGTCTTCATAGGGTCGAGCTTTATCTCCACCGTCGGGCAGCCCTCGGTATAATAGTCCTCGCAGTTGAGGCTCCTCATGCCCTTTTCCGCCCTCCAGAGATTCGCGGTTATGAGATCGCCGCGTCTCCTGAGCTCTTCCCTGTCTGCTGTCTTTGCCAGCTCAGCCCGCTGCTGGACGAGTTTACGGGCCTGTCTGTCCCTCAGCGTCCGCACCGTCTTCGTCAGATCGTGCGAGACCCTGCGCATCCGCTCCGCCTTCTCGCGCCCGGCATAGAACTCCTCGAGCAGCTCGTTGAAGCCGCCCCTCGGCTCGCACTTCACCCTGTCTCCGTACTGCGTGATACGCATGAAGCTGAAGTCACGGGCCTCTCCGTTCTCCGTCAACATATATGGATACAGTTCTCCGGCCTGGACGCTCTCGCACCAGGCGTCCAGCGCGATCGCTAGCTCCCCGGACTCAGACCGGCTGGCCAGCTCCCTCGCTATCAGAGGGGACAGCCCGGAAAAGGTGTCGGCAAGCCTCTTTTCCGCAGGCATTTCAGGGTCTGACATAGCAAGCAGCTCTCTCCGCTCAAGGCTGCTCAGGCTCAGCGGGTTCGGCTTTGCAGGCTTTGGCGGCAGCTTATAGAGCATACCGGGAAGCAGCCTCCTATATGCGTCCTCACCGAAGTCCGCACGCCTCATGCAGTCGATGATCACCCCGTCACCGTCGATCAGCACGACGTTCGACGAGCGGCCCATCAGCTCCACAGCCAGCTTCTTGCTGCTCACAACGCCGAGCTCGTCCCTCGTCGTGAGCTCAAAGACGACCATGCGCTCGTTCTCGGGCTGCCACAGCCGGTCGATCACCGCGCCGCCAAGGTGCTTCCTCAGCAACATACAGAACATGGGCGGCGCATCAGGGTTCTCGTATCGCTGACCCGTCAGGTGCAGCCTCGCCATTCCCACTCCACCGGAGATGAGAAGCCGCCTTCCACCCTGCCGCGAATACAGCGAAAGGAGCAGCAGATCCCTCGCGGGCTGCTGCACCTTGTCGATATGTGCGCCCTCCACGACGGGCGCCAGTTCATTCACCAGTGCCTTCAGGCACACAGCGTCAAGCGGCATCGAAATCCTCCGTTATGACCTTAAACAGCTCGCGCACCCTCTCGTGCTCGCCGCGCAGCCAGAGCCAGCCGAAAACCGCCTCCAGCGCCGTGGCGGCGTGGTACTGCCCAGGCGTCGCGCCGTGCGGGACTGTATTGACGTGGCTGTTTCTGCCCCGCCTGTAAACGTCACGTTCCGCCTCCGTGAGCAGCGGCAGTATCACCGCCGCCGCCCTCGCCTGGGCCGGGGCCTTCACCCGAGACACCGTCTCGCGGTGGAGCTGCACCACCGTCGCTATCCCGCGCTCTGCCAGCAGCGTCCTCGTCAGCAGCTCGTACACCGCGTCGCCCACGTGCGCCAGGGCGAGTATGCTGAGTTTGCCCAGCTCGGCGTCCGTCATGCTCATTCCTCGTCGGAGTCCGTGCCGAACTCCATCTCAGTCTGGAAGCGCTCCGTCGGCGCGGCGCCGCTCATGAGCTGCATCTCCTGCCACTGCTG
>CABVBV010000117.1 GCA_902496595.1 uncultured Eubacteriales bacterium | reverse complement strand
CGGTAACATTATCGAGGTCGAGCGTGGCGTCCTCCGGGGCTTGCGTCAGCCGCTCTTTTATGAAACCATTTATAGCCGGGTTTGGTTCGGGCTGCTTGGCCTTGAAGAGATAATACCATGTGTAAGTTTTGGTGGGCACCAGAAAACCGCCAGAACTATTGTACGACGGTGCTCCATATGATTGCTCGCTGTAATTATAGCTAACAGTATCAGGATTTCTGGACGGCGTGAGAGTGTTTGATTCACCATTACCTACCCATCCCAAAAATTCGTACTCTGAGCTGTCATAGTCCCACAGATACTGCGGAGCCTTCAGATTCATGAAAGCATCTGTTGCAGTATTGACACCGGCTGTTACAGTATAGTTGCTTCCAGAGGCAGCCCATTGCCAGGGCGTTTCATTGTAGTTGTCTCCCTTTGTCGTGCCATCGAAACCATTTGAGTCAAAGCTGGCCAACCCCCAAGAATAACCCGTGCCATATGTACTGGGGTCATAAACATACGCTTTTATCGTGACGGTGTAATAAGAAGTGCTGTATCCTGCCAACGCCCCTACCGGCAGCAGGGATGTCAGTACCAGCACTGCCAGAAAAAAGGTTAATATTCTTTTCTTCATTTTCACTTTCCTCCCGAGTAATGAATATGAATTATTGACCTGCCTACTGCTTGCACTCTCAGGCGCCGTTTTAAATACAGACAGTATCGGAATGCGCAAAATGTGCCGCCTGCAGCAGCTCCTAATTTCAGGCACAAGGCTCGATACTCCTCATTCTCCGACATTTTGCGATTTTCCCGTCATAATTAAAACGGCGCGGCCGTGCGGCTGCGTCGTCAATGTATTACATTTGTAGCACATTAGTTGTTTGTATACAACAGTTGCAAGGCTTCAAAAGCAAATTGTGACGAAAAAGTGACCAATGAGATGATAATAGTGCAGCCGTCAAAAGCCCGAGCTTTTGACGGCTGCATTAACACTTATTGTATAAACTTGCGCATCATTATCCGGGACGGCTGAAATCCAAAAACTATAATGTCAGCGCTTTGGCAATTATAACCGTCCCTTTAAATCATACTTCAGCTTTATTTATGCTGTCTGCGGTCGCCGCAGACCTCTTTTGCATAGCGAACCGAGGCCATGGCGTCTTTGCCGTAGAAGTCCGCTCCTATCTGCTTTGCGTAGTCCTCGGTGAGCACCGCGCCTCCTACCATTATCTTGACATCCGGCAGCCGCTCGCGCAGGAGCCCTATCGTCTCCTCCATCGCGGCCACAGTCGTCGTCATGAGCGCCGAGAGGCCGACGAGCCGCACGCCCTCCTGCGACGCCGCCTCGAGCACCGCCTCGGGCGGCACGTCCTTGCCCAGATCGCGCACGTCGAAGCCGTAGTTTTCGAGCAGCGTGCGCACGATGTTCTTGCCTATGTCGTGGATATCGCCCTTCACCGTCGCAATGACTATCTTTCCCGGGTACTCGCTGCCCTTGTCCTCCTTCATCCCGGCCTTGAGCGCCTCGAAGGCCGCGCCCGCCGCCTCCGCGCTCATGAGCAGCTGGGGCAGGTAGATCATGCCCGTCTCGAAGCCCTTGCCGACCCTGTCGAGCGCCGGGATGAGCTCCGAATTGATGACGTCCAGCGGCTCCGAACCTCCCGCGATGAGCCGCTTCGCCTCCGCCGAGGCCGCGTCCGCGAGGCCCTTCTCTATGCAGGCTCCGAGCGTCAGTCCCGCCGTGGGCGTCTGGGGCTTCGCCTCAGCGTTCGACTCGTGCGCGATGTAGTCCTCGCATCTTGCGTCCCGCGCCGACAGCACGGCGAAGGCCCTCCACGCGCTCATCATCGCCGCCGAGAGCGGGTTCATGATGGCGCAGTCCAGCCCCGCCTCGAGCGCCAGCGTCAGGAAGGCCGAGTTCACCTTCTCCCTTGCAGGAAGGCCGAAGCTCACGTTCGAGACGCCGAGCGTAGTGCGCCCGCCTTTTGCGTGTATGCGTCTAAGGGCCTCGAGCGTCGTCTGCGCCGCCTGCGGCTCCGATGACACGGTGAGCGTCAGCGTGTCGATGACCACGTCCTCGGGCGCTATGCCGTACTCCGCCGCCGTCTCGTATATTCGCTCCGCGCATCTGACACGGCCCTCGGGCGTCTCCGGTATGCCGCCCTCGTCGAGCGCGAGGCCCACGACCACGCCGCCGTATTTCTGTATGAGCGGGAACACCGCCGCCATGCTCTCCGCCTTGGCGCTGACGGAGTTTATCATCGGCTTGCCGTTGTAGCGGCGCATGGCCCGCTCGAGCGCCCGCGCATCCGAACTGTCGAGCTGCAATGGCAGGCCCGTGACGCCCTGCAGGGCGCAGACCGCCATCTCCAGCATGGCAGGCTCGTCCACGCCCGGCAGGCCGACGTTCACGTCCAGGATGTGTGCGCCCGCGTCCTCCTGCGCCGCGCCCTCGGAGAGCAGATAGTCCATGTTCTCCGTCCGCAGCGCCTCCTTGAGCCTCGGCTTGCCCGTGGGGTTTATCCGCTCGCCCACGATTACCGGGCCCGCGCCCAGCTCCACCGCCGTGGAGAAGGAGCTGACGACCGTCCTGCGCTTTCTCGCCGGCTCCGCGAAGGGCAGGTCGCGGCAGCGCTTTACCATCGCCGCAATGTGCTCCGGCGTCGTGCCGCAGCAGCCGCCCAGCAGCTGTGCGCCCGCACCGGCTATCCTCGCCATGCCCTCGGCGAAGTCCCCGGGCGAGAGGTCGAAGACCGTCCTGCCCTCCACCGACCACGGCAAGCCCGCGTTCGGCGCGGCGGCGACGGGCAGGCTCGCGGCCGCTGCAAAGCGCTCGGCTATGGGCAGCATCTCCCGGGGGCCGAGGCCGCAGTTTAAGCCCAGCGCGTCCACACGCAGGCCCTCGAGCAGCGCCGTCACCGCCTCGGGCGTGCCGCCTGTCAGCAGCCGCGCCCTCTCGTCGAAGGCGCAGGTGGCGATTATCGGCAGTCCCGAGTTCTCCTTCGCGGCCAGCACCGCCGCCTTGAGCTCGTAGCTGTCTCCCATCGTCTCGATGACGACGAGGTCGGCGCCCGCCTCGGCGCCGTATCTCACGACCTCGGCAAAGAGCGCCACGGCGTCCTCAAAGTCCAAATCCCCAAGCGGCTTGAGCAGCTTCCCGGACGGCCCGATGTCCAAGGCGACCCAGGAGCTGCCCTCACGTCCGCAGGCGGTTTGGGCGCGTTTTGCGATTTTGACCGCCGATTTTACGACTTCCTCGAGGGAAAGCTCGCCTCCCTCGGGGTACTTGAGCCGGTTGGCTCCGAAGGTGTTGGTGTAGATGATGTCCGCGCCCGCGTCGAGGTAGGCGCGGTGCAGGCTCTCTATGCGCTCCGGGTGCAGGAGGTTCCAGGTCTCGGGCCGTTCTCCGGCCTTGAGACCCATCTTTTGCAGGCTCGTGCCCGTGCCGCCGTCCAGGAAGAGGCGGCGCTTGCCCAGTATTTCCCTTATGTCCATTTCAGAGCCTCCTGAAATCGCAGTCTTTTTTGCCGCAGTTCCCGCAGCCCGCTTCCGTGCAGCCCTCGGTCTCCGTGACGCCGATGACGGCGGTGACGGACTTCATGGGTGCGAGCATGAGGCTGTCCGTGACCGTGAGTCCGATGCGCCGCGCAGTTTCCAGCACGCCTGTGATGTCGCGCTGGTGCTCTATCGAAAAGTCGCCGTAGCCGGGGCTGAACCGGGGCCGGAGCCTGCGGCCCTTCGCGCCTTCGATGCGGCTCATGCTCTCGCCCGCCTCGTCGCAGACGTCCTCGATGAGCGCCGCGGCGGCGGCCTGTGCGGCGGCGGCCTCGCTCACGTGCCCCAGCGCCGCGAGCCGGGAGATGAGCCTGTCCACGTCCGCGCCGAGCGTGGCTGCAAAGAGATATGCGCCGCAGCAGCCCTCGAGGTTCCGGCGCAGCGCCGCGCTCTTAATGCGGATATCGCCTATCAGAACCGCGCCTTCGCCGGGGAAACTCAGAGGGAAGCGCTGGTAGACGCACTTCGCCTCCGCCATGCCGCGTACCGCGGCCTCGGCTCTCTCTATCATCTCCAGAGCCGCGCCCTCGGGCCGCGCCCCGTTCTTGTAACCCAGGTAGCGGAATATCTCCCGCCAGTTCGGGGCCTCGGCGCTCACTTGAGCAGCTCCGAGAGGCTCGCGTGGATGCCCTGCGCGACCTCGGGCTTGTTCATGGTGAAGACGTGGATGTGGTTCACTCCGTTGGCGATCAGGTCGATTATCTGCCCCGTGGCATAGGCCACGCCCGCCTGGTGCATGGCGGCGGGGTTGTCGCCGAAGCGGTCGACGACGGCCCGGAACTTCTCCGGCAGGTAGTTGCCCGACAGCTGGGTGATGCGCGTGACCTGCTTCTTGTTCGTCACGGGCATGATGCCCGCGATGACCGGAACCTCTATGCCGCGCTCGCGGATGTGGTAGAGGAAGTTATAGAATATCGTGTTGTCGAAGAACATCTGCGTTATGAGAAACTCGCAGCCCGCGTCCACCTTCTCCTTGAGGTGCTCGATGTCGTTGAGCTTCCCTCCCGCCTCGGGGTGGCCCTCGGGATAGCAGGCGCCGCCGACGCAGAAGTCGCCCTGGGCCTTGATGTCGCGCACGAGCTCGGGCGCGTATTTGTAGTCGTGGCAGGTGGGGCCTTCCGCCGGAATGTCGCCCCTGAGCGCGAGTATGTTCTCGACCCCGTGGGCCTTGAGCTCTCGGAGCACCTTTGCGACCTGTTCCCTCGTCGAGGACACGCAGGTGAGGTGCGCCAGCGACTCCACGCCGAAGCGCTGGGAGATGTCCGAGGCCAGTTCCACCGTATATGCGCTCGTGCCGCCGCCCGCGCCGTAGGTGACGCTCATGAACGCGGGACGCAGCCCGGCTATCGTGTGTGCCTTTTCAGCTACGGACTCGTAGGTGTCGTTTCTCCTCGGCGGAAAGACCTCGTAAGTTAGTGTTACTTTGTCCTCTTTGAGTATGTCGCTTATCTTCATCTTGCTTCTTCCCCTTCAAAAAATACTAATTAGATAGTATAACATAAGCATTTCCAAAACGCACTAACTATTTTTTGCGTTAAAAAATTAATTTTCCTATTCCCTTTTGTGCCGGGCTAGTATATACTTGTGGTATGGCCACAGATTTTGACTGAAAGGTATGGTGATATGATTTGGCAGCTTTGCACTACGACGCCGTAGTCATCGGCGCGGGCAACGGCGGGCTTGCGGCGGCGCTCACTCTGGCCGACGCGGGCAAGAAGGTGCTGCTCGCTGAGAGGCACAATCTTCCGGGAGGCTTCGCCACCAGCTTCATCAGAGGACGCTTCGAATTCGAGGCCTCGCTGCACGAGCTGTGCGACTTCGGCACCCCGGGCAACAGCGGAAACCTATACGCGCTCTTTGAAGAGCTGGGCGTGCTTGACAAGATCGAGTTCGTCACAGTCCCCGAGGCTTACAGGGCCATCACCCTCGACACGGGCGAGGACTACTCCATGCCCTTCGGCGTGCAGAACTTCATTGACAAGATGGAGTCCTACGTCCCCGGCAGCCGCGAGTCCACGACCACTTTCTTCGCCCTTGCGGACGAGTGCCGCAGGGCCATGGCCTACCTCACCCAGATGCGCGGCAACCCGGACACCGCCGTGCTCAAGAGCGAGTATCCGAACTTCATGCGCGTCGCCGCCTACCCCATCGACAAGGTGCTGAACGCCATCAAGATGCCCAAGAAGGCGCAGGAGATCATAAACGTCTACTGGTCGTATCTGGGCACTCCGGAGGATCAGCTGAGCTTCCTGCACTACGCCATGATGGTGAACCTCTACGTCACCCACGGAGCGCAGATACCCAAGAACCGCTCCCACGGCATAAGCTGCGCCCTGGCCGACACCATCATCGAAAAGGGCGGCGAGATCTGGTATAACTCCGAGGTCGAGCACATCATAACGAAAAACGGCAAGGTCGCCGGAGTCCGCTTCGCCGACGGCAAGGAAGTCGCCACCGAGCACGTCGTCAGCAACGCCTCGCCGCATCTGGTGTACGGCAAGATGGTCGACAAGGCCGACATACCCGAGGAGGAGCTCAAGCTCGCCAACGCCAGGGCTCTCGCCGGTCGCGGCGTATCCATGTTCCTCGGCCTTAACAAGTCCCATGAGGAACTGGGCCTCAACGATTACAGCTACTTTATCTACCATTCGCTCGACACCAAAGCAGAATTTCACGGTATGAAGAGCATAGACAATCCGGCGCAGGTAACGGTCTGCCTGAACGCCGCGCTCCCCGACTGTTCTCCGAAGGGAACGACGATCCTCTATTTCACCTCTCTGTACTTCTCCGATTTCTTCTCCGACGTGGCCAATGAGGAAAACTACTTCGACGTCAAAGAGAAGATGGCGAACTGCCTCATCGACGGTTTCGAGAAGGCCACGGGCGCGAAGATCCGCGACGCCATAGAGGAGATAGAAGTCGGTACGCCCGTCACCTATGCACACTACACGGGCGCACCTCAGGGCGCCATATACGGCTACCTGCTCACCGGTCTGGACAACATGATGCCGAGGATCATGTGTATGTACAATGAGAAGCACCTGCCGGGTCTGCATTTCTGCGGCGGTCACGCCATGCGCGGCTCTGGCTTCAACTCGTCCTACCAGTCCGGCAACCTCGCCGCCAAGTTCACGCTCATGG
>CABVBV010000116.1 GCA_902496595.1 uncultured Eubacteriales bacterium | reverse complement strand
TCAGCTCCTCGACTATCGCCTGCTTCTCGCTGAGAACTCTTGCATTCGGCATTTTTCCTTCTTCACCTCCGGAAGTTTCGTCGCGCCCAAAAATAAACCTCCGCGCCATAAGACACGGAGGATGAATAGCGATCAATAAGTGTTACATACTGATGCCGTCCTCGGCAGGTCTTCCGCTCATCGCCGCCTGCTGTCTTTGGAGCGCCATAGTAATTTATCAGCTTTTCTCCCCTTTGTCAAGGGGTTTTTCCTCTTTTTTCGCAAAAGCGAAAAACCTCTGGCCTATATAGTTCAGGCCCGTGAACACCACCATGCCCACCAGCATCGCCACGTTCTCCTGCACCCTCTGCGTCGAGTCCGACAGCAGCCACACAGCAAAGGGCTTCGCAAGGCCGTAGGCGACGGCATAGCAGACCGCTATGTTCAGAATGAACCGCAGCACCTGCCCCGCGCTGTACTCCTTCACCTCAAAGGTGAAATACTTGTTCAGAAAATAGCTCAAAACGCTGCCCACGACATAGTTCATCGCAGACGAAAAAGCATAGGAGCAATAAGCAACATTGTACAGCAGGAACATCACGCCCGCGCCGACCAGCGTGTTCGCCGCGCCGACCAGACAGAACTTCAAAAAACGCTTGTCAAAAAACGATAGGATGAGCTTTTTCAAATCATATACCTCCAGGAACTGCGCCGGATATCGGCCCCGGCCAAGCCAGTATAACACTTTTTAAAAAAAATACAACTTTCCTCTTGCAATCATCGATGAGCTGTGATATATTTTGAATATCAATAATGATAATTATTATTATTTTTAGGAGGCTGCAAAATGGCGGAGGCGAAGAATATCAGGCTGTATACTCCCGAGGGCGGGAGGATAGATGACATCGGGCTGGCGGAGGACTACATCAGAGCCGAGAAGGCGGGGCCGTTCAGGGTAGGGCAGAGGGCTCTGTTTTACCGCGACGGCGGGCTGAGGCGTTACTGCATACCGCTCGAGCAGATCGACCATGCGTTCACCAGGGTCGTGGCCTGCGCGACTCACTGCTGCTGCGGGACGATGGATCTGAACACATTCAGGCTCGTGGTCTGCGGCAAGGGCCGAGAGCTTGCGGCCGTGTACACAGAGACCGAGAGCTACATCGACCAGGCTCAGGAGCTTTTGAAGCGCCGCATTCCCGGCCTGAAGCTGGGCTACACTCCACCTGCGCAATAACACGAGAAATGCCGCCCCGGCAATGGGGCGGCATTTCCTTATTCGGCTGTCACGTCCTCCGGTACGACCGGCTCGGTTGCCTCGGGCACGGGAGTTTCCACCGGCGCGGGAGTCGGCGTGCTTTCCACGTAGCTCGGATGCGCCGCGAAGGAGTTGCGCCCGCCTTCTATCACTCCGGTGGTGGAGTAAAAGCCGGTCTCGTAGGAGTGGGTCAGTATGTTCACGTTCGACTCTGTGACAGGCTGGTCATAGGGGTTCAGGCAGCTGTTTACCAGTTCCAGCCACTCGTCCACATAGAGCGCATAGTAGGAGTTGCCCTTGACGCTGTCGCCGCCGTTGCCGGGGGCCGTGTGGAAGTTTATGTCCTCGCTCTTGCACATGAGGAACTGACGCACGAAGAAGGAGATGTTTGCCGCCGTCATGTTGGTCTTGACGTACTCCTCGAAGATATCGAGAAAGATCGGCAGGTTCGGTATGTTGCCCAGGGTGAGCATCTGGCTGGCGACGGATTTGAGGAAATCCTGCTGTGTGCCGATGCGGCCGATATCCGCCGTGGCATAGCCCTTGCGGAAGCGCACGACCTTTATGGCCTCCTCACCCGTCAGGTGCTGCATACCGGCTTTGATGTTGATGTCGAGATCCTGGCTGGCGTCGTGGTAGACCATGTCGATGGGCACGTCATAGTCCACTCCGCCGATGGCGTTTACCAACTCGACGAAGGCGTTCAGGTCTACGAGCGCATAGCAGTCAAGCTCAAAACCCAGAAGGTCGCGCAGACCTTCGAGCATACCGTCTATGCCGTTGCCGCCCTCGTTCACACTTACAGAGTACAGGGTGTTTACCCTCTTGACTCCCCAGCTCACATTCACCATCGTGTCTCTCGGGATGCTGACGACATCGATCGTGTGATTCTCGGTGTCGATGCGGCCGACCATGATCGTATCCGTGCTGTTGGAAGATTGGTCGAGGCCGACGACTGCGAAGGTGTACATATTCTCGTTGAGCGAGGCCGGAGCTCCGGCGTTAGGGTCTTCCGTGGGCTCCGAAGTCGGGGCGGCGCTGCTCGCGGCGGAGGCCGTCTCGACCGGCGCGGAGCTCTCCTTTGTGGCGGTCACGAGGCCGCTGCTCTGCCGCTCGGGAGGCTTTTCCCAGGCGAGGTACCACGCGACGGCGCCGACGGCCACCACGAGCACGATACCCAAGGCTATGCCCGCCTTTTTCATGGCCGAAAGGCCGGAGCGCTTCTTTGTCTTCTGCTCATCTGCCGGTTTCCCCGGTTTCCTGCTGCTGTTTCCGAAAATCTTCACTCCCATGACCCCCATGCGGCCCCCACAGCCGCTTTATTTATCCGGCCTCATCAGCCGGGCAGGTTCATTCTCCCGAGCTGAATGCCGCCGTGTTGTCGTAGAACGAGTCCACGCCCCCGGCAACGTAGCCGGTCGTGGAAGAAAAGCCCGTGCTGGACGAGTGAGTCAGGATGTTGACGTTTGCCGCCGTTACATCCTGGTCATAGGGGTTCAGATAGGTGTTGACCATTTCGAGCCACTCGTCTAGATAGATGGAGACATAGGACAAGCCCTTTATACTGTCGCCGTAGTTGCCGGGCAGAGTGTGGAAGTTTATGTCCTCGCTCTTGCACATGAGGAACTGCCTGGCGAAGAAGGCGAGGTTCGCAGTGCTCATGTTCGTTTCAACATATTCCTCGAAGATATCGATAAATGTGGGCAGGTTCGGTATGTTGCCCAGGGTGAGCATCTGGCTGGCGACAGACTTGAGGAAGTCCTGCTGGGTGCCGATGCGGCCGATATCCGCAGAGGCGTAGCCCGAGCGGAAGCGCACGACCTTGAGGGCCTCCTCACCCGTGAGGTGCTGCTCGCCTGCCGGGATGTTGATATACAAGTCCTGCGTAGGGTCGTAATAATTCATATTGACAGGGACATTGTAATCCACTCCGCCGATGGCGTCAACCAGCTCGACGAATGCGGTGAGGTCGACAACGGCGTAGCAGTCGATCTGGAAACCGAGGATGTCCTTGAGTCCGTCCAGAAGCCCGTCAATGCCGTTCCCGCCGGTGTTCAGGTCGGCGGAGTAGAGGGTGTTGATCTTCTTGACCGACCAGCTGACGTTAACCAGCGTGTCTCTCGGCAGGCTGACGACGTCGATTGTGTGGTTTTCCGTGTCTATGCGGCCCACCATCATCGTGTCGGTGCTGTTGGAGACCTGGTCGAGCCCGACGATGAGGAAGGTGTACATATTCTCGTTGAGCGAGGCCGGGGCGCCTTCGTTGGGGTCGTCGGTCGGCTCGACGGTCGGAGCCGCCGTGGCCTCGGGCGAGCTGCTCTCGGCCGGTTTTGTGCTCTCATAGGTGGGGTCTACCAGGCCGCTGCCGGGCCTCTCGGGAGGTTTCTCCCAGCTCATATACCAGGCCACGGCTCCGAAGACCAGAATGAGCACCACGCAGACAGAAATTGCCGCTATTTTGCCCGCGTTCGAGCGCTTTCTCGGCCTCTTCTCAGACATATGCTCTTCAGGCCGGTCGGAGTGGGAACCAGTCCGGTGATTTCCATTGAACTTCATCGTATATCCCTCTTTTGGTGAAAAGAATAAGCGTCAGATTAGACTTGGCTTGGAGCCCATTTGTTCCACGTCCAAGCATGATAACACATTTCCAGTCCCTCGTAAACCGATAATCTGTTAATTTAATATAATTGTGATTGACAGGCGGCGCCGCAGGTGCCATAATTAGAAACTAAAGTTACTTTTGCCGTTTGGAGGCACATTTAAAATGGAAGAGAAGAAAAAAGCGGCCAAGGAGAAGCCGGTAAAGGAGAAGCAGCAGAAGTCGAGGCGGGAACGCCCTATCGAGGCTGCGGAGGTCTTTGTGCCCGGAGACGGAGAGGCGAGCATGAACGACGTTTTCAGGAAGCGCCTGGCCTATCTGATGAACGGGAACAACGGCCAGGGCAAGGCTGTGAACATCCAGGAGCTGGCAGACGCTGTCGGCGTATCCAGACCGGCGATAAGGAAGTACCTGAAGCCAAAGGGCTCGCCAACCACCCCGTCTGCGGCCACGGTCTGCGCGATCGCCCGGTTCTTCGGCACCACACCCGACTTCCTGCTCGGCTTTGACGACCCTGATACTGAAGCCGGCAGGAGGGCGCTCGAGAGCGATTATTACAATGCCCTGGGTCTCAACCAGAAGACCATCGACAGACTGAAGGGCCTTAGAGAGCTCCAGGCGGACGAGAAGCTGGGAGAACGGGCGGCGGCCCTGATGGCAATGCTCGACAGACAGGTCTGCGCCCTCGCCGGAGAGGCGGAACAACTGTTGGAGCTGAAATAGCCTGAGCAGGAAAATTGGCGAAGTACACGCCGCAGCCTCGAAACTCTGCGAGGCTAGGGAGCATACTAAAGCGGAGCGCATCCGGCGCTCCGCTTTAGTTATGGGTATTCTCGGTTCAGGCTTCGCGCCTTATTCGGCGAATGACGGCGGCGCAGCGTTCCCTGTCGTATACCACCGGCACAGGGTATACCGGATTCGCTTCGGCAAGGGCGTATTTCACCATGGTCGGGATATTCTCGTCCTTTATGAAGTCGAAGCCCGTGGGTATGCCCATGCGCCGGTTCATCGCACGTATCTCCGCTATGAAGGCCTTCGCTTTCTCCTCCGTCGTGCCGCAGGTCTTCACCTTCGCCAGCTCCGCCAGCCTCGCCAGTTTCGGGTAGACCGCCTCGCCGTAGTCTTCGAGCACGATGGGCAGGATGACCGCGTTCGCAAGCCCGTGCGGCGTGTTGTAAAAGCCGCCCAGCGTGTGCGCTATCGCGTGTACGTTGCCCACGCTCGAGCGCGTGAAGGCAAAGCCCGCCTTGAAGGCCGCGAGCATCATCTCCTGCCGTCCGTTTATGTCCTCCGGGTGAGCGTACACCTTCTCCAGATTCACGAAAATGCTCTGCACCGCCTCTTCAGCGTCGCGTATGCTCTCCCGGGTGTTGTACGTCCAGCAGAGGTAGGCCTCCACCGCGTGGGTCAGGGCGTCCATGCCCGTCGTCGCCGTCGTCCTCGGCGGCAGGCCTACGGTCAGCTCCGGGTCGAGGATGGCATAGCGCGGGATGAGGTGCAGATCCATGATGGCGTATTTGTGGTTCGTCTCCCTGTCCGTGATGACCGCCGCGACCGTCGTCTCGCTGCCCGTGCCCGAGGTCGTCGGTATCGCGATGAGCGGCGGGATGGGCCTGCCCACCTTCAGAAGCCCCGCCAGCTGCGTCAGCTGCTTGTCCGGCCTCGCGCAGAGCGCCGCCGCGGCCTTCGCCGCGTCCATCGGCGAGCCGCCGCCCAAGGCGATGAAGCCGTCGCAGTCGTTCTCCTGATACCGCAGATATACGCGCTCCGCAGTCACCACCGAGGGGTTCGCCTCCACCTCCGAGAACACCGCGCAGGCTATCCCGGCCTCGTCGAGTATCTCCATGATCCGCTTGCCGATGGTCTTCACGATGTTCGGCCCCGTCACCAGCATGGGCTTTTTCACGCCCGCGTCCGCCAGCAGCCTCGGTATCTCCCGGATGCCGCCCGGCCCCGTCACCAGCTCCGGCTTGCGCCAGGGCATGAACTTCTCGCCCACGCCGAACACGCCCTGGAACGTGCGGTAATACGCCCGCTTTACCTTTTCAATGTCCGCCATTTTGTCCTCCTTTGTCTTATCCGCCGCCGCAGATGGGCAGGAAACTCAGCCGGTCTCCCTCAACAAGAGCCGTCTTGTATCCGCGGCGGAGCTGTATGCTCTCGCCGTTTATCACTATCAGCATCCGCTTCGCCTCGCGGTACGCCTCTTTTGAATACCTTTTCCTTATATGCGCCATGACCTCGGAGACCGTCCCGGCCTCGACCTGCTCCGAGGATACGCCCATGAGCTCCGGAAGCGCGCCCCGGTATGTGACCTCGACGCTCATTTTGCCGCCTCCTCTATGCCGAGACGTCGGAGTTTTCGCTTCGTCGGCCGGCCCTCCTTGTCCCAGCCGCGCACCTTGTAGTACACGGGCAGCATCTTCTCCAGCGGCACACGTGTCCTCGGGTCGGAGGGATCCTGCAATTCTTTTGTGAGCCGCTTCGGCAGCGTGTCGTCCTTCGCCGTCAGGCCCTCGCGGAGATTGTACAGCCGCTCGAGGTTATACGAGCGCTCGCCGAGGTCGAGGAAGGAGCCGGTGAACATCCTGAGCCCCGTAGCCCGCCGCAGCGCCTCCGCGTGAGGTAAAAGCAGCAGCGAGTTGAAGGCTATTGCCGGCGTCATGTTCAGCATGAGCGCCACCATCGGCCCCATGTGCGGCATGACCCTGCCCACGAGCTTCGTCACCGGGCTGTTCGGCCCCAGCTTGAAGAACACCCCGGGTACGAAGGTCTGCGCCGAGAACAGGCAGCAGCCCGCCGAGGACACCGCCTCGAGCGCGTCCTGCATGAAGGCCGTGAACTGCGCCTTGCCCTT
>CABVBV010000115.1 GCA_902496595.1 uncultured Eubacteriales bacterium | reverse complement strand
GCGGCGCGAGCGAGAACAATTTGAAGAATATCGACGTCGAAATACCGCTCGGCGTGCTCACGGCGGTGACGGGGGTCTCGGGCAGCGGCAAGTCCAGCCTTGTGAACGAGGTGCTGTACAAGACCCTGGCGGCGGTGAAGAATCGCGCCCACGTCCGGCCCGGGCGCTGCCTCGGCATCGACGGGCTGGAAAACGTGGACAAGGTCATCTGCATAGACCAGTCGCCGATAGGCCGCACGCCGAGGTCGAACCCCGCGACGTATACGGGCGTCTTCAACGATATACGCGAGCTCTTCTCATCGACCGAGGACGCGAAGCTGCGCGGCTACGGGCCGGGGCGCTTCTCCTTCAACACGAAGGGCGGGCGCTGCGAGGCCTGCTCGGGCGACGGGCTTATAAAAATCGAGATGCACTTTCTGCCGGACGTCTACGTCCCCTGCGACGTGTGCAAGGGCAAGCGGTATAACCGCGAGACGCTGGAGGTGCGCTACAAGGGCAAGAACATCTCCGACGTGCTGGACATGACCGTCGAGGAGGCGCTTGAGTTCTTCAGGAACCTGCCGAAGATCCGCGACAAGATCCAGTCGCTCTTCGACGTGGGCCTGGGCTACGTGAAGCTGGGCCAGTCGTCCACTACGCTGTCGGGCGGCGAGGCGCAGAGGGTGAAGCTGGCGACGGAGCTCTCCAAGCGCTCGACGGGCGCGACGGTGTACGTGCTCGACGAGCCGACGACGGGCCTGCACACGGCGGACGTGCAGAAGCTCATAACGATACTCGACCGGCTGGCGGACGCGGGCAACACGGTGGTGGTCATCGAGCACAACCTGGACGTCATAAAGGTCGCAGACCACATCATCGACCTGGGCCCCGAAGGCGGCGACGCGGGCGGCACCGTGGTCTTCGCCGGTACTCCCGAAGACTGCGCAGGCTGCGCCGAAAGCGCGACCGGCGAATACCTCAAAAAAGTGCTCTCCTGATCTCAAACCGTAGGGGCACGGTTCCGGGAAGCGAAAAGGCTCCCCTGCGCAAGGGGAGCTGTCGGCGGAGCCGACTGAGGGGTCGCAAGTTCAAAATGGAGACGATCCCTCCGTCGCCGCTTGCGCCATTATTTGAAAGAGGTATACTTTATCATGGTAGATTTCATCGTAGAGGCCATAACCGGGGCGGACGTGGGCAAGTACCTTGCCACGTTCATCATCTCAATGATACCGGTCGTCGAACTGCGCGGAGCGATCCCGATAGGCGTGGGTCTGGGGCTGACGCACATGGAGGCGATGGCGGTCAGCATTATCGGTAATATGCTGCCCGTCCCCTTCATCATCCTGTTCATCCGGCCAATATTCAAATGGATGACCCGGAAAAGCGAAAAACTCGGCCGTCTGGCGGAAAAGCTGCAGACCAAGGCCGAGGGCAAGTGGGACAGGATACACAGATTCCAATTCTTCGCGCTGACGCTCTTCGTGGCGATCCCCCTGCCCGGTACGGGCGCGTGGTCTGGGGCGCTGATCGCCGCGGTCATGAATATGCGGCTGCGCAACGCCCTGCCCTCCGTACTGCTCGGCGTCGTCATAGCCGGCATTCTCGTCACGGGCCTCACCTACGGTTTCACCTCAATATTTGTTTAACTAAAATCCCCGCCGCCCCATAGACTGTACAGAAGGGGGTGGCGAGGTGTTCTGGAAGATACTGCTCTGCGCCGTCGCGGCGGGGCTGGTCGTGGTGTTCCTCTGGTCGCTCAGGGGCTCGCTGCTGCTGCCCGTGCGCGTCGGCAGAAACACCGGGCTGGAGCTGAGGCTCAGAGTTACCGGCTGCGAGCCCGGCCTGGAAGAGACGGTCTGCGCCCTCATGTGGCTGAGGGAAAACGGCACACTGCGATGCGCGATCGTCATAGACGACTGCGGAATGGACGAGGAAACGCGGGAGCTTGCAAGGCTTATCTCAAAGCGCTGGGACTGCGTGAGCCTCGGATGGGATGGGGAAGAATGGACGAACGGGAAGAACTCAGCGAGCTCTCGGGGCGGGTCGTGAGCGTGATCTACGCGAACGAGGAAAACGGATATACGGTTCTGCGCCTGGACACCATGGACGGCGGGGTGACGACGGTAGTCGGCACACTGCCCTCGGCCTGTGCCGGAGAGGAGCTGCACGCCTTCGGGGCTTGGATGACCCACCCGAGCCACGGCAGGCAGTTCAAGGCCGAGTACGCGGAGCGGAGCCTGCCGAGGACTGCGGAGGCCATCTACTCCTACCTCGCAGGCCGTGCCGTCAAGGGCATCGGCCCCGCCACTGCGGCCCTCATCGTGAACAGTTTCGGAGAAAAGACCCTCGACGTGCTCGAGAACCATCCCGAACGGCTTGAGGAGATAAGAGGCATCAGCCGCGAGAAGGCCCTGCGTATGTCCGCAGACTTCCGCCGCCAGGCCGGGCTGAGGCGGCTCATGGAGTTTCTCTGCGGCCACGGGCTCAGGCCGCTGCTCGCAGTGAAGCTGTACAAATTCTACGGCGAGGGCGCCATGGATGTGCTCGGCGGCGACCCCTACATACTGGCTGCTCCGCACATAGGCGGCTCCTTCGCCGAGGCGGATCACCTCGCCTTCGACCTGGGCTGCGAGGCCGACGACCCCAACCGCATCCGCGCAGCAGTCATCTTCGAGCTGAGGCACAACGCCAACAACGGCCACTGCTTCATACCGATGGACAAGCTCACGGCAGCCACCGCCCAGTTCATCGGCGCGGAGCCAGGGAGCGTGGCCGAAGCCGTCGAGGTGCTGGAAGACCGCGGCGTCATCACCAGAGTCCCGCTCGCGGGCAGGGACGCCTGCTACCTCACGGAGCTCTACGAGGCCGAGACCTACGTCGCGTACAGGCTCAAAGAGCTCGCTTCCGCGCCCAAGCCGGAGGATGAGAAGACAAAAAAGCTCGTCGAGGACATGGAAAACCTAGGCGGAATAGTCTACGCGCCGCTCCAGAGGCAGGCGCTCAGCCTCGCCGCCCGGAGCCGTGTCATGGCGCTCACCGGAGGCCCGGGCACGGGCAAGACGACTTCTCTGCGCGGCATACTCAATATGTACGACAGCCTGGGCATCGAGACCCTGCTCACCGCGCCCACAGGCCGGGCCGCGAAGCGTATGTCAGAGCTGACGGGCCGCGAGGCCTCCACTATCCATCGGCTGCTCGGCGCAGGCTTCTCCGAGGACTCCGAGGAGACCGTGTTTGCCAAGGATGAGGACGAGCCCCTCGACTGCGGCGCGGTGGTACTGGACGAGTGTTCGATGGTTGACATAACTTTGATGAAAGCGCTCTTGTCGGCGCTGCCGGAGGGCTGCCGGCTGATATTGGTCGGCGATGCGGATCAGCTGCCGAGCGTAGGGCCCGGCCGCGTATTTTCGGACGTGCTCCGCTCGGAGGCGGTGCCCTCCGTGCGGCTGACGGAGATATTCCGTCAGGCGGAGGACAGCCGGATAGTCAAGTGTGCGCACATGATAAACCGAGGCGAACATCCGGACTTCAGGGATAACTCGGGCGATCTTTTCCTGTTGAACCGGAGGGATGAGGCCCGGGCGGCGGAAACGATAGTTGAGCTGTGCTCCGAGAGGCTGCCGAAGAGGATGGGCATCGCGCCGGAGGAGATACAGGTGCTCACGCCGACGAGGAAGGGCGAGTTGGGCTCTGCGGCGCTGAACAGGAGGCTCCAGGCGGCGCTGAATCCGGCGGCGCAGGGCAAAAACGAGAAAATTTTTGGCGAAGTCACCTTCCGCGAGGGCGACAGGGTGATGCAAATCAGAAATAACTATGATATAATCTGGCACAGGAGCCGGGGCCCCGGTCAGAAGGCCGAGGCCGGCTTGGGTATTTACAACGGAGATATAGGCTATATAATAGGCATCGACATAGAGAACGAGGCGCTTACGGTGGACTTTGACGGCAGGCTGGCTGCGCTGAATTTTGAGCAGCTCACGCAGCTTGAGCACGCCTGGGCTATGACCGTACACAAGTCTCAGGGCAGCGAGTACCGAGCGGTAGTGCTGGCCTTGGCGCAGGCGGCTCCCAGGCTGCTGACTCGGGGCGTGCTTTATACGGCGGTGACGCGGGCGAAGGAGCTGCTCGTCATGGTCGGAGACGGTGAAACGGCGCACAAGATGATAGACAACCACGTTCAGTCAAGGCGGTACAGCGGCCTGAGGCTCAGGCTCTGCTCTGAAAAATAGAGAAGGAGGCGTGATTGCCGTGCCGAAGTCGAGAAGCGGGATACTGGACATCATCTTTCCTCCCAAATGCGCGTTCTGCCGGAAGCTGTTGAAGCGGGGCGAGAGCGGGATGTGCGAGGAATGCGGTAAAAACCTTCCGTATACCAAGCCCACGGACAGAGCTGGCACCGACTTCGTCGAGGCCTGTGTAGCTCCGCTCAGGTATGAGGGCGCCGTGCGTGAGGCGCTGCACAGGTACAAGTTCCAGGGCGTCACGGCCTATGCGGGCGTCTTTGGAAGGCTCGTTGCGGAGTGCATCGAGGAGAGGCTGAAAGGCGAGTACGACCTCATCTCCTGGGTGCCGCTCTCGAGCCAGCGTCTGAAGGAGCGCGGCTACGACCAGGCGATGCTCATAGCCATGGCGGCGGCGCTGGAGCTGGGCGACGTCGCGGTGGAGACGCTCAGGAAAAAGAAAGACGTAGCGCCGCAGTCCGGCACAGGGAGCATTGAAAAGCGCCGGGCGAACATCTCCGGAGCCTACGAGACGATCGACCCGGAACTCGTGGACGGCAGGAAGATACTGCTCATTGACGACATAATAACCACCGGGGCCACGGTGTCCGAATGCGCGAGGATGCTTGGCCTCGCCGGAGCCGAGAGCGTGGTCTGCGCTGCGGTGGCCAAGGTGGAATAAGACTGCCGCGAGCGGTCTATGATTACGGTAAGACTGGAAAGGTGCAAAAGCTATGCTGATATTTGAACGGGATATAGCGCTCGACATGGGAACGACAGGCGTACTGCTCTATTCGAGGGGCAAGGGCGTGCAGATAAGGGAGCCGACCATCGTGGCGGTGGACAAGTTCTCGGGCAAGCTGCTGAAGGTCGGTCACGAGGCCCAGAAGATGCTGGGCCGGACACCGGCAAGCATCGTGCCGATACAGCCCATCATGGACGGCGTCATCTCGGACTACGACATGACGGTGGCGATGCTCAAGGAGCTCATCGGGCGCGTGACGAGCTTCAGCCTGTTCAAGCCCAGGGTGCTTGTGTGCGTCCCGGGCAGCATCACGGGAGTTGAGGAGCGCGCCGTGATAGACGCGGTGGTCGAAGCTGGGGCGAGGAAGGTTTACCTCGTAGAGAGCGCGGTGGCGACGGCCTACGGCGCGGGCATCGACGTCTCGAAGCCGGACGGCCACCTCATCATCGACATAGGCGGCGGCACCACCGAGACGGCGGTGGTCTCGCTGGGCGGCGTGGCCGAGTGCGAGTCCATCAAGGTCGCGGGCGGCAGCTTTGACGACGCGATAATCCGCTACGTCCGGCGCAGGTACAACGTGCTCATAGGCGCGAAGACCGCGGAGGAAGTCAAGATAAACATAGGCTGCGTGGTGCCGAAGCCCGAGGTGGGCATCGAGGAGGTCAAGGGCCGCGACCTTGTGACGGGTCTGCCCAAGATGGTGAAGCTGAGCTCGACGGAGCTTGCGGAGGTGCTCATGGAACCTGCGCGGGAGATACTGGAGAGCGTACACTACGTGCTGGAGCGCACACCGCCGGAGCTGGTAGCAGACATTTCGCAGAACGGCATAGTCATGTCCGGCGGCGGCAGCCTCATCTACGGCATAGATATGCTCGTGGAGCACGACACCAAGCTGCGCACAGTGGTCGTTGACGACCCCATCTCCTGCGCGGCCTACGGTGCGGGCAAGATGCTGCTCAGGCTGAACGAGCTGCCCGAGGGCATGGTCAACTTCGCGAGGAAACGCCAGCTGCAAAACTGATCACAGCGCTTCGCCCGCCTTTTTTGTAAAAGGCGGGCGAAAACTTTATGCTTTTCTAAATGCCGGAACCGTGTACGTCATCCGCGATCCCTCCGTCACGGCTTGCGCCGTGACACCTCCCTTTGCGCAAGGGAGGCTTTTTTTATGCCGTCGCCGCTGTAATTGGTGCCTTGCGGGTCAGGAGCCAGTCGAAGACGGCGAAGACCGCGGCTATGCCCACGAGGCAGATGCACAGATTCACCGGCGCCTCGCCCAGCCAGCGGGCGGTTTCCAGCAGCCAGGCCGGGAAACCGCTGCCCGTCTTGGCATTGCTTATCAGAAGAAACACACCGGAACTGAACAGCAGCAGCGCCGCCGCTCCTATGACAAACGATACCACCCAACGCCAGAACCTCGTCAGCCTCCAGTACATCAGCGACAGGAAACTGCCCACAAATACCATTGAGCCGCACCAGAGAAAATTCAGCAGAAAGCTCCGAAGCTGCCCAAGTACGCCCGCGTCCTCACCGTAGATGAGCGCGAATATGCTGTAAAATCCTATCCTCACCGCGCCCCGCAGGTAGATGCACGCCCACTCGACCAGCGTCACGCCGAGCGCCGCGACCAGCGCCACCGCTATATTCGCCGCAAAGCCGGCCGTGAGGCTCGTGCCCCGCGACACGCCGTTCTGGATGCCGAGGCGCAGATCCTCGCGCACCGACGCAGCGCCTATGGCCAGCGTGAAACACGACATCGCTACCGAGAAGTTGG
>CABVBV010000114.1 GCA_902496595.1 uncultured Eubacteriales bacterium | reverse complement strand
GCTCCGGCCTCATCATGGACATCGCCACGGTGCTCAACGCCCTGAACGCCAAGGTGCGCAGCCTCTCGGCCCGGGACGTCGGCAACGACCAGTCCACGGCGGCGGTGACGGTGGAGGTCAAGACGCTCGACGAGCTGAAGGTCATAATAAACAAGATAGCCGCCATCCGCGGCGTCATAGAAGTCAGGAGGGCAAGCTCATGAGGGCAGTCGTAACGAGGGTGAAGTCCGCCTCGGTCGAGATAGGCGGCGAAGTCAGGGGCAGCATAGATAAGGGCTTTCTCGTGCTGCTGGGCGTGAACGTCGCGGACACCGAAGCCGAGGCGAAGAAGATAGCCGACAAGGTCTGCGGCCTGCGCGTCTTCGAGGACGAGGCCGGCAAGATGAACGTGAACCCCAAGGACGCGGGGGCGGAACTGCTCATAATAAGCCAGTTCACGCTCTATGCGGACGCGAAGAGCCGCCGCCCGGGCTTCACAAAGGCCGCAAGGCCCGAGACCGCCGTGCCGCTCTACGAGCTCGTCATAGCCGAGTGCAGGGCTCGCGGTTTCAAGGTCGAGACGGGAGAATTTGGAGCGGAGATGCAGGTCGCGTCCGTGAACGACGGGCCGGTCACAATAATTCTGGACACGGAGGAACTGTGAATATGCTCATAAAGACCCTTGTCGTCGGGCCGATAGAGACGAACTGCTACGTTGTCACCGACGAGACAACTCTGGACTGCGCCGTGATAGACCCCGGCGACGAGTCGAACACCATACTTGACTATATCGAGGGCAACAAGCTCAAGTGCTCAGCCGTCATGCTCACGCACGCGCACTTTGACCATGTGGGCGCGGTTCAGGCCGTGCTCGAGGCAACGGGAGCCAGGTTCTATATGTCTGAGAAGGAGCTGGAGACGCTCAAGAACGGAGGCTCCGGCAGGTTCCAGCCCCCCGAGGGCACGACGTTTTACAAGGAGGGCGACACGGTGGAAGTGGGCGGCCTCAGCTTCAAGGTCATGGCAACTCCAGGTCACACGACTGGGGGCGTGACCCTCGTCTGCGGCGACGCGCTCTTCACAGGCGACACGCTGTTCCGCGGCAGCTGCGGCAGGACTGACTTCCCAGGTGGAGACATGAGGGTGGAGCTGGCCTCCCTTAAGAGGCTGGCGAACCTCGAGGGAGACTATGAGGTCTACCCGGGCCATGCCGAGAGCAGTATGCTGAGCATCGAACGGGCGCACAACCCCTATATGCGCCACGCGATAGAGAAGATGTAATGCCGAACGCTCTCGATTACATCGACTGGAGGGGCGACCTTCCCCTCTCTGTCTCTCCCTTCAACGAGGTGGACAACCTCCTTATCTGCAAGCTGGTGTCCATGGATTTCACGGGCATAGTGCCCTCCGAGGGC
Source organism: uncultured Eubacteriales bacterium (assembly GCA_902496595.1). Lineage (GTDB taxonomy): Bacteria > Bacillota > Clostridia > Oscillospirales > Oscillospiraceae > Scatomorpha. The sequence continues at coordinate 5,333 of CABVBV010000114.1, read as the reverse complement.
GAGAGGAGCATACAGGAGGCCGCGCAGGGCTACTTCGACAAGTTCGGCGAGGAGGACGTGCGCCGCGGCGTGCTGCTCGCGCCGGGCGCCGTGACCATGCTCAAGAAGATGCTCTCGGCCCCGAGGTTTCAGGGCCTGCGGCTGCGCGACTTCGTCTACCATGTAGACCAGAAGGCCGAGAAGCAGTTTTCGGCCATGACCATAGTCCTTCCGGACGACACGCGGTATATAGCCTTCCGGGGCACTGACGACAACCTCGTCGCATGGAAAGAGGATTTCAACATGGGCAGCCTCGACGCCGTACCGGCTCAGACGGACGCAGCGAGCTATCTCATGCGGGCGGCCTGGCGCTTTGACGGAAAGATGCGCGTCGGCGGGCACTCCAAGGGCGGCAACCTCGCCGTCTACGCCGCCATGCACAACCCCGAGGAACTGCAGGAGCGGATAATCGAGGTCTACAACAACGACGGCCCCGGCTTCCGCGAGCCGGTGCGCGACCTGCCCGAGTACAGGCGCATCGCTTCGAAGATCCACACCCTCGTGCCGCAGTACTCCCTCGTCGGCGTGCTGCTCAGCCACGACGCGGACTTTGAGATAGTTGAGAGCACGGAGACGGGCATCTCGGCCCACAACGGCTACACCTGGGAGGTCATGCGCACGGGTTTTGTGCGCTGCGAGGACTTCGCCTTCAGGAGCCGCGTCTTCAACGACGCCATCCACGGCTGGGCCGACGGGCTCGACCTGCAGCAGAGGCAGGAGCTGACCGACGCCGTCTTCGGCGCTCTGGAGGCCACGGGCGCAAAGACGCTCACCGACCTCACGGAGCAGAAGGTCAGGAAGGCCCTGACCGCAGCGAAGGATCTCTTCGGAGACGAGGAGCAGCGGGAGCTCTTCATGGACTCCATGGAGCTGCTCTTCAAGGAGTACGCGGCCTCGGCAAAGCGGGCGCTTCCGCTCGGCAGGCTGAGAAGGAGAAAGAGGTCAAGCGATTGAAGCCGGAACTCGCAGGTGCGCTTATCAGGCGCTCGAGACTTGAGAGGAACTGGAGCCAGGAGGGGCTTTGCCGCGGTATCTGCTCCGTATCCTGGCTCTCAAAAATAGAAGCCGGGAGAGAGGGCGCAGACCCGGAACTCATCGCGGCGCTCTTTGAGCGCTTGGGAATGGGCATGGTTGAGCGTCCGGAGATTTCGGAACTCATAGACCGCTGCTACGAAGCGGTCTTCTCCCTCGATTACGGGCTGTGGGAGGCGCTGCGCTCCGAGCTCGGGGCGGCGCGGCTCGAAAACGGGCCGTACTGCGTAGACGCGGCCCTGCTTCTGCGGCTATTCTCGGACGGGCACGATGCTCCGGATTGGGTGCTGGCCATGGAGCCCGCGCTGGAGCCGAGGCAGCGCTCGCTGCTCTTATGGCTCTCGGGCGATTTCGAGGCGCTCTGCCGCTTTGACGGGGCGGCCTACGCCTATCATCTGCACGGCAAAGCGGCTTACAGCGAGGGCAACAACACCCTGGCTCTGGAACTTCTGGAGCGTGCCTGCCGTCTCGCCGCCGACGAGGGCCGGCTGTGGGTGCTCTTGCACTCGAGGCTCATCATCGGCAACTGTTACAGCAACAGTGTGCAGTACGAGGCCATGCTCCGGCACTACGAGGCCGCAGAGCGCATGGCGCGGGCGCTGGGCGACGAAGATACGGTGCGCAGCATCGAGTACAACCGTGCGGCCACGGCGCTGGAGCTGGGCCGGGCGCAGGAGGCCTACAACGCTCTCGTAAAACTCGGAGCTGTGAGCGCAATGGAGCTGCATAAACTGGCTGTTGCCTGCGAGCTCCTGGGCAGACGGCAGGAGGCGTTGGAGGCGCTCGACCGTGCGGAAAGGGCTACGGCCCCTTCGCCCGAGTCCGTGCGCGAGCTCGCAGGGCGCATCTGCGGCCTCGTCCGCTACCGGCTGGAGTACCCGGACTACCTCGAGCATCCGGAATACGGTGAGGAGCTCATGGAGCTCTTCGAGACCATGCGGCGCGAGCTGCCCATAGGCTACGCCAGTTTCCACCTGCCTCGTGTGCTCGAGTGGCTGCGGGCTCGGCGAATGTACAGGCAAGCGTATGAGCTCCTGCTCGATTTTCCTGGCTATCGGGGTTAGACCCAAACTTAAGCGGCTGTTCTGGCTTTTATTTTCCCAAAACAGCCGTCTTTTCTTTTTTAAGCCTCCGGCCTAAAATATAGGCGGGAGGCGATTTCTTTGAAACCAAAGCTCTGGACACGGGACTTCACGCTGCTCATATCCGCGACTGTGCTGGGCGCGGCGGGCGGCATTGCGGGCAGCTTTGCGCTCTCCTTCCTCGTCTACCGGGAGACGGGCAGCACGCTGGCGGCGGCGCTGCTCATAGCCATAAACGTCGTGCCGGGCTTCATCGTGCCCCTGGTGGCCGCGCCCTTCATGGACAGGCTGCCGCGCAAGCCCTTCCTCGTCGGCGGCGACGCGGTGGACGGCCTACTCTACGCTGCGGCGGGATTCTACCTGCTGGGGCACGACTTCACCTACGTCGGCTACCTCTTCTTCTCCTTGCTGCTCTCGAGCCTCTCGGCCTTCGACTCCCTGGCCTACAACAGCATTTTCCCGAAGCTCATCCCCGAGGGCGCCGAGGAGCGGGGCTACACCGTCTCGTCCATGGTGTACCCCGTCATGCAGGTGGTCATGGCCCCGGCGGCGGCCTGGCTCATGGAGGCCGTGGGCGTGGCGGCCATACTCATAGGCCAGGGCGCTCTCTCCGTTCTCGCAGCATGCATAGAGAGCAGGATATGCGTCAAAGAGGAACGGCGCGGCGGCGAGGGCTTCTCGCTCCGCCGCTGGCTGGGCGACCTGAGGGACGCCGCGGCCTGGCTCAAGAAGGAGCGGGGGCTCCTGGCCATATACTCCTACATGGCCGTGACGAACGGAGTGGGAAACGGCTATTCTTCCCTGCTGGTGGCGTATTTCAGCGCGGCCCCGGCGCTCTACTCGCTCTTTTCCGTGGCCGAGTTCGCGGGGCGGAGCCTCGGCGGCGCGGTGAGGTACAGGAGGGAGATACCCCGAGGGAAGCGGTTTAAATACGCCTTTTTCGTTTACAATGCCTACGAACTCATGGACGCGAGCCTGCTTTGGCTGCCCTATCCGCTCATGCTCCTGAACCGGGCGGCTGCGGGTTATCTCGGCATAGGCAGCGCCACGATGCGCCTCGCAGCCGTGCAGGGCTACATACCGGACGAGATGCGGGCCAGGATAAACGCCTTCGAGAGTATGCTGTATTACCTCTGCATGGGCGTCTTCAGCCTCATAGTCGGCGCTCTGGGCGAGCTCATGAGCCCGAGAACGGCGGTGAGCGTCTCGGCCCTCTTCACCCTGGCCGTCTGCTGGCTCACCATCTTCCGCCGCCGGCGCGAGGTCGGAGCCGTCTACGACGGCTGAGGCAGGATTACCCTCTTCGCATTTGCGGCCTTTCGTGTTACAATATTGTAAGCACACATTGGAGGGCTGGGAATGTACGAAAAGATAGAGCTGCCGAACGGGGCGAGGATAGTCTTCGAGCACATGGACGCCGTGCGCTCGGCCTCGATAGGCATCTGGGTCGGCGCGGGCTCGAGATATGAGAAATACTCCGAGGCCGGGAGCGCACATTTTATTGAGCATATGCTCTTCAAGGGCACGTCGGAATACACGGCGGCGCAGCTGGCCGAGCGCATGGACGCCGTCGGCGGGCAGATGAACGCCTACACGACGAGGGACAACACCTGCTTTTACGCCAGGGTGCTGGATACGCACCTGCCCCTGGCCATAGACACGCTCTCGGCCATGTTCTTCGACTCGAAGTTCGACGAGGGCGACGTGGAAAACGAGAAGGGAATAATCCAGGAAGAGATAGATATGTACGAGGACACTCCGGAAGACGTTGCGGCAGAGCGGCTCATCCTGGGCTGTTTCCCAGGGGCGCTGGGCAGGCCGGTGCTCGGCAGGACTTCCAGCCTGAAGCGGATGACAGGAGCGGGCCTGCGCGATTTCATGGAGCGGCACTACACGGCTCCCAGAGTGGTGGCGGCGCTCTCCGGCAGCTTTGCGGAAAAAGATGTGCAAGATCTCGCGGAGCGGTTCTCCGCCATGCCTGAGTCAAAGCCGGGCAAGGCGGCCGCCTCGGCCTACAAACCCTGCGTCAGCCTGAAAAAGAAGGCGACCGAGCAGAACCAGCTAGTCCTGGGCTTCCCCGGGCTCGAGACCGCGAGCGAGGACAGATTTGCCATGCAGCTGCTGTCCGGCATCATAGGCGGCAACGCCTCGTCGAGACTCTTCCAGACAGTCAGGGAGAAGTATGGGCTGTGCTACTCCATCTACTCCTTCACGGCGGGCTTTGAAGACACGGGGCTCTTCGCAGTCGCTGCGGCCACGAACCGCGAGACTGAGGAGCGGGCGCTGGGCCTCATAATGGATGAGCTGAAGAAGATCCTCGACGGGGGCGTCACGGAATCCGAACTTTCGAGGGCAAGGGAACAGGTAAAGGCGTCGATCCTCATGAGCCTTGAGTCGACGGGCTCGAGGATGAACCGGCTGGGTTACGGAGAGCTCTTCCTGGGCGGCAGCCTCAGCCCGGATGAGCTCATCGAACGCTACGACGCAGTTACCGGAAAGGACATCCTCGAGCTGGCCGGGAGGACGCTCAGGCCGGAGACAATGTCATTTTCCGCTGTGGGCCGCGTCGCCGGGGAGGACAAGTACCGGAACATCCTGGGCCTCTGAGCGCTCCGGGCGGGGCGGCGGAATATAAAAACGGCGAGCGCCGCAGACCTCTGCATGGTCTGCGGCGCTCGCGGCGTTTTGCACTTCCCGCTCAGCGGCGGCGGCGGGAGGTGCGGTGATCGGAGTACATCTTGTTGTCGGCCATACGGCTGTCCGACTCCTGCATGAACTGCTTCAGCTTGTCCTCAAAGCTCGCGTCTCCGGTGGGGCCGTTGGCCCTCGGCATCGGCTGCCTGGCATTGTACTGCTGCCTCGGCTGTGAGGGCGCAGACTGCGGCCTCGCCGGCCGGCGCTCCGGCCTCGGCTGCTCCTCCGCCTTCTTGATGGAAAGGTTGATCTTCCCATCCTCGCTTATGCCTATCACCTTCACCTTGACGGTCTGCCCGTCCTGAACGTAGTCGTGCACATCGCTTACAAACGTATTCGCGATCTCAGAGATGTGCACCAGCCCGCTCTTGCCCTCAGGCAACGACACGAACGCCCCGAACTTGGTTATTCCCGTGACCTTGCCCTCTGTTACCATTCCCACCTGAAGCTGCATCTGTGCTCTTTATCCCCCTGTATGTAATTCAT
>CABVBV010000113.1 GCA_902496595.1 uncultured Eubacteriales bacterium | reverse complement strand
CTCGCAGCTCACGGGCGAGCCGGTTCCTGAATTGGCCCCCGGCGAGGCCCTGGCGCACGTGCCCTCGGGCTATGGGCAGCTGGACGGGCTGAGCTTCCTGGACAAGGACGGCGGGACTGTCAGCATCGGGCTCGTGGGCGAGGCGAAGCTCACGGCCGTGCAGGTAGTGCTCAACAGGGTGGCCGTAAACTGGTCGGAGGAGGACGACGAGATAGTCCTCGTCGTGCCCGACCGTGCGGCGCTCCTCGAACTCGTCGCGGGTCAGGAGAACGGCTCGTATGTCTGGCGCGGGCAGTTCGACTTCGAGGCCTCGGACGAGGCGGTTTCGGCCATGATAGACGACTACTGGGCCGCCTCCGGCGAGGGCGGCGGCGTGGACGCGGGCTACTACGACGTGCTCCGCATCGATATGCGCTCCGTGGCGGAGCAGGAGGTCTACGGCCTTTCCGGCGGCTTCCTCTTCCTCGGCGTCTTCCTCGGCATAGTCTTCCTGATGGCGACGGTGCTCATCATCTACTACAAGCAGGTCTCCGAGGGCTACGAGGACAACGCCCGCTTCGACATCATGCGCAAGGTGGGCCTCTCCGAGCGCGAGGCTCGCAGGTCGATACGCAGCCAGATCCTGACGGTGTTCTTCATGCCGATTTTGGTCGCGGCGGTACACATAGCCTTCGACTTCAAGCTGGTGGTGCTGATGCTCCGGCTCTTCTCTCTGACGAATATGCAGCTCACGGCCCTGTGTACCCTCGGCACGCTGCTGGTCTTCTGCGCGGTGTACGCCGTCGTGTACGCCCTGACGGCGAGGTCGTATTACAAGATAGTCCGCCCGAACAGCGACAACGCGAGATAGGAGGCGCGGGATATGGAATCCACAAAGCTGCTCATAATCATCTTTATCGTGGCGCTCATCATCCTCATCGCCGGGGCCGCCATCGGCTTCGGCTGGGCCGGCTCGGACTGGTACACCCAGATCGACAACAGCTGCGCAAAGCGGATAAGCCAGTCCGACGGCATGAACTACGAGTACACGCTCAGCTGCTTCGATTCAGACGGCAGGCAGCGCGACATCAGCTTCAAGACCGAGCGCGAGCTGCGCGAAGGCGCATATATCATGCTCAGCGTCCAGCCCCTCCGCGGCGTCACCTACTGGGAGGAAGTCATCTGGGACGATATGCCCGACGCAGCCCGCGAACACTATCCCCTCGACGCCGCCTGATGAAATAAAAAATCCTCCTTCCCAAACCCGGGAAGGAGGATTATATTATGTAAACTAAAACAGGGTCATCTGGCTCTCTTCCGGCATATCGCCCAGGGCGCCGATGCTCTTCAGCTGTTCAAGGTGAGCCTGGCTCACTTTGGGGCAGGCCATGGACAGCTCTTCTATCGAGATGAACTGCCTGTGTTCCGTCCGGCAATTCATGAGGTCGTTAGCTGCGGCGAGCCCCAGGCCCGAGATGGCGACGAACGGAGGGCGCAGCCGGCGCTCATCGGCTATGAGGAACTTTGTCGCATCGCACTCGTACAAATCCATCGGCGCGAAGTCAAAGCCGCGCATATAGAACTCGTACACGGCCTCGAGCGTCGTGAGCAGGTCGTCCTCCTTCGCCGTGGCGTCGGACTTCGCCTTAATCTCGTTTATCTTCCGGCGCACGAACTCCTTGCCCTTGAGCATCAGGCCCGCGTCGAAGGCGTCTTTCTGGCTCCTTCTGTAAAAGTACGCGCTGTAAAACTCCAGAGGCCGGTGTACCTTGAACCAGGCTATCCTGAAGGCCATCATAACATAGGCCACGGCGTGCGCCTTCGGGAAGAGGTACTTTATCTTCCGGCAGGAGTCGATATACCACTCCGGAACTCCGGAGTCGCGCATCTCCTTTTCCGCGCCCTCTGGCAGTCCCCTGCCCTTGCGCACGGACTCCATGATCTTGAAGCTGCGCTTGTCAGGCATCCCCTTCGAGATGAGGTAGAGCATTATATCGTCGCGGCAGCCTATCGTCTCCTTGACGCTGGCCGTGCCGCTCAAAATGAGCTCCTTCGCGTTGCCCAGCCACACGTCCGTGCCGTGCGAGAAACCCGAGAGCCGCACCAGCGTGTCGAACTGCTCCGGCTGCGTGTCCACCAGCATCTGCCTTGTGAAGCCCGTGCCGAACTCAGGGATGCCGATTGTGCCGGTCTTCCCTATTATCGGGTCGTCGTCCGTGAGGCCGAGCGGCGCCGCAGTCTTGAAGATGCGCATGGTCTCCGCATCGTCCAGCGGTATCTCGCGTACGCTGACGCCGGTCATGTCCTCGAGCATCTTGAGCATGGTCGGGTCATCGTGGCCCAGCTCGTCGAGCTTGAGCAGGTTGTCCTCCATGCTGTGATATTCAAAGTGCGTGGTGATTATCCCGGAGTCCGGGTCGTCCGCCGGGTGCTGCACCGGGCAGAAGTCCTCGACCTCCATGTCCTGAGGAATGACGACCAGCCCGCCGGGGTGCTGGCCCGTCGTGCGCTTGACGCCCACGAGGCCCATAGCCAGTCTGGCCTCCTCCGGCTTTGAGACCCGCAGGCCCCGTTCCTCGAGGTACTTGAGCACGTAGCCGTAGGCCGTCTTCTCCGCCAGGGTGCCGATGGTGCCCGCCCTGAACACGTGGTCGGAGCCGAATAGCTCTTCTGTATACTTGTGCGCTTTTGCCTGGTATTCTCCCGAAAAGTTCAGGTCAATATCCGGCACCTTGTCGCCGCCGAAGCCCAGGAAGGTCTCGAAGGGTATGTCGAAGCCCTCCTTTTTCATCTTCGTGCCGCAGTCCGGGCAGAGCTTATCCGGCATATCCGCGCCGCAGCCGTAGCCCGCGCCGGACTCGAAGTCCGTGTGGTGGCACTTGGGGCAGACGTAGTGCGGCGGCAGGCTGTTCACCTCCGTGATGCCCGACATATAGGCCACTATCGACGAGCCCACGCTGCCCCTGCTGCCCACCAGATAGCCGTGCGCGTTCGAGTCCGCGACCAGCTTCTGCGCCGACATATAGATGACGTCGTAGTGCCTCGAGAGGATATCCCCAAGCTCGGTCTCGACGCGCTTTGCGACGAGCTTCGGCGGATCCTCGCCGTATATCTCGTGCATCCTGCCGTAGACCAGCTCCTTGAGTATCTCGGCAGAGTTCTCTATTTTCGGCGGGAACAGGCCGTCGGGCAGGAGCTTTATATCCTCGCACATATCCGCTATGCGGTTCGGGTTCGTGACCACAGCGTCGTAACAGGCACGCCTGCCGAGGTAGGAAAATTCCTCGAGCATCTCGTCCGTCGTGCGGAAGTAGAGCGGGTTTTCCCTGTCCGCGTCGGAGAATTTGCGGGCGGCCTGGAGTATGCGCCGGTAGATCTCGTCCTCCGGGTCGAGGAAGTGTACGTCGCCCGTGGCAACGAGCGGCTTTTCCAGCTCCGCGGCCAGCCTTGCGACCCTCCGGTTCAAATCGCGCAGGCCCTCGTCGTCGCGCACCGTGCCGTTCTCGACGAGGAAGCGGTTGTTGGCTATCGGCATGACCTCTATGTAGTCGTAGAACGAGGCGATCTTTTTTAGCTCCGCGCCGGAGACGCCGCGCAGCACGGCGTCGAAGACCTCGCCCGCCTCGCAGGCAGAGCCGATGAGCAGGCCCTCGCGGTGCCGCTCGAGCAGGCTCCTCGGTATTATCGGGTTCCGGTTATAGTGCTCGAGGTACGAGGCCGAAATGAGCTTGTAGAGGTTCTTGAGGCCCGTCTTGTTCCGCACCAGGAGGCAGATGTGCCGCACCTTCCTCGAGCCCGCGCCCGCGAGCTTGCTCAGCACCCCGTCTATGTCCGACACGCGCTCCGCGCCGTGGCTCTGGAGCATGGGTATGAACTTCTCCATCATCCTCGCCACGACCTCGGCGTCGTCGAAGGCCCGGTGGTGGTTGAACTCCGGCAGGCCCAGGTGCTTCGACACTATGTCCAGCTTGTGGCGCTTGAGCTCCGGCAGCAGCCGCTGGGAGAGCACCAGCGTGTCCAGCACCACGGGGCTGAACTTTATCCGGCTGCGCTCGCAGGCCGCCGCCATGAAGCCCGTGTCGAAGCTCGCGTTGTGCGCTATGATGGGCCGGTCGCCCACGAAATCGAGGAACGCACGCATCGCCTCAGCCTCAGAGGGTGCGCCCGCCACGTCGGAATCCCGTATGCCCGTCAGCTCCGTGATGTTCGCCGGTATCGGCATACCCGGGTCGACGAAGGTGCTGAACTTCGCCTTCACCTCGCCGCCCTTGAAGAGCACCGCGCCTATCTCCGTGAGCCTGTCCGACACGGCGGAAAGGCCCGTCGTCTCCACGTCGAAGGCCACGAACTCGCAGTCGAGCAGGTTCCGGCACTTGCCCCTCACTGCGGGGCGCTCCTCAACGTCGTTTACATAATATCCTTCCAGCCCGTAGATGATCTTGACGCCGTTCTTCTTGCCGAACTTGGACATCTCGGGGTAGGCCTGGGCCGTGCCGTGGTCGGTGACGGCAATGGCCCTGTGGCCCCACTGTGCGGCACGCTTTACGACCTTCTCGATATCCGTCAGCGCGTCGAGGGTGGAGTATCTCGTGTGCAGGTGCAGCTCCACGCGCTTTTCCTTCGCCTCGTCGGGTCTGATGTCCGGCTCGCTCAGGATTATCGAGTACGGTTCGAGCACCATGTCGTTGTCGAATTTGTTGTATGTAGTCCGGCCCCGGACTATGAGGGTCTGGCCCGTCTTGACCTTCCCGAGCACGGCGGCGTCCTCCGTCTTGTCGAAGAACTTGTTCACCCTGACGCTGCCGGTGTGATCCGTCATGTCGAAGCTGAGCACCGAGGCGCCGCGCTTTTGTATCTCGCGGTTGTTCACGGCGAAGACTTCGCCCTTCACCGTGACGGTGCCGCTCTCAAGGTTCAGGCTGCCCATCTCCGAGAGCTTCGGCTCCTTGAGGCCCTTGCCGTAGAACACCTTCGACGCCTGCTTGTCCGAGTGCTCATAGTCTCCGATGATCTTGACGGAGAAGAAGCCAAATTCCTCAGCAAGCTCCTGCTCGATGACCTCCAGCTCCTGAGGCGCGGGGGCGCGGGCAAAGGTGGCCTCGACCCTCATCGTGAAATTGTCCTCGTCCACCGTGGCGAGCTGTACCGTGGCCTTGTCCAGACCTCCGCACATACTTCCCAGGCCCTCGCAGCCCGGGAACAGCTCGAGAAACCCCAGGCTCTTTCCGCTCATCTTCCCGCCTCGCTCTCAATAAGCTCCATGAGCGCCGAGCACAGCTCCCGCTCCGGCACCTTCCTCACTATCTCGCCCCTCCTGAACAGCAGGCCGCAGCCCTTGCCGCCCGCGACGCCGTAGTCCGCCTCCCGCGCCTCGCCGGGGCCGTTCACCACGCAGCCCATCACCGCCACGGTGATGTCCCGCTCCAGGCCGCGCAGCCGCTCCTCCACCTCGTGCGCGAGGCCGATGAGGTCTATCTCCGTCCGCCCGCAGGTCGGGCAGGACACGAGGCGCACGCCGCCCTTCCTGAGCCCCGCCGCCTTGAGTATCTCCACTCCGGCCCTGACTTCCTCCACGGGGTCGGCCGTCAGCGAGACCCTTATCGTGTCGCCTATGCCCTCCATCAGCAGTGCGCCTATGCCAACCGCAGACTTGATGACCCCGCCGTAGGCCGTGCCCGTCTCCGTCACGCCCAGATGCAGCGGGTAGGGCAGCTCCCGCGCCGCCAGCCGGTACGCCTCTACCGTCAGCGGCACCGAGGACGCCTTCATCGACAGCGCTATGTCGTCAAAGCCGCAGTCGTTGAGCAGTTTTATATGCCCCTTCGCCGACTCCAGCATCGCCTCCGCCGTCGGGTGCCCGTACTTCGCCAAAAGCGGCTTTTCCAGGCTGCCGCCGTTCACGCCTATGCGTATCGGTATGTTATGTAAACTGCACTCCCTCGCGACCTTGGCGACGTTCTCCGGCCCGCCGATATTGCCGGGGTTTATGCGTATCTTGTCCGCGCCCCTCTGCGCGGCCTCGATGGCGAGCCTGTAGTCGAAGTGGATATCGGCGACGATGGGCAGGGACGAGCGCTCCTTTATCGCCGAAATTGCCCGGGCGGCGTCCATGTCCGGCACGGCCAGGCGCACGATATCGCAGCTCGCCGCGGCGAGCTGCGATATCTGTCTGAGCGTGGCGTCCACGTCCTGGGTCTTCGTGCAGCACATCGACTGCACTGAAACAGGGGCGCCGCCTCCCACGGCGACGCCTCCGACTTTTATCGCTTTTGTATTTTCCCTCGTGCTCATGTTATCAGCCTCGCAATATCGTTATACATGACGTATGCCGACAGGCCCAGCAGCAGCACCATGCCCGCTGCGTGGACATAGCCCTCGTACCTCGCGGGGATGCGCCTTCTCGTCACGAGGTGCACGACCCCGTTGAGCAGCAGGAAGAACACCCGCCCGCCGTCCAGCGCCGGCAGGGGCAGCAGGTTCATGACCGCGATGTTCACGGCCACGAGCGCGCCCAGGTAGGCTATATCCGACAGCGCCATCTTCGTCGATTCCGCGCTCTGGCCCACGTCGTTTATGAGGTCGACTATGCCGACAGGCCCGGCCAGCTCATCAACGCCCACCGTACCTGCCACGAGGTCGGAGAGCGCGAACCACACCGTCCTGACAAAATCTATGGTATTATACCACGAATACTTCAGCGTCGTCCAGAGGTTTGCCTCCTCTATGCCGAAGGAAAAGCCGTACATCAGGCCCGAATAGCCCTCGTACT
>CABVBV010000112.1 GCA_902496595.1 uncultured Eubacteriales bacterium | reverse complement strand
TGTATGAACTCTCTTTTATCCTCCTAAAGTGTTGCACTTGATAGTATAATTCACCAAAACACGAACCGGGCCTGTACGTTTCAACGTACAGGCCCGGTTTCAGTCTGCATCCGAGCCTCACAGAGCTTCGCGGCCGCTGCCGCGAAATAGGCTACGACCATTTTCGCGCAGCTCGTCATGTCCAGGCGGTGGATCGCTCATTTCATCCGTACAGCTGGATGCAGAGGCTGTCGACGCGCTCTGCCGCCCAGGCCGAGCTCTGGTTCTCGCACCAGAAGTCGTAGTCCAGGTTCAGGGTCTTGAGCCCATACTCGCTCTCGAGTATCCGCCTTTGCAGCGGGGCAGCGGAGCCCATCCAGCGGTCGAAACCGAAACCTCCGCTGAGGTAGGCTATGCAGCCAGAGCTTGCGGCCTGCCTCGCGATGCCCGGGCAGAGCTCCGATGCGGGGCCTGCCAGGCTCATGGCGTCCAGCCAGGCGGCGGACATCCCGCCCAGGCCCGCTCCAAGGGCGCGGCCCTCGTAAAGAAACGCGGCGCTGCCCAGCAGGTCTACCCCGTTGTCGTAGAAACACCGGTCTACTTCCGGCAGGGTCAACGGAGGATAAAAGCAGTACAGTCTGACCCTGTCCGGATCCGCAGCCGGGGCGTCCTCCAGCTCACGGCAGAGCAGCTCCAGAGCTTCCGCCACCCTCCCGGGCTTGGAAAAGCACATGAGCTGCACCGTCTGCGCCAGGGCTAGGCTGGTTCCGCGCAGGGGCCTGCGCCCGCGTCTTGAATTGAGCTCCAGCAGCCTCGTCTGCATGGAAAGAGCCCCGGCGCAGAGTTTGGAGCTTTCGCGCAGCTGCTCTTTCCCGGGCGCCGGTATGCCCAGCGCAGCAGCCGACTCCGCTGCAAAGCGTTCAAAAGCTGCGGAGACGGCCGTGAACCTCTCCCGGCCCGTTCCGTAGGCCGGTTTCAGCGCAGTCATGCTCAGCACCTTCGTCTCCGAACCGGCGGCCTCGCAGGTCTTTACGCACTCGTCGCAGAGCAGACCGTACTGGATGACGAGATCCGGGGCCTTCACAGGCGGCTCCGAGACCAGTTTGCGGCGCATGAGATTGAGCCCGCACCTGCGCTTGGGGCAGCCGCCAAAACTGAGCGGCCTTCTGGACAGCAGCAGCCCCCTGAGCAGCACTTGGAGAGCCAGCGCCCTGGTTCCGAAGGCCACGTCGCCCCCGGACGCCAGCCTCAGCGCCTCGACCTGGGCCGGGGGCGCGGGCACGCTCAGCTCGCAATACGGCCCGTCCGGCTCCTCGAAGGCCGCCAGCGCCTCTCTCACATATTCGCCCAGCAGCAGCCTGATGCCCGCCTTGTCGAGCTCGAAGTGCTCCGGCAGCAGCCGGGCCGCTTTGTCTATGTCCTCCTTACCCAGCCCGAAGTACAGGGCGGCCATGCCAAGCTCCGACGCCTTGTCTTCGCAGCCGGGTATGAGGCTCAGGAACTCCCTGCAGCTCATCTCCAGACCCGTGTCCATAAACTCACCTCCGAAAGAAAAAGGACAGACATAGCTCCGTCCCGCTTCAGTCTGCCTCCAAGCCTCGCTGAGTTTCGCGGCCGCAGCCGCGAAATAAATCTTGATCATTCTCGGCGGAGGCGTGTACGTCGCCGAAAATGCCTCTCGCGGAGCGCAGCGCTATCCCCGTTGTCGACAAGCTGAAGCGGGACAGAGATACGTCTGTCCCGCTTCAATGTCAGTTAAGCTCAGGCCTTTGCCTGGAAATCCTTCTTCGCCCTGAGCGCGGCGCCGAGCGCAGCCGTGGATTGGGGGGTCTCTACGGCCTTGACCGGCTTGCCGAGCAGCTCGGCAAAGATGTCCGTGATGGCGGCGTTGTTCGCCACTCCTCCGGAAAACACTATGGGCTCGATGTAGGATATCTGAGCAGAACGGCCCATGGCGAGGATACGCCTGGCTATCGACCTGCCGACACCGTTCGCCACGTCCTCAATGGCCACCTTCTGCGACAGATAGGAGATGATCTCCGACTCCGCAAAGATGGTACACATACTCGAGATGGTGCAGGCGTTCTGAGACTTCTTCATGAGGTCGGAGAGCTCGTCCATCTCGATGCCGAGCAGCCTGTGCGTCAACACCTCGAAGAACCGGCCCGTTCCTGCCGCGCACTTGTCGTTCATCTCGAACCTCTCTACGACTCCCTGCTCGCTCAGCTCGATCACCTTGCTGTCCTGCCCTCCGATGTCGATTATCGTCCTGGTGCCGGGGAGCATATGCCAGGTGCCGACACCGTGCGCGATTATCTCCGGAATGTTCGCGTCGGCTCTGACGAAGGACTTGCGCCCGTAACCCGTGGATACGATGTAGGCGACGTCGTCTATCGACGCGCCCAGGTCGTCCAGAGCCAGCTTCAGGATCTTCTCCCCGCTCACGTTCCTGTCGTACTCGGTCGGGATGTGCCGGAATATCAGAGTGTTCTCGTCCTCGTCTATGAGGACGCACTTGGCCGTCGTAGAGCCGATATCCACGCCTGCAAACAGTTTCATAGCTTTACTTACCTCTAATCAATCGAACTAGGCCTTATTTGCCCTCGAGCATCTGCTCTGCCGACGAGAGCTGATCCGCGACGAACTCACCCTCCAGATATTCTGCCCCGCATTCCGGGCACCTGAAACCGCAGGCGTCGGGAAGGGAAAGATCCTTGTAAAAGATCTTGATATCATCGACTTCGTCGACCTTGACCTTGCACTTGTTGCAAATCCATGCGCTCATTTTCTTTGCCCTCCCTCAGTTCATTCGTCCGCAGTCAGCTTCACGACGTGGCTGTACACGTTCAGGATCTCTGCACCGTCGCCGTCGAGCTTGTACTCAACGTAGGCGGAGAAATTGCCCATGCGCTTGCGCGCAAGATAGCGCTCTTCGCCCTCGGCGCACAGCTTCGCGCCCTCAGTCTCGGCGTACTCGAGCACGGCGCGGATGTCGTCCTCGTTTATGCCGCGCTCCTCCATGGCCTCGGCCACACCGTCTCCCAGTTTAATTGCGGCAGCCTTGAAGTCCATTTTCCAATTCCTCCTTAAATATTAAAAATTCGTCCGATCTCGTTCTCAGTCCCGGCAGAGCCGGCCGATGAAGCTCTCCACCTGAGCCAGTGCCAGGCCCAGCGCCTCCCTGGTGTACGAATAGCTCGTCTCCAGCCTCAGGAGCGGCACCCCCAGCTCCCTCAGCCAGTTGGCCACACAGGTGTACTCCATGTCGTAGATCTCGTCGTTAGCCAGCTGATACCAGACCACTCCGTCTATCGCGTACTCCTCGATGAGTTCCTTCATCCTGCGGAACCGCGCATACCAGGACGGCTGGAAACAGTCTACCGGCGTCCTGTCAAGATACCGGTTCCTCGCGAAGTTCAAAAGCAGGTCGCCCTCGAGCTCCACGTCCTTCTCGCTCACCCTGATGCAGTCGTCCAGCATCTCCGCAACTACCGCCGCTCCGCACTTGTCCAGCAGCTCTATGAGAGGATAGTCGCCCACAGCGATGGCCCTGCCTACCAGAAGCAGCCTCGGAGCCCCGGCACAGTAGGCGCCCGGAGCGTCCTCGAGAAGCGAGCAGACCTCCTCCAGCCTGTCCGCCGCCAGTTTCGCATCGCCCAGCATGAAGCTCATGTGCTGCAGCCTCATGTAGTCGCAGAAGCTGATGGGCGTGTCCGGTCTGTGCCGGAGCCGGTTTATCCGTCTGAAACAGGCGTTTATCCTGTTCGACTGGGCAAAGCTCTCCCTCGCAAGCGCATCGTCAACCGGTTGGCCCGTTATCTTCTCAACCGCCTCGACCATCCTCCGCAGCGCACGGACATAGTACTCAAAAGCGATCGGTTTGCGCCAGTCCGAAGGTACTCCCACTTTGAAGGTGTTGACGCCCCGATACTCCAGCAGCTCGCTCATCCTGCCGATGTGGCAGTCGGTCACCGCCGTCACGAGCAAGTCCGCATGAGGCGTGACCTCGTCCCTGCCGAGCTTGAAGCTGCCCGCCGTCGCCAGTGCAAGAGGATTCATGCACCTGAGCATATCGTCCATCGCGGCGTCAACAGCCTCCTGCCGGCCCCCGCTGCACAGCAGATATGTGTTCGCCCCGGCCGCTCTTATGAGCTCCTCCGGTATGAACGTGCTGCTGTATTCAATGAGCGGCTTGCCCGCCGCCTTCTCCGCCGCAAGTACCGCGGCCCGCTTCGCGCTCAGCTCGCTGAGCCCCGTTATTATCTCGTTCACTGCCCCGGCGACCTCCTTCGCTCAGGCACGGCATATGTTAAATATACACCGTAAATAATAATACTATATAGCCAAATTCTTGTCAATACCCGTATCAGCTTTCTCTCAAAGTTTCGTCGGGCATACAGTGGCACAGGTAGAAATCCACATATTGTGTGTATTCCTCTTCGCTCATGGGCTTGACGCCCGTGCAGTGCTGGTAGGCCATGGTGAACACGAGGGTCTCGAAGAGACGGTAACAGCGCTCGTTTGCCATCCACTCCTCGCGGCTCCGCCTTCCGCGCTTGATGAACTTCGCGAAGAAGTCGTAAAACGGCCGCACCTCTGCGTCCTGGTGGAAAAGCAGCCTGCCGTCGGAGTACATAAAGGTGAACATTCCCGGGTTCCTGTCCGCGAACCGGAACGCCTCTATGGCTATGGCTCGGCAGACCCCGGCGCTCCCGCTCACGTCAGGGGCTACGTTCAGGGCCTCGTAAATGCGGCTGTACATCCTGTCGAAACCGCTTATCAGCACTCGCTTTTTTACATCCTGGAGATTTTCAACGTAATTGTAGATCGTCATTGAGGAGACGCCCAGCTCTTTGGCGATCCTCCTTATGGAGACCGCCTCCATGCCTTCCCTGTCAACAATGCCGACTGCGACCTGGATTATCTCACCCTTGCCGCACAGTACCTTCTCCCGTGACATTCAGTTTCAGACCTGCCTTCCGGCTAAGCCAGATATTTTCAGACAGTTGCAGATGCTGCGGATCATGGATATCCTGTCCTCAAGCGAGAAACGCCCGCTGTTCCAGAAGTCGCCTTCGAGATAGAAATGCGGAACGCTCGTGTAGTCCTCCACCACTCTTATCATGGTCTTCTCCAGAGCGCCTATCCATCTGTCGAAGGCAAAAAAGCCGTAGAGCGCCCCGTCGACCGAGTACATCTTCAGCTGCTCGGCAACCATCTTCGCCTCGTCGAGCATATTGACGGTGTTCGGGACAGACAGGCACATCCTCGCCGCAGTCGTGAACCCGTCGCTCTCGTCCACGCAGCGCATGAGGAAGCTCGCCGGCGGGAACATTCGGCCCAGAGTGAGGTTCACCCCATTGTCCCTGAAAGCCTTGTCGATCCAGGGGATGTTCAGGGGGCTGAAATGACAGGCCAGCTTGGGTGCGCCCTTTGGCAGCACGCCCCGGCCCTCTGCTATGAGCGCCTCGACCTCTTCGATGACGGTGTCGATCGCCTCGTTGAGTCCGTCCAGGCCCGTGTCGAAGGCGGCTTCCATGCAGATGCCGAAGAGAGCCAGCTCGTTACCTGTCAGCGGCTGCGGATCTGCATTCATGACAAGGTCGGTGAGCCGCTCGATGCGCCTCAGATAGCTCATGTAGTCGTCGATCGCGGCTTTCAGATGCGCCTCTCCGACCTCTATTCCGGTGAGCCTCGTGACCTCCTGCTGAGAGGCCCGCAGCTCCTCGGCCAGATAGTGTACCCTCTCTGCGTCATCCGCCTCGGAACAGCCAATGGGCGCGTCGTGCGGCATGGTCGTGAGCACATTGTCCCACTCCTCATTCTCAAGGCTGAAGACCATCTCGTCGGTCTTCGGCCCCTCGTTGCACTGGAGGCCCCAGTTCCAGGTAACGGTCGGCTTGGGTATGAGCCCCTGGAGCAGCGAGTCCGCACGTATGCAGTTCATGACGCAGTGGTGGCAGCCCTGATCCATGCAGGAGTTGCCGAAGAGGCTCTCCGCGCCCTTGTTGAAGAACGCGCCCCAGACGGTCGTCGCAATAAAATACGGGTGCGAGATGTGGACGGCGCTGCCGCCCGCGAGCTTGTTCGCGCTGATGCAGACCGGCGAGGACGGCATGGTGCTGAAAAGGACTTTTTCGCCTCTCTCCAGGTATTCCCTCATCTTTGCCGTCTGCATGGCCTCCTTAAAGCAGGCAGCCATGCACATACGCACTCCCTTGAGCGAAATATTCCAATAGTTTGGTATCCACTCCTCCGCCGCCACCCGGACGTCCTCGTCGGACAGCCTGAGAAATCCGACGGTATTCAGCCAGTCGGGCAGGACATTTTCAAGCTCCTCCCCCTCCCAGCCGAGGAGCCGGAGAAATTTTCTGTGGACATCTTCGGACATGAGAACACTCCTTTCCCGCGCTATTGAGCGAAATCCACCAGTAATATTATATTGTAACAGAATCGGCCTCTCTTTTCAATCCCGGCCGGGCCGGAGCACAAAAAACCGCCCCCGAGCTGGACTCCCGGGAGCGGGGCAAAGCTCACCGATAAAAATATCCCGTCTGCGTTCGCAGACGGGATATTTGGTGGGGGCGGGTGGATTCGAACCACCGTAGGCATTGCCAGCAGATTTACAGTCTGTCCCCTTTGGCCACTCGGGAACACCCCCGTGTTCGCTTCACTCAGCGTGGAGCTGGTGGACGGACTCGAACCCCCGACCTGCTGATTACAAATCAGCTGCTCTACCGACTGAGCTACACCAGCGCAATACCGGCGACAGCTATAATAGCAAAACC
>CABVBV010000111.1 GCA_902496595.1 uncultured Eubacteriales bacterium | reverse complement strand
GGGGTCCAGGGGCGGCCCCCTGGCCGCGCTCCGCAGAGCGCGGAATACCCAATGCTTAAAACGCTCAGGAGGTGCGACATGCTGCCCTGGCTGCTCTGTGGAGCGCTGTTTCTGCTGCTTATCGCAGTCTGTTTCAGGCTGTGGTCGCTGCGGCGTGCGCTCGGCGAGCTGGCAGGGCAGCTTTCTTGCGTGCTTTCCGAGGACACGAACGTCCTGCTGGGCCTCTCCACCCGCGACCGGTACGCCCGGAAGCTCGCCGCAGAGCTCAACCGCGAACTCGCCGGGCTGCGCCGGATGCGCTGGAGATACCTGAGCGGAGACCGCGAGCTCAAGGAGGCCGTGACCAACATCTCGCACGACCTGCGCACTCCGCTCACCGCCATCTGCGGCTACCTCGAGCTGCTCGAGCGCGAAGACAAGAGCGAGGCCGTGCGCCGCTACCTCGGATATATCGGCGAGCGTGCGGAGACGATGCGCAGGCTCACGGAAGAGCTCTTCTGCTACTCGGTCATCCTCTCGCCCGAGTCCGCGCCGGAGCTTATGCCTGGCGACCTCCGGGCGGTGCTGGAGTCCGGCCTCGCAGGGGCCGCGCCTTCGCTCATGGCACGCGGCATCGAGCCGGAGTTGGAACTGCCCGACGCACCCGTGCCCTGCCTCATGGACGAGGCCGCCGCATCAAGAGTCGTCGGCAACCTCCTCTCCAACGCCGTCAGATATTCCGGAGGCGACCTCATAATACGCCTCTCGGAGAACGCCGTGCTCAGCTTTGAAAACTCGGCTCCCGAGCTGGATGAAGTGAGCCTCGGCAAGCTCTTCGACCGGTTTTATACCGTCGAGGCCGCGAGGGGTTCCACCGGCCTCGGCCTGTCTATCGCCAGGGCGCTCATGGAGCAGATGCATGGCTCCGTCGCCGCCGAGCTCCACGAGGGCAGGCTCTGCATCACCTTGCGCTTTGAACGGTTGACATAATGTAATCACAGATACAAAAAAAGGCCCGCTGTTCCCGTGTAGGGAGCGGCGGGTCTGATCTGTCATTTGTATTTCACTCTGGGCCGGTAGAACTGAAAGATGACGGCGTCGTTTTTCTCCTCAGTCTTCCATTCACGCGAAGTCCATGCAACTTTCATTGCGCCCATGAACTCGCAGAGCTTAACAGTGAGCGGCTTGCGGCCTATCTCATAGGCGATGAAATGCGGCCTTGTCAGGAAGTTCATGAACAGCCTGCTCAGGATGAAAGCCTGGATCGGACTTGTCGACCGTCTGAGCTCGGACATCCTCGTCGACAGCTGGCCCCTCAGCACTTCCGGAGCGTGGACGCGGAACCAGAGAACTATCCTCGGGTCGAAGCTCTCGATGCACCAGCGGCCGCCGTAGTCCTTCAGCAGCTCGTAAGTCTTGCGGCAGAGCTCGCGCCTGCGTCCGCTCTTCTTGAGCTCGACTATCATGGGACAGCGTCCGTTTATGGCTGCCAGGACTTCTTTCAGCGTGGGTATGCCGTACTCCGTGCCGCAGAGCCTGTACTGCCTGAGCTGATCCAGGGTCATGTCCTCTATCCGGCCGTCTGCGCCGCATATGCGCTTCAGGTCGTCGTCATGGAAGACCACGACCTCGCCGTCCCTCGTCAGATGCACGTCCAGCTCGACGCCGTAGCCTATCCGAGCCGCGGCCTCGAAGGCGGGCAGAGAGTTCTCGGGCACGCTCTTGTCGATCTTGTGCAGGCCCCGGTGAGCGTAATTCCTGCCCATGAAGGGGGCCCTCTGCTCCTTGTCCCGCTTGCCCGGCGCGACCATATATGCGCAAATGCCTGCCAGCGCCGCAGCGCCGCCTGCGGTATACAATAATACTTTCAGTGCTTTAGTGTCGCTTTTCATACCGGCACCTCCCTACATATCCATTTTACAACGCCCGCGCCCCAGCGTCAAATAAATGTTGAATTGCTCCGCCATATAGTTTACACTTAGTACATAACTGGAGAGTGGGAGGGTAAGCATGAAGCTCAACTACAAACGCACTATCTTCGTCGGCTTCGCCTTTTTCCTGATATGCGCCTTCTGGCAGGCCTACGACACTATAATACCCAAGATACTCACGGATAAATTCGGAATGTCGCAGACGCTGTCGGGCGTCAT
The DNA here is from genome assembly GCA_902496595.1 of uncultured Eubacteriales bacterium. GTDB lineage: Bacteria > Bacillota > Clostridia > Oscillospirales > Oscillospiraceae > Scatomorpha. The sequence goes on along the minus strand of CABVBV010000111.1, from coordinate 4,658 downwards.
CATGGCGGCGGACAACGTGCTCGCGCTCTTTCTGCTGCCGCTGTTCGGCACCATCTCGGACAAGTGCAAGAGCAAGCGCGGGCGCAGGACGCCCTTCATAATCTTCGGCACCGTCGCGGCCGCAGTTCTGTTCGTGGCGCTCTCCTTCGCGGACGATATGCAGATAAAGTACCTTGCGCCCGTCGCGGTGGACAACCCGACGGCGCAGGAGACGCTCTACGACGCCGGGCTCACGGCCACGACGCCCGACGGCGAGGTCTTCGTCGTGCAGGAGAAGTTCACGAAAGAGGAGTTCACCTCCATAGGCATGACTGAGGAGGACGGCTCCACCGACCCGGATTACACCAACTATGTCGTGCCTGCGCGACAGGCCTACGCCGCCCAGATGAGCGCCGAGCACCGCGCCCCGCTCGTCGTTTTCATCTGCATACTGCTGCTGGTGCTGCTGAGCATGGCCACCTTCCGAAGCCCGGCTGTGGCGCTCATGCCGGACGTGACCATCAAACCGCTCAGGAGCAAGGCCAACGCCGTCATAAACCTCATGGGCGCGGCCGGCGGCATCATCGTGCTCATCCTGGGCATGGTATTCGGCACCGGCAAGGCCGAGAACGCGCTCATGAGCTACACCGTGTTCTTCGCCGTCATCTCCGGGCTCATGCTAGGCTCGCTGCTAATCTTCCTCTGGAGAGTCAAGGAGCCACAGTTCGTCGCTGAGATGCACGAGGAGAGCGCAAAGTACGGCATCGACACGGAGGAGTCCGACGACGCATCCGGCGACCGCAAGCTCTCGAAGGACGAGCGCAAATCGCTGCTGCTCATCCTCGCCTCGGTCGTGCTCTGGTTCTTCGGCTACAACGCCGTGACCAGCAAGTACGCGGTCTACGCCTCGAGCGTGCTCGACCTCGACTACAACGCCACGCTGACCATCGCCACGGGCGCGGCCATCGTCTCCTACATACCCGTCGGCGCCGTCGCCTCGAAGATAGGACGCAAGAAGACCATACTCGCGGGCATCGTCATACTGGGAGGAGCGTTCCTGCTCGGCTCGTTCATCCGCGCAGGCAGCTCGCCGCTCGTCATGAACATCCTCTTCGCCCTGGCCGGCGTGGGCTGGGCGACGATAAACGTCAACAGCTACCCCATGGTCGTCGAGCTCTCCCGCGGCGGAGACGTGGGACGGTACACGGGTTTCTACTACACTGCGAGCATGGCCGCGCAGACCATAACGCCCATCTTCTCGGGTTTCCTCATGGACAAGCTGGCGCTCACGGTGCTCTTCCCCTACGGCAGCGTCTGCGTGCTGCTGGCCTTTATAACGATGCTGTTCGTGAAACACGGCGACAATAAACCGACGCCCGTCTCGAAGCTCGAGGCCCTCGGCGGCGGAGACGACTGATATTTCGGAGGTAAGACGGCAGATGGAGAGATTGACGAGACTGACGCCCGAGGGTTACACCGCTGAGGGAGCGAACGAAGCCGAGCTGCTCGCAGCGCTCGGCAAGTATGAGGATCTGTACGAGAGCGTGGCGGCGGAGCTTGAGCTCGTGAAGCTGAACCTCCAGGAGCTCTCGAAGGCCGGGAAGGCCCGGAGCGCCACTTACACGATGCTGACCGGTTCCAGGTTCATGCTCGAGGAGATGCAGAAGCGCCTGGACGAGCCCGCAGCCGACGTCGCCGGAAGGCTGAAGGCCCTGAGACGACAGCTCGAGCCCGAGGACGACGGTTTCAGAGACGTCGAAGACTAGAACTTGTCGAAGAAGGCTTTGCCTTCTTCGACAAAGGGACGGCGCTGCGCCCTGCGAGGTTTTTCTCTGCATAATGCAGCGCGGTTTGAGCTTTGCCGCGAGGCTGCTGGGTCACACCTGCATCTGCCTGAGCATCTCGCGGTGCAGTCTCGCTATTATACGCTTTTCGAGGCGGCTGATGTAGCTTTGGGAGATACCCATCATGTCGGCCACCTCTTTTTGCGTGTACTCCGTGCCGCCGAGGAAGCCGAAACGCATCAGGATGATCTGCTTTTCCCGGTCGGCGAGCATGGAGATCGCCGTGTGCAGCATCTCGCGGTCGGCATCGTCCTCCAGGGGGCGCACTATCTCGCTGCCGTCGGTGCCGAGGATGTCTGAGAGCAGCAGCTCGTTGCCGTCCCAGTCGGTGTTCAGCGGCTCGTCGAAGCTCACCTCCGCCTTCTGATTGCCGCACTTGCGCAGATACATGAGTATCTCGTTTTCAATACAGCGCGAGGCGTAGGTGGCGAGCTTGATGCTTTTCGAGGCATTGAAGGTGTTGATGGCCTTGATGAGCCCTATGCTGCCTATGGACACCAGATCTTCGAGATTGATGCCCGTGTTCTCGAACCTCCGGGCGATGTACACCACGAGCCGGAGGTTGTGCTCAATGAGCAGCTGTTTCGCCGACTCGTCTCCTTCGGCGAGCGCCTTTATCGCCGCATCCTCCTCGTCTTTGGGAAGGGGCGGCGGGAGAGTGTCGCTGCCGCCTATGTAGTGTATCCTCGGTCGCGTGAGCAGCAGCCGGAACCGGAGCAGGAGCAGCCGTAATCTGGTGATAATTGACATCGCACATCCTCCTTTTAGTCACAATATGGCCTCAAAATCCCCGTTTTGCGAGAGCCTTGACGGGGATATTCCTATAAGTATGTCCTCCTCCTTTCCCGAGACCTCGACCCTGTCGGGCCTTATCGCCGCCAGCAGGCCGTGACGGGTGCCCAGCGCCGAATACGGCACCAGCGACACACGGCCCTCGAGCCCGCTTAGTTTACATAATTCTTCACACAGCGTGGCGGCGTCGCAGTGCGAAGGTTTGAAGCCGCCGAGCAGCGGCTTCAGTGCGGTCAGCTCTGCCACGGCTACGGCCCGGTTCGAGACGGGGTCATAGAGCCCGTTTCCGGTGTCGCGCAGGGTCTTGAGCGCCGCAGTCCTGCCCTGGAGCGTCACGGTCATTTGAAGTATCTCCTTTTTTGCTCCGGCGCCGATCCTCCTGAAGACCACGGCCACTGCGGCGTAGCAGAGCGCGAAGGACAAGACCAGCACGCGCATGGACACGGGCAGGTACACGCGCCCGTCGTACGCCCCGCCTCCGGCGAGCATGGACGCGGCCCAGACCGCCCCTCCGAAGGCCGCAGAGACGGAGAGGAAGATGACGAGGCAGCGCCAGAGCCTGCGTTCACCCCCAAAGGCGATGAGGGCCATGAAGGCGGCGGGAACCAGCTTCACCGGCGCGAGACGGAGAAAGCCGAAGCCCGGCAATACGCAGGCCACGGCCCAGAAGCCGCCCAGTACGGCGGCGAGACCGAGTCTCCAGCGGTGCAGCACTGCTCCGGAGAGCCTGGCGGTGCAGAGCAGCAGGAAATAGTCTATGACGGCGTTGAGCGCAAAGAGGCTGTCAAGGTAGATCGTCTCCACGGACAAAGCATACACCGGGAAGCTCGCGGAGATTGTCATTTACAAGGCGGTGTGGGCTGTGGTAAAATAGGACGGATATAAAAATTTACAATTTCGGCCTTTTAAGCCGGGGCGAAAAACATTAAAATATAAGAGTTGCATGAGGTGATGGTGATGGGCAGTCCGGTATACAAGCGCGTGCTGCTGAAAATCAGCGGCGAGGCGCTGGCGGGCGAGAAGCACAGCGGTCTGGACTTCGAAGTGATCGGCAATGTCTGCGAGGCGGTAAAGAAATGCGTAGACATGGGCGTCGAGGTGGGCGTCGTCATAGGCGGCGGCAACTTCTGGCGCGGCGTGAAGGACGGCGAGGGGAAGATAGAGCGTACCCGCGCCGACCACATGGGTATGCTGGCCACGGTGATGAACTGCCTTGCGGTGGCGGACGTCATGGAGCAGCACGGTGTGGACGTTCGGGTGCAGACGGCGATAGAGATGCGCTCGATAGCGGAGCCGTATATCAGGCTGCGGGCGATGCGGCATCTGGCGAAGGGCCGTGTGGTGCTGTTCGCCTGCGGAACGGGCAGCCCGTATTTCTCGACGGACACGGCGGCGGTGCTTCGTGCGGCCGAGATAGAGGCCGACGCGATACTGCTGGCCAAGAACATAGACGGTGTGTACTCAGCCGACCCCAGGATTGACACTTCTGCGATCAAATACGACAAGATAAGCTATGACGAGGTGCTGGCACAGCATCTCGCGGTCATGGACATCACGGCGACGAGCCTGTCCATGGATAACGACATCCCCGTAATAGTCTTTGCGCTGAAAGACCCGGAGAATATCGTCCGCGCCGTGCTGGGCGAGAAGGTCGGCACGGTAGTAAAAAAGTAATTTAACAGGAGGAACTGTCATGGCCAAGGGATATGAAGAATTTGAAGCGAAAATGAAGAAGACCTCGGAGCTGCTCTCGACGAGCTTTGCCTCCGTCAGAGCGGGCAGGGCGAACGCCGCCGTGCTCGACCAGATACAGGTCGAATATTACGGCACGCCGACTCCGATCCAGGGCATAGCGACGATATCGACGCCCGACCCGCGCAGCCTGCTCATCCAGCCCTGGGACGCCTCGACGCTCAAGGCGATAGAGAAGGCGATCCTGGCGTCCGACCTGGGCATCAACCCGCAGAACGACGGCAGGAGCATCCGCCTGGTGTTCCCGCAGCTGACGGAGGAGCGCCGCAAGGAGCTGGCCAAGCAGGTGAA
>CABVBV010000110.1 GCA_902496595.1 uncultured Eubacteriales bacterium | reverse complement strand
TTCAAGGCCATGGGCGGCTTCATGAGCGGCATGGAGTTCACGACGAGCGTCATGCAGGTGCTGGTGGTGACGGCCGGCGGCGCACTCATAATGGGCGGGAGGATGGACTACGTCGACCTCGTCACCTTCTCGCTGTATGTGTCGACCTTCGTGACGCCGGTGCGCAAGCTCGCGAGCTTTTCCGAGGTCTATATGCAGGGCACGGCGGGCTTTTCCAGATTCCTCGAGCTCATGCGCACGGAGCCGGATATAAAGGACGCGCCGGACGCCGTGGAGCTGGAGAATGTGCGCGGCGAGGTGGAGTACCGGGACGTGAGCTTTTCGTACAGCGATGAGGCCGGGCCGGTGTTGGAGCACGTCAGCCTCAGGATAGCCCCGGGGGAGAAGCTGGCCGTGGTCGGGCCATCGGGCGGCGGCAAGACGACGCTCTGCCAGCTGCTGCCGAGGTTCTACGACGTGACGGGCGGCGCCGTGCTGGTGGACGGCGTGGACGTGCGCAGCGTGACGCAGGACTCGCTGCGTCGGAGCATAGGCATCATACAGCAGGACGTGTTCATCTTCGCGGGCACGATAAGGGAAAACATCCGCTACGGCAGGCCGGAGGCGACGGACGCCGAGGTCGTGGCCGCGGCCGTGAGGGCGGAGATACACCAGGAGATCATGGCCATGCCTGACGGCTACGACAGCTACGTCGGCGAGCGCGGCGTGATGCTCTCCGGCGGGCAGAAGCAGAGGCTTTCAATTGCAAGGGTGTTTCTCAAAAACCCGCCGATATTGGTGATGGACGAGGCGACGAGCGCACTGGACACGGTGACGGAGCAGAGGATACAGGCCTCGCTGGACGAGCTGGCCGAGGGCAGGACGAGCATAATAATAGCCCACCGGCTCTCGACCATCCACGGGGCGGACAGAATAGCAGTGATAGAGGACGAGCGGGTGCAGGAGCTGGGTACGCACGCGGAGCTCATGGCGAAGGACGGCGTGTACGCGGGTCTGTACCGGGCGCAGGCGTTTACGGAGGATAAAGATGTATGAGATAAAGCGCGGCGGGCACGCCGACATGAAGCGCGTCTACCCGATGTTCGAGTTCGACTTCAAGGACTGGGAGCGGCCGAGCCTGGCGGTGTGCCAGGTGGGCCTGATAAAGGGCGCGGAGCTGCTGCTTTTGAAGGATGAGGCGGGGCTAGAGGCGGGCTACGCCTATATGCTCCGGGACAGGATCAGGCGCTACGCGCTGCTGGGCTGGCTGGGGGTGTACCCCACGGTGCGCGGCGGAGGCATAGGCGGGCAGTTCGTGGAGCTCATAAAAGAGCGCTACTCGGGGTACGACTGCGTGTTCATAGAGGTGACGCAGTATCCGGAGCTTGAGAAGGCGAGGAAGCTCGCGGATTTCTACAAGCGGCACGGCTGGCGGGAGACGGGCGTCGGCTACGAGATCGGAGGCCGTGAGACGCTGCTGCTCCACCTGGGCAAAGTCCCGGCCCGGAACGAGCTGAGATACGTCCTCGAGTCGGTCTACTATCCCATGTATAACAGCGCCCAGCTTGCAAAGCACGTCAAGATCGAAGCCTGATAAAAGACTGCCGCGCCCGGAGATACCTCCAGGCGCGGCAGTTTCAGTCTGCTTGTCGAAGAAGGCGGAGCATTTTTCGACAAGCTGAGCCCGTGCTTTTTTCGGGTCATGAGCCCCGGTTTTTTGGGATGGAGATGGTCACGATCAGTTCCGTGTCCGTCTCCTGTTTTTTCATGCCCGCCTGTATGCCTCCCTGCTTCATGATGTCGAGGCTCTTGCTGAGGCTGTTGAGGAAAATGCGCACATCCTTGAGCACGAAGGCGCGTTTCGGCTTCGGCCTTTCCTCCTGCGCCGGGCAGAGCAGGGAATCGATGTAGGCGTCTGTCTGGGCGACGTTCAAGCCCAGCTCTACGATCTGATCCAGAGCCTTTCTCTGGGCCTCCGGAGATTCGAGACGGAGCAGCGCCCTGCCGTGCCGCTCCGTCAGGCCCTTGTCCCGCAGGGCGGCCAGTATGTCGGGGGGCAGTTTCAGGAGCCGGAGTTTGTTCGCCACGGCGCTCTGGCTCAGGCCGAGCCTCTTGGCCGCCTCTTCCTGGCTCATATCGAAAAGGCGTATGAGGTTCGCAATGCCCCGGGCCTCCTCAGTGAAGTCCAGATCTTCCCTCTGGAGGTTCTCCACCATGGCGAGAAGACCGGACTCCTCCATGTCCACGTCGAGGACGATGCATGGCACCCTGGTCAGGCCTGCGAGCTTGGCCGCCCTGAGCCTGCGCTCGCCGGCGACGAGCTCATAGCGGCCGTAGTGCAGGCGGACGGAGATGGGCGAGATGAGCCCGTATTTGGAGATGCTGTCGGCGAGGCTCCGGAGCGCCTCATCGTCAAAGGCCCTCCTGGGCTGGTTGGGGTTTGGGTCGATCTCCGCGACGGGGATCTGAGCGATCCCGCCGCGGCCCAGCCTGGGCCTGTTCAAAAGCGTCTGCATAGCCTGTCCCCCCGAAAAACGTCCTTGCACAGAGGATACGACGCAGCCGGGCAGAAGTCCCGCGAAAAATGTTGCGGACGAAAAATAAAATCGAATGACGGTCTGCCTGAAAAGCTTTCTTGGGACGCGGCAAACAAAAAAAGCGGCGGACAGTTGTGAGACCGTCCGCCAAAACAGGGTTGTGGGATAAAGATATGAGCCGGGTCCCCGCATACCGTCCGCTTTCGCGTCCGGTAATCGGATAAGCTGTGATGTAAGGATAGCGCATTTTCCGAGCAGTTGCAAGAGCGAAAAAGAGCGGAAAAAAACAAGTTTTGTCGAATGAATATTTGCGGGACGGCGGGGGAAAATTAAGCGTGAGATCAGCCGAAAAGGAGGCAGTTGGCATGATAATGGATAGGATCGCGCTGATACTTGCGATCATCGGCGGGCTGAACTGGGGCAGCATAGGGCTGTTCCGCTTCGACATAGTTGCCTGGCTGTTCGGCGGCCAGACGGCGACGGTCAGCCGCGTGGTCTACACCCTGGTCGGCCTCGCCGCCCTCTGGTGCGTGACCCTGCTCTTCCGCGAACGCGAAGAGGACGCGCAGGGAGCATAAAGAAGAAGGCCCGGGACTTGAGCCGTTCGTCCCGGGCCTTCGGTTTTACATATGCGGTTCAAAACGACCTGCCGAGGTATGACTCGAGAATGAGCGCCGCAGCGAGGGAGTCCACGGCGCCTTTGTGCTTTTTTTCCCGCTTTCCGTTGGCTCTGAGGATGTTGTGCGCCTCAACGCTGCTGCGGCGCTCGTCCCAGAGCTCGACGGGGAGCCCCGTTTTTTCCCCGAGCAGAACGGAGAACTCGCGGCTTTTCGCGGCCCTCGGGCCCTCCGAGCCGTCCATGTTTTTCGGCAGGCCCAGGATCAGCTTCCCGACGGCCCTGCTCCTGCATTCGGAGGCGATGCGCTCTGCCAGCCGCTCCGCGTCCCAGTCCTCAACGGTGAAGGCCTCGCCGCAGAGGATGCCGCCCTCGTCGGAGAAGGCCAGGCCCGTCCTCCGGTCTCCATAGTCTATGGCCAGTACCCTCAAGGCTCAGGCCTCCTCTCCAAGTATGTATTCGCGCACAGCTCCGGACATATAGAGGGAGCCCACCGAACAGACCATGCCCTCTTTCCCGGCCAGGCGCATCGCCAAGTCCACCCCGGCTCCGATGCTCTCGGCATATGCGGCCTCGACTCCTCTGCGCCGTATCTCCGCGCAGAGCTCGGCGGGTTCCAGGGCCCGCTCCGACTCCGGCCTCACGCAGACTGCGGCGTCCGCGCAGGGAAGCAGGATGTCCAGCATCTCGCGCCAGTCCTTGTCCGCCAGGACTCCCATGAGCAGCACCCTGCGGCAGTCAGGGAAGAACCTGCGAAGCGCGGCCGCCGTGGTCTCGACGCACTGGGGGTTGTGGCCCCCGTCCACTATGAAATACGGGTTTTCAGACACGAGCTCGAACCTCGCCGGCCAGCGCGTCTTCTCCAGGCCCCTGGAGATCGCCTCTTCCGGAAGCTCCAGGAGCCTCGCCGCAGTGATCGCAACGGAGGCGTTCCTGATCTGATGCTCGCCCAGGAGCCGGATCCTGTATTCGTTGCCGCAGTAGTTGAAGCTCTGGCCTCCAAGGCCGGAGGACAGGAGCGAGAGCCGGTCGAAGTCCGCGAAATGCAGCTGAGTCCCGCTCTTTTCCGCAGCACAGGCCAGCACCCGCTCGACGGAAGGAGCCTGCCTGTACGCAGCCGCGGGCCCGCCCTTGAAGATGCCGGCCTTCTCGGCGGCGATCTGCTCCACCGTGTCGCCCAGGACGGACGTGTGGTCGAGCCCGATGTTCGTTATTACGGCGCACTCCGGCCTGCCGATGACGTTCGTTGCATCAAGCCTTCCGCCCATGCCGACCTCGAGCACGACGAAGTCGCAGTGCTCGTGGGCGAACCACCAGAAGGCGGCGGCGGTCATCAGCTCGAACTCGGTGCAGGGCTCGGCCATGCCCTCGGCCGCAGCCTTGAGCGCCCCGACCGCCTCGGCGAGCCCTTCCCGCGGCATCTCGACGCCGTCTATGCGCATACGCTCCGTCACCCGGAGCAGATGCGGAGAGGTGTAGAGCCCGGTCTTGTACCCGGCCTCGCTCAGCATGGAGGCCAGCATCGACGAGGTGGAGCCCTTGCCGTTTGTGCCCGCGACGTGGACGAAACGGCAGCGCCGTTCAGGTCTCCCCAGCCTCTTGAGAAGTTCCTCTATGCGCTCCAGACCGGGCCTTATGCCCAGCCAGGACACGCCCTCGAGATATTTCAAAGCCTCGGCATAATCCATAAATATCGCTCTCCCCCGTTCGGCGGATAGTATACACTCAAAAAGCCCGCCTGTAAACACATTTCCTATTGCGCGGGGGAAGGGCTTAGTGTATAATCCCGCTTAGTACAGTTAAGGAGGACGAACTCATGTCCGATGCGCTGCTGCGTATTGAAAATGTCACAAAAAAATACGGAAAGACCGTCGCGAACTCCGACATCAGTTTCTCGGTGAACGCGGGTGAGACGGCGGTTCTGCTCGGGCCGAACGGCGCGGGAAAGTCGACTATTATTAAATGTATAGCGGGGCTTTTGCGCTTTACCGGGGATATATACGTCTGCGGTGAGAAGAACAAGTCGCTGCCCGCAAAGAGGCAGCTGGGCTACATACCCGAGCTGCCCGCAGTCTACGAGCTGCTGACCGTGGAGGAGCACCTGGAATTCATAAGAAGGGCCTACCGGGTCGAAGACGACGGCTACGGCGAGAAGCTCATGGAGAGGCTGGAGCTGGACGACAAGCGCAAGAAACTGGGCCGCGAGCTCTCGAAGGGTATGCAGCAGAAGCTCTCCATCTGCTGCGCCCTCGTCCACAGGCCCAGCGTTCTCATCTTCGACGAGCCGCTCGTCGGCCTCGACCCGCACGCCATCAAGGAGCTCAAGAACATCTTCCGCGAGCTGCGGGACGAGGGCCGGGCCGTCCTCATCTCCACACACATGATAGAGAGCGTCGAGGACTACTGGGACGTGGCCCACATCATGATGAACGGCCGCTTCGCCGCAACGAAACGCAATATCCCCGAGGACACCGAGAGCCAGAGCCTCGAGGAGCTGTTCTTCGAGATAACCGAAGGCGGTGAACGCGAATGAGCCCGATGGCCTACCTGCTCTTCACCCGCTTCAAGAACCAGATAAAGGGCGTCTTCCGCTCGCCGGCAAAGCTCATCTACGCCCTTGTCCTGATCGCGCTCATGGTGCTCGTCGTCATAGGCGGGCGGGAGACGGCGGCGGAGACGGGGACGTTCAGACCCTCGAGCGAGCTCTACGCCATCGTGCTGGGCTTCTATGCGCTGATGTTTATCCTGATAGTCAATTCCGGCTTCTCGACGGGCATGAGCGTCTTCAAGATGCCGGACGTGAACTTTCTCTTCGCCGGCCCCTTCAGACCGCTGCGCGTGCTGTCCTTCGGTATGCTCCAGCAGCTGGGCACGGCCATTATAACGGGGCTCTTTATCATCTTCCAGTACGGCTGGATGCACGGCAGCTACGGCGTGAACGTGCCGGGGATGGTCTCCATCCTGCTCGGCTACTCGCTCGTGCTCTTCACGGGCCAGCTCGCGGCCATGACCATCTACTGCCTGACCTCGGGCAGCGACAAAAAACGACGCACGGCAAGGGTGGTTTTCATCGCCGTCTGCACCGTCTGGGCCGGGTATATATTTTACAGCTGCCTCGGCGAAGGCGAGTTTTTGCCGAAGCTCTGCGCGGCGGCGAGCAGCAGCTGGTCAATGTACTTTCCGGTGGCGGGCTGGCTGTGCTGGGCCGTGGCCGGGGTGATAGAGGGCGAGCTCTCGGGCCTTGCCGGCTTCGCGCTCTGGATGGTCTTCTGCGCGGCGCTCTGGCTCGCCATGGCGAAGGCCGACCAGGACTACTACGAGGACGTGCTCCAGTCCACCGAGACCGCCTTCAACACCCAGGCCGCGGCCAAGGAGGGCCGGGTGACGGAGACGGGGCCGAAGAAACTGAAACTCGGCCAGACCGGCCTCGGCGGAGGCGAGGGCGCGGCGGCCTTCTGGTATAAGCACCGGGTCGAGAACCGGCGCTCGCGCAGCTTCATCCTCGGCGGCGCAGAGCTCGTCTTCACCATCGCCACCATAGCCTTCGGCTTCTTCATGCGGGACGGAGGCTTCGTGCCCGCCCTGATCTTTGCGGTGTATATGCAGATGTTCTCCTCCTCTATGCGCAGACTGCCTAGGGAGATGACTAAGCCCTATATCTATCTGGTGCCCGAGCCTCCGTTTAAAAAACTGCTCTGGTGCATCAGGGAGAGCGTGGGTACCTTCGCGCTCATGGCCGTCCTCATCTTCGTGCCCCTGGGCTTCATTTTGCGGCTCC
>CABVBV010000109.1 GCA_902496595.1 uncultured Eubacteriales bacterium | reverse complement strand
TTTAAAAGAATGGGTGTGCCGCTTGAGGAGGCGCTGGAGCTGGTCAGGCGGGCTTATGAGGAGGAATTGCAATGAAAAACAGACATCTTTCGGCTTTCATGCTCGCGGCGGGGAACGTCGTGTACAAGGCGCTCATAGTCTCTCTGGCGGCCGCGGCGGTGCAGCTCGCGCTGCTGTTCTGGCAGGCCGGGAGCGCGACGAGCTTCCAGGCCATCTTCGACGTCTGGCCCGACCGGGCTTACTATCTCGGCGCGGCCGTGCTCTACGCCCTGCTCTGGCGCAGTGGCGTTCCGAAGGGCGGCGTGAACCCGGAGTACAGCTACCGTATGCTCAGGGTGACGGAGAGGGAGGCCGGGCTCTGGCAGGCGCTGGCGAACGCGCTCTGCTTCGTCATCTATCAGGGCTTCATCCTCGCGGCGAGGCTCGGATTTGCGGCGATCTACATGAAAAACCCCTCGGTGCCGGTGAACGAGATGAGCCTCTTCTTCGCCGCCTACGGCAACAGGGGCCTGCACTACCTGCTGCCGCTCGAGGACTGGGCGACGCTCCTGCTCGTGACGGGCTACATCCTCGCCTTGGGCGCCGCCGCGGCCCACGGGGCCTTCTGGGCGAGGCGCGGCAAGGTCTCGGGTTTGGCCGTCCTGACCGCGATCTTCGTCATCGGCTCCGGCCTCATCGCCGACGACAGGACGGCGGTCGTGGTCTGCGCGGTCATAGCGTTCATCCTCTGCGCGGGCAGCTGCATAGGCCTCGTGGACAGGACGCAGGACGAGCGCGAGGGCGACGGAGCACGGGACGGAGGTGCCGACGGTGCGCAGGTATGAGCTGCTCGCGCCCCCGGGCTTCGACGGGGAGCAGGAGCTCATGAGGGTGCTGACCTGGCTCGCCTGGGCCGGGATCTGCATGCTCATCTGGTTTTTCTTCGCCTACATGTCGGAGCTGGGCACGGTGCAGATAGCGCTGGAGGATGGCTATGAATACAACATGAGGCAGTATGCCGACGTGGCCCGGGCCTCATACCTGCCCTTCCTGGCCGTTTTGGGGCTGCTAATACAGATGCTGATACGGAACATCGTCTATTTCCGCACGGGCTCTAAGAGCTATTACACCATGAGGCGGCTCCGGGACCGCTCGGAGTACCCCAAGCGCTGCGCGCTGCTGCCTGCCTGCGGGCTTGTCGCCATCATCCTGGCCATGTGGCTGCTGACGATCATCTGCGGGGGCGCATACCTCATCTTCACGCCCGACGGCTGGCTGCCTGCCGGGGCCGGGGCCGGGATACTGAGACTGCTGTCAGGAGGTTTACTGTGATGATAGAGCTGAAAAACGTGAGCAAGTCCTACGGCTCGAAGGAGGCCGTGCGCGACGTGAGCTTCAAGCTCGGCGAGGGCGAGCTCGTCGGCCTCTTCGGCGAGAACGGCGCGGGCAAGTCCACGCTCATGAAGTGCATACTGGGCCTGCTCAATTACAAGGGCGAGGTGCTGCTCGACGGCGAGCCGGTCTCACCGAAGAACATAGAGCGCCTGTCCTTCGCCACGAGCGAGCACTCCTTCTTCCCCTCGCTCTCGCCCGAGGGCCACGCGGAGTTCTACGCGGCGCATTTCCCGAGGTTCAACGAAAAGCGCTTCCGCGTGCTCATGGACTTCTTCGAGCTGCCCATGAAGGGCCAGCCCTCGAAGCTCTCGACGGGCCAGAAGAACCAGTTCGAGGTCGTGCTGGCGCTCTCGCAGGGCGCGGACTACATCCTCATGGACGAGCCCTTCTCCGGCAACGACGTCTTCAACCGCGAGGACTTCTACAAGGTGCTGCTGGGCATCCTCGAGCCGAACGAGACGGTGCTGCTCTCGACGCATCTTCTGGAGGAAGTCGAGGGCTTCATAGGCCGGGCGCTGCTCATACACCGAGGCCGGCTCGTGGGCGACGTGGCCATGTCGGAGCTTGAGGAGACGGGCGAGAGCCTCATGGACTACGTGAAGCGCAGCTACGGCTACCGCGCCGAGCGCATCAGCCGCGCGATAGACGAGCTGACGGGCGGGGAATAGCCATGAGACGCGCGGCGATACTGCTGCTGGCGGCGGCGCTGAGCGCCTGCCTGCTCGTCGGCGCGAACGCGGCCATTGCCCCGGCCTGGGAGACGGCGGAGCTTGAGCTTGAGACGCTCGCGGGCACGCCCGAGGCGGCCTCGGGGCTGCGGCTGTCTTCGAGGGCGCTGTACGGCATTGTAGCCGTCACAGGCGGCAGCCTGTACCTCGACCTCGCCCGCGACGTCGGCGGAGATACTGAGCGCAGCTTGCGCACGGGCATTATGGATGTTTTCGTGCCGCCGGAGCCGGACGAGACGCAGCCCGCGCTCGCGAGCGGCCAGGCCGAGGGCGGCTATAAATACTACGGCGAGGGCTGGGCGCTCTCGATAGAGGAAGAGACCGGCCGGGTGCTGAGCTTTACCTGGGACGGCGAGGCCTACGAGCCGGGCCCGGTGTTCGAACTGGGCGGGCTCACGGGCTGGTCGCTGACGCCCGAGGGCGAGGACATGGGCATGTGCTCGTACACGAGGCATTACGCCTTCGACGGCGAGCGGCTGGCCGTGCTGACCACGCGCGACGCGGCGACGGTAAGAGAGCCGAAGCGGCATTTCCTCGTGGTCTGCGCACAGGACGGCCCGCTCTACGCCTGCGAGCTCACCCTGCCCGGCGTGGAAAACTGCCTCTGGTCCTGGGCCTACGCCGAATTCATCTGAGCCAAGTTTGAAGATTTCGCCCCGCTTTTTTACAAATGAGCTGAGCGCAAGGGAGGCTTTGGCGGGCATCGTAAGACCAGACACGAAGGAGGCCTGACCATGAGACACGGTTTTATCACATTCTGCATACTGTGCCTAGTCTCCGTCCTCTGCCTCGCATCGGCGGGGCTGGGCGTGAACGCGCTGAAGGGGCGGCCCGCGCTTGTCTCGGAGCAGGTATCGGGCGAGGCGGCTGCTGCCGGGGGCTTCACCGTCGGGGCAGAGCAGCTGCATCCGGCGCAGTTTAGCCAGTGGCTCCGCTTCGAGCTCGGCCTTGACGCCGCGAGCGGCGAGTCCCGGTGCGCGTTCTCGCTCGAGGACATGACCGCGTACAGCTACGGCACTATCAGCTATTACCACGTCTCGAGCGGCGTGGACTGCTGCGAGCGCCCGGACGCGGGCTTTGACGAGGCGGAGCTGCCCGAGCCCTGGCACACGCTCGCAGCGCAGGCCGCGCCCGGCGAGACGGTGAGCATGACGGCCCGGCTCGCGGACTGGTCGGAGACCTGGCCCATCGACGTTAATGGCACGGGCCTGAGCGATTTTGCCAAGGAGCGCAGCGCCTCGGTCATGAGCCTGCCCGTGCCGGAGGACACGATGGTCGAGTACACCCTCACGCGGGACGAGGGCGGCCTCGTCGCCGGGTATGGACGCGAGTACCTCTCGGGCGGCGATTACAGCATCAAGACCGTCACGCTGGACGACGCCTGCTTCACGCTCGCGCTCAGGCAGGACGGCGGTGCGCTCTATCACCTGCGCCTCCAGTTGGCGAAGGGCCGGACGCAGGTCGAGATAACGACCCTCCGGCAGCTCCTGAGTTTTGAGGGCGGTACAAAGCTCGCGCAGACGCCCGACGGCGGCCTCGTCGCCTTCGAGCGCGGCGAGGGCCATATGCGCCTTGCCTCGGTGTCGCACGAGGGAGAGGTCTTGCAGGACACATACTACTCCCGCGACTTTGAGCCGGGGGACTTCAACGTCGCCGCCGGCGAGGGCTGGGCGCTCTGCGACGAGGGCGGCAGGATCGAGGTCTACGCGGAGCGCGGCGGCAAGTACGAGCCGCTATTTGCCTGCGAGCCGGGCGACTCCGGGAGCTATGCCTTCAGCGACGCGGCGGGATACGCCGTCTCCGGCGAAAGGGCCGCCGTGCTCATCCCTGGCACGGACGACGCCGTCCTGATCATCGCCGACGGCGGCGGCGTCCTGAGCGTGCAGCGCATCAGCGGCACAAGCGTCTTCGACGAATACAGCTTCGGGCTGGAGGCGGACTGAGCACGCCCAAAGCCTCCCTTGCGCAAATGGCAAGCGCCCGCTGCACGCGCAAATTTGCCTGTCCCAAAGGAGAACACTATGAAACGCGCTGTTTTGATACTTATTATACTCGCCCTCGTCTCCGGCCTCGGCCTCGGGGCGGCGGCGCTGGCCATCGGCTCGCAGCGGGACGCGGCGTACATCGCCTCGGCCTCGGACGCTGGCGGCGGGGTCTCGCTCGAGGGGCTCAGGCTCGGTGCGCGGGCCGAGTTCCGGGGCCGGGCCGGCTGCCGGCTCGTACACAGCCTCAGCTACGACGCCGCCTCGGACAAGAGCTCCTGCTGTTTCGAGCTGCGGTACGGCAGCGAGTACACCGACACAGGCTCGAACTACTGGACGCCCTTCATAACCGACTGGCTGAACGCCGGCGGCTCCGGCACCTATGAGCCCGGCGAGCTGCCCATGCCCTGCCGGTACATCCTGGGCCGCTCAGAGCCCGGCGGGACGCACACCGAGACCTTCCCGCTCTCCGACTGCTGCGATAACTGGCCGTTCATTGTGGACGACGACCTGTCCAATGTCAGCGCGGACATGGACGCGCTGCTCTCCGGCGAGCTGGCTCAGCCCGTGCCCGGGGACACGCTGGTCACGGCCTCCGTCACCCTGAACGCCAAGGGCGAGATAAAGCAGTTCAACTGCAGCGTCACGGGCGGCAGCTCCATCTGGGCCGACTGCCGGGTGCTCGGCGGCTTCTACGTCCTCAGCTTCGCCGACATGAGCGCCGACTACGAGGCGCAGCGCACCCGCGTCTACGTCCTCGACGCACGCTGGTCGGAGGAATACGGGGCCTACGTGCCCGACACGTCGAGCCTGCGCTACCTCACCGAGCTGCGCGAACTGTCCGCCAGCATCGACACGCCCGCGGGCGGCGGCCTGCTGCTCGAGGCGGCGGAAGACGGCTACACGCTCATCCAGCTCTCGCCCGAGGGCGAGCTCATGGGTACGCTCCACGCAGACTATGCGGACGTGGAATACCACTCCGCCAAACTCGTCGCGGGAGAGGACTGGACGCTGCTCGTGCAGGAGGGCCTCGTCACGGCCTTCGGCTACGAGGACGGGCGCATCGTCCATGGGCACGACTACGTGCTGCCCTCCGTCAGCTTCGGCTCGGACTACGACTACATCTACGCCTACGACGGCGACAGGCTCTGCGCCCTCGCCGTCGGCCGGAGCATAGGCTGGTACTCCGGCGAGCCCGGCTACAGCGAGGCCGCGCTGCTCATCGCGGCGGACGCGCAGGGCAATGTCCTCGAGCGGACGCTCGACTTTCCGCTCTTGCGAAACAGCTATTCCAGCTTCAACTTTGAGCTCTCGCTCGGCTGAGAGAAAGGAGGCGCGCCATGAAACGCGCTGTGATACTGCTCATTTTGCTGTTCACGCTCTCGCTCGCGGGCTGCGCCTGCGCATCGGCGCTTGTAAATTCGGCGCAGGACAAAGCGCAGTTCGAGCCGGAGGCGCTCACGGGCGACCCGGAGCTCTGCGAGGGCGTCTCCGTCCGGGCGAATACTGACGATGTCGCCGAGTTCTCGAACCTGCTCTACTTCGAGCTGGGCTTCGACGCCGCCTCCGGCGAGACGGACTGTACCTTCTCCCTGAACGAGCCGATACGGGCCGGGAGCGGTTACAGCCCCAGCTATACCGACCGGCTCGAGCCTATAATCCTGGACAGGCTCTACCCCGATACCGCTGCGAGCGCCTCGGAGATCGTGCTGCCGCCGCATATGCAGTACGTCGCTGACAAGACCCCGGCGGGCTGCGAGTATGAGGAGACGGTGTACCTCGCGGACTTCTACGACACCTGGCCCTACTACTGCGCCGCCACCCAGGACTATCCCGCGGACAGGGCCGAGGAGATAAACGCGCTGCTGGAAACTGTGCTCTCCCGGCCCGTGCCCGAGGACGAGACACAGAAAGTCTCGATAACAAAGGACGAGGACGGCGTAGTCCGGGGCTACGGCGTACACGGCGTTTTCAGCCTCGATATATCCTGCGAGTGCTACGAGAGCTTCTACGCCTTCGTGCTCAGGGACGAAAGTTCGGAAACGACGGAGTTCTGGCTCATGGACCTCATGTGGTCGGATGAGGACGGGCTGTACGTGCCGGACACGGCCTCGCTCCGGCAGCTCGCCGTCCGCGGCGAGAAAACGTACATGACTCCCGCGCCCGACGGCGGAGCGCTGCTGTACGAAAGGTGCGACGACGTCTTCACGCTCACGCAGGTCACGCCCGAGGGCGAGCTGGGCGGCAGCTTCAGCGTCGCCACGCCGGACGACAGCTACTCCGCCAGCCTCTGGACGGGCGAGGACTGGGCGTTGGTGGACACGCTGCACGCCATCTACGCCTTCGACTATGTGGACGGGAAGCTCACCGAAGGGCCGGCCTTCGAGCTCTACGGTACGCCCGGCTACGAGCTCATAGGCTCGAACCTCATACTCAACTCGAGGGATTACGCCTATGACGGCGAGCGCCTCGCGCTGCTGCTGTCGTTCTACCCGCTCTTTCCGGATGAGGAGGTCGAAGACTACGGGCGCTGGAGAGTGAAGCACAGCGAAGTCTATCTCGTCTGCGCGGACACGCAGGGGAACGTCTGCGCCCAGTCGCTGCCGAACAGCTTCATGACCGTGCCCTCGAGCACCATATATTACGCCTTGGAAATGCGCTGAGCCGGAAGGAGGCGCACCCGCCCCTACGCCAACGCTGGCGGTACGTTTACAGACCAGCCGTAGGGGTCGGCGTCCTCGACGATCCCTGCCTCGGATTACCACCGCGCCCGCGTCAACGCACCATGCAAACCAAACCCTTGCATGGGCGGGGTTCCACCCCCGCCCGGACGTTGCGGGTTTGAACAACGCCGCATAATTCCGCAC
>CABVBV010000108.1 GCA_902496595.1 uncultured Eubacteriales bacterium | reverse complement strand
CTTCAACGCCGTGCTGCAGTACCTGCGCACGCACGCATACCAGTGACGAGGTGAGAAGAATGAAAAAAGCCGCATTGCTGACGGCTCTGGCGCTTGCGCTCTGCATAATCCTGAGCGCCTGCGGCAGCGAGGCCGCAGCCGAACCCGAAATGAGCGAGGTCGTCGCCGCCGTCGAGGCCGTGGTGCCGACCGACGGCATGGTGGAACTGACCGGCAGCTATCTCGAGAACGTCTTCAAACTGACCGAAGACCAGTACGCCGGTTGCTATGTTATGTCAACCAACGTCGGCACGTCGATCGACGAGTTCGGCATTTTCAAGGGTGCGGACGAGGCGCAGACGGCGGAGCTCAAGGCCGCTGTCGAGGCCTATCTGCAGTTCCGGCTGGACAGCTGGATGCCGGAGTATCTGCCGGAGGAGTTCCCGAAGCTGCAGAGTGCGAAGATATGGACGGACGGCAGCTATGTCATGTATGCCATCCTCTCGGACGAGCTCCTGACAGCGGCCGGAAACGCCTTCGAGGGCTGCTTCAAGGGCTGAAACCGGATAAAAAATCAAGGATGTGCCGCAATTCACACGTTTTGCGGCACATCCTTTTTGTATATACCGGCGCGACCGGTTATTTTTGTTTTTGCCTCAGTATTTCGTACATCAGGACTGCTGCGGCGGTGGAGGCGTTCAGCGAGCCGACCCGGCCCATGAGAGGTATGCTTACAAGGAAGTCGCAGCGCTCGCGCACGAGCCTGCCGAGACCCTCGCCCTCGCTGCCAATGACCAATGCGATAGGCCCGGAAAAATCCGTCTTCCACATCTGTGAGCTGCCTTCGGCTGCTGCGCCGTAGACCCACAGCCCCTTCTTCTTCAGTTCGTCGAGAGCAGAGGGGATGTTCGCCACCCTTGCGACAGCCATGTGCTCTGCTGCGCCCGCGCTGGTCTTTCCGACTATCGCCGTCAGGCCTGCGCTGCGGTGCTTCGGGATAACGACGCCGTGCGCGCCCACGCACTCCGCGCTCCTGATTATCGCGCCCAGGTTGTGAGGGTCGGATATCTCGTCGCAGACGATGACGAAAGGCTCCTCGCCCCTCTCGTCGGCGACCTTCAGGATGTCCTCAAGGCTGGAGTATTCCCTCACCGCGCAGACCGCAATTACGCCCTGGTGGGCCTTTGTGACGCTCATCGTGTCGAGCTTCCTGCGGTCGCAGTCGGACACGGTGATTCCCCTGTCCCTCGCCATGCCGGCGATGTGGCCCAGGGCCCTGTCCGTCTCGCCGCGGGCTATGTAGACCTTGTCGATGGCCCGGCCCGCCCGGAGAGCCTCCTGTACCGCGTTCCGTCCCTCGATCAGCTCGTTTTTGAACTCGTCCATATCAGCAGCTGGCGCCGCCCTTTGCCTTGGCGGCCATGGCCAGTATCGCGTCCTTCCTGGATAGCACATCGTCGCTCTTGAGCTGCCTTATGAACTCCTCGGGCCCGACTCTTTCGACGGTGCGGCCGAAACGTTCGCCGGTCTTGCCAAGCTCCCGGTAGAGCAGGATGGCCTTCTCTATGAGCTTCATGACCTCATCCTCGGAGTAAACTCCGCCGATATTTGTGCCCAGCCTCTGAGTCTTGCCCCAGATGCCGCCGATGACGACGGCGTAGCCGCGCTCCTTCTCGGAGATGCTGTGCAGAGGGCAGGCGGAGACGCACTTGCCGCAGTTTGTGCAGGCGTCCTTGTTTATGACGATCTTGCCTGCGGCGCCCCTGGAGACGCAGTGGACTGGACAGCGCTCGATGACCGCGCACTTCACGCAGTTGCGGCACTTGCTTAGATCCTGCTCGGGTACGCTCTGCCCGTAGACGCCGAAGTCGTTCAGGCCGGGCTTCACGCAGTTGTTCGGGCAGCCGCCGACGGCTATCTTGAACTTGTGCGGAAGCGTGACCTCATGCCAGCCGACAAAGTATTCATCGTATATCCTCTTGGCAAAAGCCTGAGTGTCGGAGAGCCCGTGTACGCAGACAGTGCCCTTGCAGGCTACGACTGGTCTGACGATGGAACCGGTGCCCCCGGTGACAAGCCCCGCCGCCTCGACCTCTTTCACCAGCGGTTCGAGATTCTCATAGGGCACTCCCTGTATCTCTATGGTCAGCCTGACGGTCAGCGCCACTCTCCCGTCGCCGTATTTCTTTGCGACATCCGTGACCATCTGCATCTGCTCGCTCGTGAACACGCCGTTCGGCGCGACGATCCGGGCGATAAAATGCTCTCCGTCGTTCGTGAGAATAAGGCCGCGGCCCTTGAGCGCCTTCTTCTCGGCATCAGTGATTTTCAACATGATCCTCGCCTCCTGTACATTTTCTGAGATATGACAACATGGTACGCCGCACAGGCCCCCGCGTCAAGACAAACTTTCTCCCTGAGCTGTTATTATTCCGTCAAATCCGCCTGAGCTCGTAAATATCCGTCCTCCTCGCCGACATGAGCGGCAGCTGCCTCCGGATACTGCGTACCTCGGCTTCTTCGATATCGACGTAGAGCGTCGTCTCTTCCGCACCGGCCCTGGCGAGCACATCTCCCCAGGGTGAAACGGCTATTGAGTTGGCGTAGGAGACGTAGCTGCCCTGTTCATCCCTCGCCGGGGCGCAGCCCAGAGTGTATACCTGGCTTTCGACAGCCCTGCCCCGGAACATTATCTCCCAGTGCGCTGGGCCGGTAGTCATGTTGAAGCTCGCCGGGCAGAAAACCGCCCAGGCCCCGTCCATGGACATTATCCTCGCCAGCTCAGGAAAACGCATATCGAAGCACACGCAGAGCCCGAACCTCCCGAACTCGGTGTCAAAGACGCATATCTCGTCTCCGGCGGTGAAAGTGTCGGACTCCTTGAATTTCTGGCCCCCGTCCACGTCTATGTCGAAGAGATGGCTCTTCCGGCACCGCGCCGCCTGCCTGCCCTCGCGGTCGAAAACAAAGCTGGTGTTGTAGATCCGCCCATCCTCCGACTCGGGGATAGTGCCACCTATGAGCCAGACCCCGTTCTCCTTTGCCGCATCCGAGAGCATACGCCAGGCCGGGCCGCCTGCGGGCTCCTGATTCTCGATAAAGGCCCTGTTTCGATATTCGCAGCAGAACATCTCCGGCAGAACGCAGAGTTCCGCCCCGTTTTTCGACGCCTCGCATATGAGCTTCGAGGCGTGGATGAGGTTCTCGGCTTTGTCCGAAACATTCCGCATCTGAATGAGCGCAGCTTTCACTGATACCTCCTCCTTGTCACAGCTTGTCGATATACCGGCAGGCGGCGACCGCTGCGGCCGCGCCGTCACCGACTGCGGTGGTGAGCTGCCTCACCGTTTTGGCGCGGCAGTCTCCCGCAGCATATACCCCCGGCGTGCCTGCGCCACAGTCCTCTGCAGCGGCAAACCATCCTGCCGCGTCCTGCTTCGTGAGCCCCGCAAAGGCCGCGTTCCCGGGCTCATACCCCACAGCAACAAAGAGCCCGTCCACCTTGAGTTCGCGCCTCTGTCCACCGTCGACGGACTCGATCACAAGGCCTGAGAGCTCTCCCGAACCCTGGAGCTCCACTATCCGGCTGGACATACATAACTTGACGTTCGGCCTGGACATCAGCGCACGAACATTCGCCGCCTCTGCCCTGAACTCGTTGCGCCTGTGAATTATGTAAACTTCAGAACAGCCGTTGGAGAGCAGCAGCGCATCCTGGAGCGCGGCGTCGCCTCCGCCTGCGACGGCAACAGGGCGGTCTTTATAGAACGCTCCGTCGCATACAGCGCAGTAGCAGACGCCGTTGCCGGCAAATTCGTCCTCTCCGGGGACGCCGAGCTTGCGGTGCTGGGCTCCTGTGGCGAGTATGACGGCTTTTGCGAGGTAGTTGCCTTCAGGAGTTATGACAACCAGACCTTCCGGTGTTTTTTCGAGACCGGTGGCCTCGAGCAGTTCGGCCTCAGCGCCGAGATCTAGGGCCTGAGAGAAGATGCGGTCGGAGAGCTCGGCGCCGGAAACGGACGGCACACCGGGGAAATTGTCCACCATAGGCGACCACGCGATCTGGCCGCCAAAGCCGTTTTTCTCGAGCACGAGCACAGACTTCTCTGCGCGGCGGGCATAGATAGCGGCGGTGAGCCCGGCCGGCCCCCCACCGACTATGACGATATCGTAAGAACCAAGCATAAAACCAGCTCCCGGAAACAGTATAAAACAATAATAACACACAACCCGCGTCTATTCCACCAATTTCTCAGCAAAAGCGCCCATAGAGCCGCAGAGCAGCCGCCGCAGCCGGCTGAGGGGCCGACCGTCAAAACGTCCGGGCGGGGTTGGAACCCTGCCCTACGAGGCGCGGGCTGCCGGGTGCATAAAAAACAGGGGGCCATAACGCCCCCTGTTTTTCCGGCTATATCCCGCATTCCGTCATATCCACGCGGCCGTCCGGGAGGAAGGCCACGCCCTCCGCTTCGAGCAGCTTTTTCTGCACCTCGGGGCCTCCGAAGGCGTAGCCTGTGCAGACAGAACCGTCGCGGAAGACTACCCGGTGGCACGGTATAACGCCCGGCTCCGGGTTCCGGTGCAGCGCGAAGCCGACGCCCCGCGCACCGCGTGGATTTCCAGCCAGCGCCGCTACGTGCCCGTAGCTCATCACGCGGCCTTCGGGTATCGTTTTGACTACCTCGTAGACCCTTTTCGTGAACTCCGTCATTGCGCCACGTTTGCCGCGTACTGCCTTATCGCGCCCGCTCCGGCGTACTTCTCAAAGTGCTCGCCGTCGGTCACGACCAGCGTAGGCGCCTGCTTCACCCCGTATTTCTTCGCAAGCTCGGCGTTCTCCTCGGCGTTGAGCTTCTCGTAGGCGAAGCCCTGCTTGTCGAGCATCGTCACCGCCAGGCGGCAGTTCGGGCAGGTAGGAGTTGTGAACAGCAGCGCTGTGCCGAGCTTGTCGATGTGCTGCGCGGGCTGGATGTGCCGGTCAAGATCCGGCTCCGTGTCACAGCCGCAGGCTTCAGCGTGCGGGTGCTTCACGGGATCGAGGTGCGAATGGCTGAGGTCGTAGGTCTTGCGCTCCTTATACTCCTGAGTTTTGCCGGCGTTCCAGTTCTGCACCGGCCTGTAATAGCCCGTGATGCGGCTGTACACCTCGGCGCTCTCGCCGCAGTGCGGGCAGGTGAACTGTTCGCCGTTGAGATAGCCGTCGTTCTTGCACACCGAATATGTCGGGCTGAGCGTGTAGTACGGCAGCTTGTAGTTCTCGGCGATCTTCCGCACGAGGCTCGCCGCAGCCTGCCAGTCGGGCAGCTTCTCGCCCAGGAAGGCGTGGAAGACGGTGCCGGAGGTGTAGAGGGTCTGGAGATCGTCCTGCACGTCGAGGGCGGCGAAGATGTCCTCGGTGTAGCCCACGGGCAGGTGGGAGCTGTTCGTGTAATACGGCGTGCCGCCCGGCTCCGCGGCGGTGATGATGTCCGGGTAGCGCTCCACGTCGTGCTTCGCGAGGCGGTAGCTGGTGCTCTCGGCCGGGGTGGCCTCGAGGTTGTAGAGGTCGCCGTACTTCTCCTGGTAGTCGGAGAGGCGGCTCAGCATATGCTTGAGGGTCTTCTTGGTGAACTCCTGGCAGCTCTCATGCGTCATGTCGGCGCGGACCCACTTGGCGTTCAGGCCCGCCTCGTTCATGCCGACGAGGCCGATGGTGGAGAAGTGGTTGTCGAAGGTGCCGAGATAGCGCTTAGTGTAGGGGTACAGGCCCTCGCCGAGCAGCTTGGTCACTACGTCGCGCTTTATCTTGAGGCTTCTCGCGGCGAGATCCATGAGTTTGTCGAGCCTGCGGAAGAAGTCGGCCTCGTCCTTGGAGAGATAGGCGAGCCTGGGCATATTCAGCGTGACGACGCCGATGGAGCCGGTGCTCTCGCCGGAGCCGAAGTAGCCGCCGGACTTCTTGCGCAGCTCCCTGAGGTCGAGCCTCAGGCGGCAGCACATACTGCGCACGTCGGAGGGCTCCATGTCGGAGTTGATGTAGTTGGAGAAATACGGCGTGCCGTACTTGGCGGTCATCTCGAAGAGCATCTTGTTGTTCTCGGTGGGGCTCCAGTCGAAGTCCTTGGTGATGGAGTAGGTGGGGATGGGGTACTGGAAGCCGCGGCCGTTCGCGTCGCCCTCGATCATGATGTCGATGAAGGCCTTGTTGACCATATCCATTTCCCGCTTGCAGTCTCCGTAGGTGAAGTCCTGCTCCTTGCCTCCGACGATGGCCTTCTGATCTCTGAGGTCTGCGGGCACAGTCCAGTCGAGGGTGATGTTGGAGAAGGGAGCCTGCGTGCCCCATCTTGACGGGGTGTTCACACCGTAGACGAAGCTCTGGATGCACTGCTTGACCTCTTTGTAGCTGAGGTTGTCGACCTTCACGAAGGGGGCGAGGTAGGTGTCGAAACTGGAGAAGGCCTGGGCTCCGGCCCACTCGTTCTGCATGATGCCGAGGAAGTTGACCATCTGGTTACAGAGCGTGGACAGGTGGCTGGCGGGGGAGGAGGTGATCTTGCCGGGGATGCCGCCGAGGCCCTCCTGGATGAGCTGCTTGAGGCTCCAGCCGGCGCAGTAGCCGGTGAGCATGGAGAGGTCGTGCAGGTGGAGGTCGGCGTTTTTGTGGGCGTTGGCGATCTCGTCGTCATAGATCTCGGAGAGCCAGTAGTTTGCGGTGATGGCGCCGGAGTTCGAGAGTATGAGGCCGCCGACGGAGTAGTTCACGGTGCTGTTTTCCTTGACTCGCCAGTCGGAGGCGTCGAGGTAGGAGTCGACGACATTTTTATAGTCGAGGTAAGTGGAGCGCATATTGCGCAGTTTCTCACGCTGACGGCGGTAGAGTATATAGGCCTTGGCCACGTGCTCGTAGCCGCCCCTGGAGAGCACGGCCTCGACGCTGTCCTGCACGTCCTCGACCGAGATCGCCCCATCCTCTATCTTGGACTGGAAGTCGGCTGTGACCTTGAGCGAGAGAAAGTCGATGACGCTCTCGTTATACTCCGTGCCCGTGGCTTCAAAGGCCTTGGTGATCGCGCCGGATATCTTGGCGATGTTGAAATCAACAAGCT
>CABVBV010000107.1 GCA_902496595.1 uncultured Eubacteriales bacterium | reverse complement strand
GGAGTTGTGGGATGCTGAGCTCAACTCCTGTTGCACTTAGTTTGACAAGTCACTCTATGTACGAGAAAGGATGGTAGAGTTGAAGTATTACTGCGAGGACGCCCAAAGCGTACTGCGAGAGGTGGGAAGCAGCGAGAAGGGCCTCAGTTCCGAGGAGGCCGCGAAGCGGCTGGAGCGCGACGGGCGCAACGAGCTCGCCGCTGCGAAGAAGCCCTCGCTCATAAGCCAGTTTTTCAAGCAGATGGCAGACCCCATGATAATCATCCTGCTGGTGGCCGCGGCGATAAGCGCCGTGACCTCGGTCTACCAGAACGAGAGCCCGGCGGACGTTATAATAATCCTGTTCGTCGTCATCGTGAACGCCGTTCTGGGCGTGTACCAGGAGAACAAGGCGGAAAAGGCGATAGAGGCGCTGCAGGCGATGTCGGCGGCGACGAGCCGGGTGCTCAGGGGCGGCAAGATAACGGTGGTGCCCTCGGCGGAGCTCGTCGTGGGCGACGTCGTGCTGCTCGAGGCGGGAGACGCGGTGCCGGCGGACGGCAGGCTGCTCGAGAGCGCGAGCCTCAAGATAGAGGAGGCGGCGCTCACCGGAGAGAGCGTGCCCGTGACGAAGTTCATCGACATCCTCGACCCCGGCTCCATGCCCGACGTGCCCCTGGGCGACAGGAAGAACATGATGTACATGGGCAGCACCGTGGTCTACGGGCGCGGCACCGCCGTCGTCACGGCCACCGGCATGGACACGGAGATGGGCCGCATAGCCGACGCGCTCTCGAAGGCCGAACAGGGCCAGACCCCGCTGCAGATCAAGCTCAGCCAGCTCTCGAAGATACTCACCTGGCTCGTCCTCGGCATCTGCCTCGTCATCTTCGGCGTGCAGGTGCTCAGGGCCGGCGGCATCACCGGACAGGTGGTGCTGGACTCCTTCCTCGTGGCAGTCTCCCTCGCCGTCGCGGCCATACCCGAGGGCCTAGCGGCGGTCGTCACCGTCGTGCTCTCCATAGGCGTCACGAATATGTCCAAGCGCAACGCCATAATCCGCAGGCTGACGGCGGTGGAGACCCTCGGCTGCGCCCAGATAATCTGCTCCGACAAGACCGGCACCCTGACCCAGAACAAGATGACCGTAGTCGACCACTACGGCGGCGACACCCAGCTGCTGGCCACGGCGATGAGCCTCTGCTCCGACGCCGAGGAGGACGAGAACGGGCAGGCGGTGGGCGAGCCCACGGAGTGCGCCCTCGTGAACTGGGCCCACGGCCTCGGCCTCGACAAAGACGACCTCAAGGCCTGCGCACCCAGGATGGGCGAGGCGCCCTTCGACAGCATACGGAAGATGATGAGCACCGTCCACGTCTCCGGCGGCAGCGTCGTGCAGTACACCAAGGGCGCCCCGGACGAGGTGCTCAGGCGCTGCGTCTCCTACCTCGACCACGGAGAAGTATGTCCCATGACCGAGGAAAAGCGGCGGGAGATCCTCGCGGCGAACAAGGAGATGGCGGACAGGGCGCTGCGCGTGCTCGCCGCGGCTGCGAGGTGGTGGAAGGAGGAGCCGACCGACTTCTCTCCCGAGGCGCTGGAGAACGAGCTGTGCTTCATCGGACTCACGGGCATGATAGACCCGGTGAGGCCCGAGGTGAAGGCGGCCATCGAGGAGTGCCGCGGCGCGGGCATCCGGCCCATCATGATAACCGGCGACCACATTGACACCGCCGTGGCCATAGCAAAGGAGCTGGGCATACTCAAGGACGCCTCCGAGGCCGTCACGGGCAGCCAGCTCGACGCCATGGACGACGAGGAGTTCGAGCGCAGGTTCCGGGATATCTCCGTGTACGCGAGGGTGCAGCCCGAGCACAAGACCAGGATAGTGACGGCCTGGAAGAAGGCCGGCTGCGTCACCGCCATGACCGGCGACGGCGTGAACGACGCGCCCAGCATCAAGACGGCGGACATAGGCGTGGGCATGGGCATCACGGGCACGGACGTGACGAAGAACGTGGCGGACATGGTGCTCGCGGACGACAACTTCGCCACCATCGTGGGCGCGGTGGAAGAGGGCCGGAGGATCTACGACAACATAAGGAAGGCCATCCAGTTCCTGCTGGGCTCGAATATGTCCGAGGTCATCAGCATATTCGCGGCGACGCTCCTGGGCTTCACGATATTGCAGCCGGTGCATCTGCTGTGGATAAACCTCGTGACGGACTGTTTCCCGGCGCTGGCGCTGGGCATGGAGAAGGCCGAGCGCGACATCATGCGCCGCAGGCCGCGTGACGCGAAGGCGGGCGTCTTCGCCGGAGGCATGGGAGTGGACATAGCCTACCAGGGCCTTGTGATCTCCCTTCTGACTCTCGCAAGCTATTTTATCGGCCACTTCATGGAGTCCGGGGTCTGGGAGATAGCGGACAGCGCGGACGGCACGACCATGGCCTTCGTCACGATGAGCATGGCGGAGATCTTCCACAGCTTCAATATGCGCTCGCAGCGCGGCAGCCTCTTCACGATGGGCAGCATGAACAAGTCCCTCAACTGGGCGGCGCTCGGCAGCCTGGTCGCTACCACCCTGGTCTGCGAGGTGCCCTTCATCGCCCGGGCCTTCGAGTTCACGAGCGTGGAGCTCTCCGAGTACCTCGTCGCCCTCTGCCTCGCCGTATGCGTCGTCCCCATAGTCGAGCTCGTGAAGCTGGTGCAGAGGAAACTTGAAAAGAACTGAACAAAAAAGCAGACCGGAGCCGCAGATGCGGCTCCGGTCAGTCTTTCGTTTCAGGCTGCTATGGCGAGGGTCTGGGCCTCTTCCGCTGCTCGGAGCATGGAGCTTATCGTGATGCCGTAGCCCCTGGCGGGGTCGGAGATAAGCACGTGCGTCACAGCTCCGACGAGCTTGCCGTTCTGGATGATCGGGCTCCCGGACATCCCCTGCACTATCCCGCCCGTCACGGCAAGCAGATCAGGGTCTGTCACCGTCACCGTCAGGCGCCCGCCGGACTGGGCGCGTGAGATCTCCACAGAGTATTCGCGCACCTGGCTGCCCTCGACGTTCGCCAGTATCGTGGCGGGGCCGTCCTCTATCTCCGCGTCCTCCGCCGCGGGTATGGGCACGCCGTCAAAACCGCCGATCGCCGTGCCGAATATGCCGCTCGTGGTGTTCCGCTCCACCTCGCCCAGCTTCGACTCCGCGTCAAAGGCCCCGTGCAGCTCTCCAGCCTTGCCCTTCTCACCGCGCTGTACGTCCGACACGGTCGCCTCGGTTATGAAGCCCTCGTCCAGAGGCAGCAGCACACCCGTATCCGCGTCGTTGATGCTGTGCCCCAGAGCTCCGTAGAGCCCCGTCTCGGGGTCGTAGAACGTGACGGTGCCGATGCCCGCTATGCCGTCCCTCAGCCACAGGCCCAGCCTCCAGCAGCCGTCCTCCTTCGACAAGGCCGGAGTCACGGTATACTGGATGAGCCTGCCCGACCTCGTAAGCTGCACCGCCACCGGGCTCCCGTCCAGCTCCGACGCGGCCTTCGCAAAGTCCTCGGAGCTGCTCACCTCGCAGCCGCCCAGCATCACAATCATGTCTCCGGGCAGGATGCCGCTCTCCGCCGCGGGACTCGCCGTCCCGGACTCGGTCTCCACCTCGGCCAGCGACACGACCAGCAGTCCATCCGTCTGCGCCTCTATGCCCACCGTCCTGCCCACGGGCACCAGCGCCCTCGCGCCCTCGGCCAGCGCCGGCGCCGTGAGCGCTGCCAGCGCCACAAACAGCGCCAACGCCGCCCGAGGGCACTTCCTGATCGTCTTTTCCATCTCTTTCTCTTCTCCCCCCGCTCTTTTCTTCCGTGTCGAAGCTGAATTTTTTTCCAAACGGCTCCGCTTCGCCCGGCCTTATCATTATGCTCCGGCTCGTGAAGTTTAAAGGCGGTTTTTTCATGAATCATTTCCTTTTGCCCGCGATAGCATTGTAATACGGGAAGTTTGAGCGAAAGGAAAATCATGCCATGAAAAATTCGACGCAATGGCGCCCCGGACAGCTGGCGTCCGATGTGCTGAAGACGGCGGCCACAGGCGCCTACGGCTCGGCGGGGCTCTACGGCAGGAGCGTCTCCGGCAGGGCGCTGCATTGGTTCTCGCTCGGCCGGGGCCGCAGAAGGCTGCTCTTCGCCGCCGCACAGCACGCAAACGAGTGGATCACCGCGCCGCTGCTCATGAGATTCGCAAACGAGCTGGCTCTGGGCGTGTGGCCGGGCCTGCTGGACGAGGTCAAGGTCTGGTTCGCGCCGCTCGTGAATCCGGACGGGGCCGCGCTAGTCACCGGGGAGCTGGAACGCGGCCCCCTCTTTGAAAACGCAAAACGCATTGCCGCCAATTACCCCGACATCCCGTTCCCGGACGGTTGGAAGGCCAACATCGGGGGGGTCGACCTGAACCTCCAGTTCCCCGCCGGCTGGCAGGAGGCCCGAAAGATAAAGTTCGCCCAGGGCTACACCCGGCCCGCGCCCAGAGATTACGTGGGCCGCGCTCCGCTCTGCGCCCCCGAGAGCCGCGCCCTCTACCGGTTGACAAAGCGGATAGACCCGGCCGTGATCGTCGCCCTCCACACCCAGGGCGAAGTGATATACTGGAAATATTTAGATATAGAGCCGCCCGGAGCCAGAGCCTGCGGAGAGGAGATGGCCGCCGCCTCCGGCTATGCGCTGGAGGATACGCCCTACGCCTCGGGGCACGCGGGGTTCAAGGACTGGTTCATACTCAACTACGACAGGCCCGGCTACACTGTGGAGTGCGGGCTCGGGGAGAACCCGCTGCCCCCGGGAGACTTCGACTCGATATACAAAAAGCTCCGCCCGGCCCTCGCCGCCGCCCTCGGATGCTGTTGACTTTGGCGCAGGTTGGGATATAATGAGCATATTGAAAACGGCGCGGCCACAGGTTTTGAGCTGCGCTGCGCGGGAAGCGTTTTCGACGCGCTTGAACGTCTATTATTATTTACAAAAGAGGTATAAATGATGAGCGAAAACTGCAATCACGATTGTTCCTCCTGTTCCGAGAACTGCGAGAGCAGGAAGCAGAGCTTCCTGAAGCCTCTGCACGAGGGCGCCTCGGTCGGCCGGGTCATCGCCGTCGTGAGCGGCAAGGGCGGGGTAGGCAAGAGCCTTGTCACCAGCCTCCTGGCCTGCGAGATGCAGAGAAGAGGCCACAGGGCCGCCGTGCTGGACGCGGACATCACCGGGCCCAGCATCCCCCAGATGTTCGGCGTACACGAGGGCGCGAGAGGCGGGGAGAACTTCATCCTCCCGGTCGAGAGCCGCAGCGGGATCCAGATGATGAGCATGAACGTCCTGCTGCCGAAGGAGACGGATCCGGTGGTCTGGCGCGGCCCCGTGATCGCCGGAGCGGTGGAGCAGTTCTGGACTGACGTCATCTGGGACGATGTGGACTATATGTTCGTGGATATGCCTCCTGGAACCGGAGACGTGCCGCTGACCGTTTTCCAGTCGCTGCCGGTAGACGGCGTGGTGGTTGTCGCCAGCCCGCAGGAGCTCGTCGGGATGATAGTCGAGAAGGCGGTCAACATGGCGGGCATGATGAACAAGAGGGTGCTGGGCATCGTTGAGAACATGAGCTACTTTGTCTGTCCCGACTGCGGCGGACGCCACAGCGTTTTCGGGGAGAGCCATGTCGACGAGACGGCGAAGCGCTTCGGGATCGAGCAGGTGGCGAAGCTGCCGATCGACCCGGATTTCGCAAGGGTCTGCGACGCTGGAGAGATAGAGGCGCTCGAGGTATCGGAGCTCGCCGGGCTCGCGGACTATATCGAGCGCGGGGCTTTCTGAGTTTGAGATCTTGATAATATGGCGGCTGAAGCGGCCTCGCAAGGGGCCGTTTCGTCCTGTTTGGGAGGTTAGAATTTGATAACCCTGCTTGCTAGGCTGTTCATAAAAGACCGCGGGAACGTACAGGACTCGAGGGTCAGGAGAGCCTATGGGATGCTGTGCTCTCTGACGGGCATCGGGCTGAACATACTGCTGTTTCTGGGCAAGTATCTGGCCGGAAGGCTGTCGGGCTCCATTGCGATGACGGCTGACGCTTTCAACAACCTGTCCGATGCGGGTTCGTCGGTGATAACCCTGCTGGGTTTCCGCATGGCCGCGAAAAAGCCCGACCCGGGCCATCCGTTCGGGCATGGGCGGATAGAGTATCTGTCCGGAGTGGCGGTGTCGCTCATCATCATCGTGGTGGGCGTGCAGCTGGGCCGGGAGTCCATAGAGAAGATAATAAGCCCCCAGCCTGTGGACGCGGGGCTGGTGCCGATGCTGGTGCTCGTGGCCTCCATCTGCGTGAAGGGCTATATGTTCGCCTACAACCGCGGCATCGGCCGGAAGATAAACTCTCCGGGTATGTCGGCGACGGCGGTGGATTCGCTCTCGGACTGCATTGCGACCGGCGTGGTGCTCGTCTCCATGCTCCTGGCGCGGTTCACGGACATTAACGCGGACGGCTGGGGCGGAGCGGCGGTCGCGGCCTTCATCGTCTTTTCCGGTTTCAGGGCCGCGAAGGAGACGCTCAGCCCGCTCCTGGGCAATCCTCCCGACCCTCAGCTGGTGCGGGACATCACGGAGATCGTGCTCTCGCATCCCGAGGTGATGAACGTCCACGACCTCATTGTCCACGACTACGGCCCGGGCAGGCTCATGGTCTCGCTCCATGCGGAGGTGCCGGGCGACGGGGACATCTACGCGCTGCACGACGCCATCGACACGGCGGAGTACGAGCTGGAGTCGAAGCTGGGCTGCGCGGCGGTGATACACATGGATCCCGTCAGCCCGGACGGCACCAAGACGGCGCGTATGCGCGACGAGCTCGCGGAGGCGGCGAAGGCGATAGAGCCCAGGCTCAGCATCCACGATTTCCGCATAGTGGACGGCCCGACGCATACGAACGTCATCTTTGACGCGGTGCTGCCGAACGACAGCGCGCTGACGGAGGACGAGGCGAAATCGGCGCTGGAAACGCTGGTACACAGCCTCTGGCAGAACTCGCACCCCAAAGTCCACATCGACCGCCCATTTGTCTAAAAGTTTTTTGCCCCGCTTTTTTACAAAAAGCGGGTAGAG
>CABVBV010000106.1 GCA_902496595.1 uncultured Eubacteriales bacterium | reverse complement strand
GCCCCGCCGGGCTCAGCTTGTCTGAGAAGGTTCCGCCTTCTAAGACAAAGGTGACAGAGCTGTGCTCCGCGAGAAGTATTTTCGGCGACGTACACGCCGCCGCCGAAAATGATCGAATTTTATTTCGCGGCTGCGGCAGCGAAACTCTGCGAGGCTCGTTTCACATCTTTTGCCGCAGCTATTCGGTTTTGCTTCTTTTTAGAAAGCTCAGTTTCGTCTCCGAAATGAGGATGGCGACGAAGATGAGCAGGAAGCCTGCGGCGGTTTTCAGGCTCAGGCGCTCATGATAGAAGACGACGGAGAGCAGGGTGCCGAACACGGATTCCATGGTCAGGATGATGGACGCAGTTTGCGGAGAAGTGTGTTTCTGGCCGATGGTCTGGAGCAGGAAGCAGATGCCCGTACACATGAAGCAGAGGTAGGCAATCGACCACCATGCCGAACCAGGGACGTTTTCGGGAAAGGCCGAGACGAGCGGCGCGGATATCCAGCACCATGCCGCGGCAACTGCGAACTGCAGCATCGACAGCAGCACAGGGCTCCGGCCCTCGACGGCTCTCGACGTCAGTATGATATGCAGGGCATAGAAGAAGCCGCAGCAGATGGTCAGCCCGTCGCCCAGGCCCAGGCTCAGACCGCCTTCGAGCGAGACCAGAGCCATACCCATGATACAGATCAGCGCGGCCGAGATGTTATATCTGTCCGGCCGTTTTTTCGTGAAGAGCCACCACATGAACGGCACGATGACGCAGTATGTGGCGGTGAGAAAGGCATTTTTGCCCGGGGTAGTGTACTCAAGACCGAAGGTCTGGAGCGTATAGGCCACGAAAAGCGTCGTGCCCAGGCAGAGACCCTTGAGAAGATACTGCCTGTCGAGCTTCCTGAGCTCTTTGACTCCTATCAGAGCCATGAGCAGCGCCGCACCGGTGAAGCGGAGCGCCAGCACCCAGAGCGTAGGCACGGAATCGAGGGTGGACTTCAGAATGATGAACGACGAGCCCCAGATGAGCGTCGCGCCCAGGAGCGATATCCGGCCAAGCCTGCGGTTTTGGGTATTTGCCATAAAGTTTTATCACGTTTCCTTTTTCATATGCTGCGACGCGGCCCGGAGCATCAGCTTTTTAACTCCGACCTCGTCAAAGGTTATCTCTATCAGGGCGTCTCCGCCCATGGGCGTGACCTTGGTGATCTCGCCTTTCCCGAAGGCCCGGTGTATGATGCGGTCGCCCAGACCGAACCTCGGAGCCTCGCTCTTCGCCTCCGGGGCGTGGACTGCGTTCGGTTTCGGCTCGGGCGCTCGGTAGGGCCTGCGCCGGAAGGGGGCTGCGGCAGGTTCAGCCGTTTCTCCGGGCTCCTTGCCGGTGCGGACGTTGATGCCCTGCCTGTCCATATCCTCGTCGGGGATCTCCTGGGTAAACCTCGAGGGCATATTCATGCTCGTGCGGCCGAAGATCATCCTCTGACGGGCGCAGCTGAGATACAGCCGTTCCCGGGCCCTGGTGAGCGCGACATAGCAGAGCCTGCGCTCTTCCTCCATCTCCTCCGGCTCGCCTATGCAGCGGGCGCCGGGAAAGAGGCCCTCTTCCATGCCGACGACGTAGACCTCGGGAAACTCCAGGCCCTTCGCACTGTGCATGGTCATCATTACGGCGCAGTCCGTGTCCCGGTCGTAGCTGTCGATATCGGTATAAAGCGCGACTTCGTCCAGGAAGCCGGCCAGCGAAGCGTCGCCCGTCTCCTTGATATAGCCCAGTATGTTGGTCTTCAGCTCGCTCACGTTCTCGAGCCTGGCGAGCGACTCGTCCCCGCCCTTTTCCTGAAGGGCCCGGACGTAGCCGGACTTGTCCAGCACCGCGTCGTAGAGCAGGTCGACCGTCTGAGTCTCTGAGAGGGCTCGCAGCTCGGCCATCATGTCTGTGAAGCCGATGAGCTTTGCGGCAGAGCGCTTAAGTTCCTCGTACTCGTTGGCGCGGGAGATGACTTCGCAGAGGCTGCGGCCTTCGCGCAGCGCTATCTCCTCCGCAGCTTCTATCGTCTTTGCGCCTATGCCCCTCGGGGGCGAGTTGATTATTCTTTTCAGCCTCAGATCGTCCGATGGAGAGAGCAGTACGCAGAGGTAGGCCAGCACATCCTTCACCTCCGCCCGGTCGAAGAACCTCATGCCGCCGACGACCTTATACGGTATGCCGTTCCTCTTGAACGCGAACTCCAGCCTGTTTGACTGCGCGTTCATCCGGTACAACACGGCGCAGTCGCGGAAATTCCCTCCGGAACCCCGGTGCGCGAGGATGCGTGAGGCCACGAACTGGGCCTCGTCGTCCTCGTTCCTCGCCGTATACAGCAGCAGTTTGTGCCCGTCTCCGGCGTTTGTCCAGAGGGTCTTGCCTTTCCTCTCGGTGTTGTGGGCAATTACGGCGTTCGCGGCCGAGAGGATGTGGCCCGTGCTCCGGTAGTTCTGCTCCAGCCTTATCGTGCGGCAGCGCTTGTACTGCTTTTCAAAGCTCAGGATGTTCTCGATCGTCGCGCCCCGGAACTTGTATATGCTCTGGTCGTCGTCGCCTACGACGCAGATGTTGCCCCAGCCGTCGGCCAGCATGGACGCGAGCATATACTGGAGGTTGTTGGTGTCCTGGTACTCGTCGATGAGGACGTACTTGAACTGCCTCTGGTAGTGCTCGAGCACGTCCGGATGCTCCTGGAAGAGCCTCACGGTGTTGTAGAGCAGGTCGTCGAAGTCCATGGCTCCGGCGGCAAAGAGCCTCGCGGCGTAGATTTTGTAGGCCTCGGCGATTTTCCGGAGCCTTGGGTCGGCGGAATTGCCGTATTTCGCGGCGAAGGCCTCGGGAGAGAGCAGCTCGTCCCTCGCGGAATCCAGGCGGCTCAGGACGTACTTCGGAGGATAGACCTTGTCGTCCAGATTCAGCTCTTTTAGTATCGCCTTCATGACGGAGAGCCTGTCGGAAGTGTCGTAAATCGTGAAGTCCTTCGGGTACCCGAGCCTGTCGGCGTCTCTCCTGAGGATCCTGACGCAGGCCGAGTGAAAAGTCCTGGCCCAGATGTCGCCCGCCTTTTCTCCGAGCATACGTTCGAGCCTGGATTTCAACTCGTCCGCCGCCTTGTTGGTGAAGGTGATGGCGATGATCCTCCAGGGCTCGACAGGCTCAAAGGCGGCCAGACGGCTCGCCTCTTCCGACGGCCCCGCTTCAAGCACCGCAAGCTCCGCCTCCGTAGCGCTCTCCGGCACCTCGTCCGTATCCGAGGCCCGGCCATATTTGAGCAGGTTGGCGATGCGGTTTATGAGCACCGTGGTCTTGCCGCTCCCAGCCCCGGCAAGAACCAGCAGAGGGCCTTCCGTGGCTAACACGGCCTCCCTCTGCATCGGATTGAGCTTTGCGAAGTCGGCCTCTATTATCCGCTTTCGCGCAGCGATATAGCGTCTTTCAAAATCGTTTTTCATAGCCACGACATTCTATCACAACAAAACCCTTCGCACAACCCCCTCGAACTAAAGTCCTTCACTCCCACTCCACTGTCGCCGGAGGCTTGGAGCTGATGTCGTATACCACCCTTGAGACCTCCGGCAGCTCTCCAGTGATGCGCTCCGAGGCCCGGGCGAGGGCCTCCAGCGGCAGGCGCGTCCAGTCTGCGGTCATGAAATCGTCCGTCGTCACCGCTCGCAGCGCCACCGTAGCGCCATAGCTCCTCGCGTCGCCGCGCACGCCCACGCTCCGCGTGTCCGTCAGCACCGCGAAATACTGGCTCATGGAGCCCTCCAAGCCGGCCTTCTCCACCTCCTCGCGGAAGATGGCGTCGGCCCGGCGCAGGACGCGCAGCCGCTCCTCCGTCACCTCTCCGACGACCCGCACCGCAAGGCCCGGGCCGGGGAAGGGCTGGCGGCTCACCAGCGCCTCCGGCAGGCCCAGCTCGCGCCCCAGCGCCCTGACCTCGTCCTTGAACAGCCCGCGCAGCGGCTCCACCACGCCCTTGAAGGCCATGTCGTCCGGCAAGCCGCCCACGTTGTGGTGGCTCTTGATGGTCGCCGCCTCGCCCTCGCCGCTCTCCACCACGTCCGGGTAGATAGTGCCCTGAACCAGATATTCCGGCTTCCCGAGCCGTTCCGCCTCGGCCTCGAACACGCGCACGAACTCCTCGCCTATGATGCGCCGCTTCATCTCCGGCTCCGTTACGCCGCGCAGTTTACATAAAAACCGCTCCTTCGCGTCCACGCGCACGAAATCGAGGCCGCTCCGGGCGCGGAATGTGCGCTCGACCAGCTCGGCCTCGCCCTCGCGCAGCAGGCCGTGGTCGACGAACACGCAGTGCAGCCGCCCGCCCATGGCCCGCTCGAGCAGCGCCGCCGCAACGGCTGAATCCACGCCGCCGCTCAGGGCGCAGACGGCCTCGCGGCCCGCGAGCTCAGTGCCGTACCTCTCTATGAGCCGCTGGGCGCAGGCGTCCATATGCCAGCTGCCCTCGCAGCCGCAGATGTCGTAGAGGAAATTCCGCAGGATATCCCGCCCGCGCTCCGTATGCGTCACCTCCGGGTGGAACTGCAGGCCGTAGAGCCTCGCCGCGCCGTTTTCCATGGCCGCGACGGGGCATTTTTCCGTGCTCGCCGTGACCTTGAAGCCCTCGGGCGGCGCGAGCACCATGTCCGTGTGGCTCATCCAGCACTCGCTCCCTCCGGCGCAGCCGCGAAAGAGCGAGCTGTCGGAGGCCAGCAGCCTCACGCCGCCGTACTCGCCCGAGGCCCCGGCGGAGCCTACCTCGCCGCCCTCGAGGTACGCCATGAGCTGGCAGCCGTAGCAGATGCCCAGCACCGGCACGCCGAGATGCAGCACCTCGCGCGCGCACCTAGGCGAGGACGGCTCCGGCACGCTCTGCGGCCCGCCCGTTAAGATGATGCCCGAGCAGCGCGCCTCAGCTATGCGCTCGGGCGCGGCATTGCGCCAGCTCAATATCTCCGCGTACACGCCCAGCTCCCTCACGCGCCGGGCTATGAGCAGCGCGTACTGCCCGCCGAAGTCTATGACCAGTATCTTTTCCACCTTGTATCCTCCAGTTTCACTCGACAGTCACGGATTTTGCCAGGTTCTTGGGCTTATCTATGTCGCAGCCCTTCTCCCGCGCCGCGTAATAGGCCAGCAGCTGCAGCGGGACGATCTCCGCCACGGCGTCGAAGAGCGGGTCGGTGCGCGGGATGAAGATGACGTCGTCCGCCGCCGAGAGGATGCGCCGGTTCCCGGCCGGCGCCACTGCCAGCACCTTAGCGCCGCGGGCCTTGACCTCCTCTATTGCGTTCACCATCTTTTCCATGAGTTCCTCGCGGCAGCAGAGCGCGATGACCGGCGTGCCCTCGTCAATGAGCGCTATCGTGCCGTGCTTGAGCTCGCCCGCGGCGTAGGCCTCCGAGTGGTTGTACGATATCTCCTTCATCTTCAGCGCCGCCTCGAGCGAGACGGCATAGTCGACGTTGCGTCCTATATAGTACAGCGCGTCGCCGAGGCAGTATTTCCTCGCCAGCGCGGGCAGGGCGCGGTTCATGTCTATGGCCCTCTGTATGGCGTCGGGGATGTAGTAGAGCCGGGAGGCCAGCTCCGCGAGCGCCTCGTCGCTTATCCGGCCCAGCCTCTGCGCGAAGTGGGCCGCGAGGGCGCAGATGACGGCTACCTGGGTCGTGTAGCCCTTGGTCGAGGCGACGGCGATCTCCGGCCCGGCGCGGGTGTACACCACGTCGTCCGCGAGCTTTGCGAGGCTGCTGCCCACGACGTTCACGATGGCGAGCAGCCTTGCGCCCCGGGCCCTGCACTCCTTCGCCGCCGCGAGGGTGTCCGCTGTCTCGCCCGACTGCGAGAGCGCTATGACCAGCGTGTCGGGCCCTATGAGCGGGTCGGAGTACCTCAGCTCGCTTGCGAGCTCTGCCCTCACGGGCACCCGGCAGAGCCGCTCGAGCGCTTTCTTGCCCACGCAGCCTGCGTAATAGGCCGAGCCGCAGGCGGTGATGACGACGGAGCGTATCCGCCCGAGCGCCTCGTCGCTGATGCCCAGCTCCTCGAACTCGATGCCGCCGCCGCGCAGCCTCGGCTCGAGCGCGGCCCGGACGGCGCGTGGCTGCTCCATGATCTCCTTGAGCATGAAGTGCTCGTAGCCGCCCTTCTCCGCGGCCTCGACGCCCCACTCTATGCGCGTGACGGGCGCGTCCACGGGCCTGCCCGCGCAGTCGAAGACCGTTACGCCCTCGGGCCACAGCTCGGCGAACTGCCCGTCCTCAAGGAAGACCGCGTTCTTCGTGTGCGCCACCAGCGCCGTGACGTCGGAGGCGAAGTAGTTCTCGCCCACGCCGAGGCCCAGGATGAGCGGGCTGGACTCGCGCACGGCGTAGAGCGTGCCCGGCGCCTCGGAGCAGACGATGCCCAGGGCGTAGCTGCCCTCGAGCCGCGCCGTCGTGCGCATGACCGCCTCCTTCAAATCGCCCGTATAGCAGGTCTCGAGCAGGTGGACGATGACCTCCGTGTCCGTCTCGCTTGCGAAGGTGCAGCCGCGCCGGATGAGTTCGTCGCGCAGGCTGCGGTAGTTTTCGATGATGCCGTTGTGGACAACGGCGAAGCGACCGTCGTTGCTGACGTGCGGGTGGGCGTTCGTATCCGTCGGCGCACCGTGGGTCGCCCAGCGGGTGTGGCCTATGCCCGAGCAGCCGTGCAGCGCCCGGCCGTTTTCTGTCAGCTCGCAGAGGCTCTCTATCCTCCCGCTCGTCTTGGCCAGCTCCAGGCCGTCCTCGCCCATGATGGCGATGCCCGCCGAGTCGTAGCCGCGATATTCCAGCGCCCGAAGGCCGTCCAGCAGCACCGGCGCCGCCTCTCTTTTGCCCGTGAAGCCTGTTATGCCGCACATACTGTCTCCTTTCCGCTCAGAGCCTGATGTATTCGTCCCTGCCCGCGCCGACAGATACCCAGCCGACGGGGCAGCCCGCCTCCTCGGCTATCCTGCGCACATAGCGCCGGGCGGCAAGGGGCAGATCCGTCCATTTCCGGGCCTTCGAGATGTCGCAGAGCCAGCCGTCCATGTACTCTATGACCGGCTTCGCCTCCGCAAGAGCGGCGGGGAAGGGGAAATCCCGCGTCTCGGCGCCGTTTATCTCGTAGCCCACGCAGAGCGGCACCCTGTCCATGTAGCCCAGCACGTCGAGCTTCGTGAGCGCGAGCTTCGTC
>CABVBV010000105.1 GCA_902496595.1 uncultured Eubacteriales bacterium | reverse complement strand
GATATGAGGCAGAGATTCGACGGGCAGCTCGCAGCCCTGAACCGCGAGCTCATAAACATGGGGGCTCTCTGCGAGGAGGCAATAGCCGTCACCGCCCGCTCGGTGCTGGACGCCGACCGGAGCCTGCTCACGAGGGTCAGCGCCCTCGAGGAGGAGATCGACCAGAAGGAGCGCGAGATCGAGCGGGTCTGCCTTCGGCTCCTCCTGCAGCAGCAGCCCGTGGCGGGCGACCTGCGGCAGATTTCCGCCGCGCTCAAGATGATAACGGACATGGAGCGCATCGGCGACCAGGCCCTCGACATAGCCGAGACCGCGGGCTTCATGGGCCCGCTGAACGAAGCGGACGCGGGACTGCTCAGGCGCCTCGCCCAGACCGTCGTCGCCATGGTGACGGACAGCGTGGACGCATATGTGAGCCGCGACAGCGCAGCAGCGAGGGCGGTCGCGAGAAGGGACGACGAGGCCGACGAGGTCTTCAAAAAGATCAAGGCGGCCATGATCGCCAGGCTCTCGCAGCACCCCGGCGAGGGCGAATACGCGCTCGACCTCATGATGATAGCCAAATACCTCGAGCGCATAGGCGACCACGCCACGAACATAGCCGAGTGGGTGGAGTTCGCCGCGACGGGCTACTACAAGGGCCGGGAGGTCTTGTGATGATATACTGTGTGGAGGACGACGCGAGCGTAAGGGAGATAGAGGTCTACGCGCTGCGCTCGACGGGCTTCGAGGCCGAGGGCATGGAGAGCGGCGAGGCCCTCTTCGCCGCTCTCAAAAGGGCTCCGGCGGAGCTCATAATACTGGACGTCATGCTGCCCGGGGAGGACGGCATGGAGATACTCAAAAAGCTGCGCATGAATGCGGCGACGAGGAACGTCCCGGTCATCATGGCCACTGCCAAGGGTGAGGAGTACGACAAGATAACGGGCCTCGACTCAGGCGCGGACGACTACCTGGTGAAGCCCTTCGGTATGCTGGAGATGATCAGCCGAGTCCGGGCAGTGCTGCGCCGGACTAATCCCGGCGGCGGCAGATCCGCCATCTCGCTGGGCGGCGTCACGATCGAGCCCTCCGGCCGCCGGGTCACGGCGAACGGGGCCGAGGTTTCCCTGACGCTCAAGGAATATGAGCTGCTCTGGACGCTCATGTCCAGCCCCGGAGTGGTGTTCACAAGGGACAGGCTGCTGAGCGAGATCTGGGGCACGGACTACGACGGCGAGACCCGGACGGTTGACGTACACGTGCGCACGCTCCGGCAGAAGCTGGGCGAGGCCGGCTCCATCATCGGCACCGTGCGCGGCGTGGGATACAGGACGGAGGTCTGAGGCATGACAAAACGCATCTTCCGCTCCGTCATACTCACGGCGCTCGCGGTCTTCCTCGCCTGCCTGGCGCTGGTCATGGGAGCGCTGTACAGCTATTTCTCGGCCCGGCAGGAGAAGCAGCTCGGCACCGAGCTCGAGCTCGCCGCGGCCGGCGTCGAGGCCGACGGACTCAGCTACATCAAGAGCCTCGGCAGGCGCGACGGGCTGCGCCTCACCTGGGTGGACGCCGACGGCACGGTCATATATGACTCGAACGCCGACGCCGCGTCAATGGAAAACCACGCCTCACGCGAGGAGATAGCCCAGGCGCTGGAGACCGGCAGCGGCGAGGGCAGCCGCGTCTCAGCCACGCTCAGCGAGAAGACGGTGTACCTCGCGCAGCGGCTCTCCGACGGCACGGTCATCCGCGCCGCGGCCTCGCACTACACGGTGCCCACCCTGCTGCTGGGCATTTTG
The DNA here is from genome assembly GCA_902496595.1 of uncultured Eubacteriales bacterium. GTDB lineage: Bacteria > Bacillota > Clostridia > Oscillospirales > Oscillospiraceae > Scatomorpha. Next base: position 5,443 of record CABVBV010000105.1, on the reverse strand, counting down.
CAGCCGCTGCTGCTCATAATCATACTGGCGCTCGCTCTCTCGGCGTTTCTGGCCTCGCGGCTCTCGAAGCGCATCGTGGGGCCGCTCAACTCGATAGACCTCGACCATCCGCTGGAGAACGAGACCTACGACGAGCTCTCGCCCCTGCTCACGAGAGTGGAGCGGCAGCAGAGGCAGATACGCTCCCAGCTCGACGAGCTCGGCCGCAGGCGGCGCGAGTTTGAAGCCGTCACGGGAAGTATGTCGGAGGGGCTCATACTGCTGGACAAGGGCGGCGGCATCCTGAGCATAAATCCGGCGGCCTCCAAGATCTTCGGGGCCTCGGAGGATTGCGTGGGCCGGGATATCCTGACCGTAGACCGTTCCCCGGAGCTCCGCGGCGTCACGGAACGTGCGCATGAGGGCATAAGGGCCGAGGCGACGATAGAGCGCATGGGCCTTGAGTACCGGCTGACCGCGAGCCCCGTGTCCGGAGGCGGCGCCGTGCTGCTCGTCTTCGACGTGACGGAGCACAACCGGGCAGAGCGGATACGCCGCGAGTTCACGGCAAACGTCTCGCACGAGCTCAAGACCCCGCTGCACTCCATCATGGGCGCGGCGGAACTGCTCGAGACCGGCCTTGTGAAACCCGGGGACGAACACGATTTCTATTCGAGGATACGCTCAGAAGCATCCAGGCTGCTGGCGCTCATCGAGGACGTGATCGACCTTTCCAGGATGGACGAGGGAGAGAGCTTTCCCGTCGAGGAGACGGATCTGCACGAGCTGGCGGAGGAGGTCGCGGCGCAGCTGGAGCCGGAGGCTAAGAAGCGGGAGATCGAGCTGCGCACAGAAGGAGGCCCCGCAAAGCTCTGCGGCGTCCGCAGACTGCTCTGGGAGATAATCTGGAACCTGGCCGACAACGCGGTGAAGTACGGGAAAGAGCGCGGCCATGTCGTGATAAGCACCGAAGCCAAAGGAGGCAGCGTAAAACTCAGGGTCAGGGACGACGGCCCCGGCATCCCCCCCGAACACCAGCCGAGGGTGTTTGAACGGTTTTACAGGGTGGACAAGAGCCACTCGAAGGCCACCGGCGGCACCGGGCTGGGCCTGTCTATCGTAAAACACGCAGCTCAGTATCACAAAGGCAGTATCAGCCTCTGGTCGGACAACTCCGGAACCGAGATCACAGTCGAATTTCCGATAAACCGGCAAAACACAGACAAATAACCGATTTGCCGAAGAAAGCCCCGTCTCATCGACGGAGCTTTCTTCTTGACACGGCAGCTAACTTGTAATACAATATACCCGGCTAATATGTAATGCAAAGTAGTGAGGTGAGCGGATGATACCGTCACAGATGCTGAAGGGCACGCTGGAGGGCTGCGTGCTGGCGATCATCAGCCGGGAGGAGACGTATGGATACGAGATATCGGAGCAGTTGAGGGAACACGGTTTCGGCCGCATAACGGAAGGGACGATATATCCGCTGCTGCTGAGGCTGGAGAAGAACGGGCAGATCGCCGCGACCTACAGGGAGTCTGAGCTGGGGCCGAGGCGGAAATACTACGGTTTGACGGACAAGGGCCGGGAGGCGCTGCGGGAGTTTGCGGCGAGCTATCGCGAGCTTGCGTGTGCGGTGGAGCATTTACTTGACGACATGGAGGGAGGCGCTCAGGATGAGCAAGAGAACCAGACTGCTGCTCAGGGAGAATAACGCGCTGGAGAGCGAGCTCACGAGGGATGAGGATCGGGAGGTGCTGACGGACATCACGGTGTATCTCCGCACTGCGAACATCAGCCAGTACTATCAGGAGAAAGTCCGCCGGGACATCTGGCAGATGCTCGTCGACGGAGAGAGGCGCGGCGAAACGGCGCGGGAAGTTCTGGGAGAGGATCACAGGGCGTTTTGCGACAGTGTGGTAGCGGAGCTGCCGCAGCTGAGCCGCATGGAGCGGGCCCTGTCGCAGCTGCGGGACGTGCTGCTCTCGGCGGTGGTACTGTTTGCGATCTGGCTGGTATTTGGGCTGCTGGAGCAGCTGATACGGCCGGAGACCATGCCGTATCTGACGGTCACGGCCGGGAACGCGGTGTGCGCGGCCATCATCCTCGCGGCGGCCTTCCTGCTGGTGCACGCGGTGTCCAGGAATGCTTTCAGTATTGACAAGCTCCCGGGCAAGAGGGGCTTTGCCGTGATGTTTGCGCTGGTGTTTATCGTGATGCTCGCGTGCATGGGGGCGAACATATTCATAAAATACGCGCTGTTCCAGATACACGCGCTTGTCGCTGCGGCCGTCATCGCGGCGCTCCTTGCGGCATATCTGGCGCTTGAGGCGAAGCTGGACTGAACATGGCGCGGGAGCGCCTGCCGGATATAATGAAAGCCCCGGGCAGTGTTTGCTGCACTGTCCGGGGCGGTATTATTCCTGTTTTCAGCTGCGCCCGGCTCAGTCCTCGGGCGGGCGGTGGGCGTGGCCCTGCTGCTTCATCCAGACCTTCATGACGAGTCGGTGGGGCAGGAGCTTCACGAGCAGCACCTGGCGGCGGACGCTGTGGCCGAGGATGGAGACGTCCTTGCCCTTCTTGTAGTCGCGCATGGCGCACTTGGCCACGTCGGCAGGCTCCCAGAGTATGTCGTAGTAGGTGACGGCCCCGTTGTCCGAGACCGCGTGGTCGAAGAACTCCGTCTTGACCCAGCCGGGCGAGACGGCCATGACCCGGATGCCGCGAGGCTCCAGCTCGACGTTGAGCGCACGCGAGAAGCTCAGGACAAAGGCCTTCGTCGAGCCGTAGATGCACTGGTAGGGTACGGGCTGGAAGGCCGAGAGCGAGTCGAGGTTTATGACCCTTGAGCCGCGCTTCATATACGGCAGGCTCAGCTGTGTCATCGCCACGAGCGCCTTGTCGTTTAGGTCTATCATGGCGAGGTTCACCTCGAGCTCCGTCTCCGTGAAGAGCGCGAAGCGGCCGAAGCCTGCCGCGTTGCAGAGCGTGGAGATGAGGGGCTTTTCTTTTTCGAGCAGGGCCCTGTACTCGTCGAAGCTCCCGCTCTTGCCGAGATCCATGGGCAGTATCCTCGCCTTTGCCCTGAGCGACTTTGAGAGCTCCTCGAGCCTCTCCTTCCTTCTCGCGATGAGCCAGATCTCGTCGAGCGTCTCCTCCGCGTCGATGGCCTTGGCGAACTCGAGGCCCATGCCCGAGGACGCGCCCGTTATGACGGCTATTTTCATTTTATATACCCCCGATCAATTTCGGATAATCCGGCGATATTTTCAGCGGTCTCGGCGGTGCTGAGGCCCGTCGTGTCCAGCTTTATCGTGCGCAGGGAGGCGTAGAGCGGCAGGTAGGCCCTCGCCCTCTCAAAGGCTCCCGGTGCGCGAAGGCCCGCGGCTTCGTCCTTACGTATGCGCCGCTCAAGCTCCTGCTCCGAGCAGACGAGCGAGACCGCGATGACGCGGCAGCCCGGCAGGCCCTCCGTCAGCGCGTCGAGTATGCCCTCTTCGTGCATGACCCAGGCGAGGACGACGTTCTCGTACTCGGAGCACTCGAGGAAGCTGCGCAGCAGGAAACGGATGTTTTTCATGACCATGGCCTTCGTCTCGGCGTTCACGACGAAGGGCCTGGCGTCCCAGCACCAGTCGCCGTCGAGATAGACGCAGCGCGGCAGCCGCTCGCGCAGGGCGAGGGCCGCGCTGCTCTTGCCGACGCCCATCGGCCCGCCTATGAGCCAGAGCGTTTTCATCCGCACATCGCCTCCGAGATCACCGCTTCGGCGCATCTCATGCCGTCCACGGCTGCGCTGGTGATGCCTCCGGCCCAGCCCGCGCCCTCGCCGCAGGGGTAGAGCCCGCCGATGCTCGAGCGGCAGCTTTTGTCCCTCGGTATGCGCACCGGAGAGGAGGAGCGCGTCTCCGGCCCCGTCAGCACCGCGTCCGCGCCGTCGAAGCCGCGCAATTTCCTGCCCAGCAGCGGCAGGGCCTCGGCCATGGCCGAGGTCACGGTCTCCGGCAGCACCTCACGCAGGTCGCCCCAGAAGACGCCGGGCAGTATGCTAGGCTTCACCCGGCCCGGCCCCGCCGAGGCCCGGCCCGCGAGAAAGTCGCCCACAAGCTGCGCCGGGGCGAGATAGGCCCCGCCCGCGTACTCGAAGGCCCGGCGCTCTATCTCCCTCTGCCAGAGCGCACCGCCGAGCGGCCCGGGATGCGGAAAGTCCGCAGGCGTCACGGAGACCAGCAGGGCGGAGTTGGCGTTTTCACCTGCCCGGCCCGACCAGCTCATGCCGTTCGTCACGACTCCCCCCGGCTCGCTCGCGGCGTTTATCACCACGCCTCCGGGGCACATACAGAAGGTATAGACCCCGCGGCCGTCCGGCAGGTGTACGTTCAGCCCGTAATCCGCCGCAGGCAGGTGCCTGCCCCTCGGCGCTCCGTATTGCGCAAGGTCGATGTCCCTCTGGAGATGTTCGATCCTGGCTCCCATCGAAAATGCCTTCGGCTCAAGCGGCAGACCCATCCCGAGCAGCATTTTGAAGGTGTCTCTGGCGCTGTGGCCGGTGGCGAGGATCAGCTTTTCCGCCGGAATATGTATTCTCTCTCCTTCCGAGCCGGCGAGGACTCCGCGCAGGGCCCCGTCGCGGACATCCAACCCGTCCAGCCTTGTGCGGAAGAGGATCTCTCCGCCGAGGCTCTCGATCTCCTTTCTGATGCTCACGACCACTTTTGACAGCACGTCTGTGCCCAAATGCGGCTTGGCGTCGTAGACGATAGATGCCTTCGCCCCGTGCTCCGCGAGGGTCTGGAGCACCCAGCCTATGCGCCGGTCGTGAGTGCCGGTGCCGAGCTTCCCGTCGGAGAAGGCGCCCGCTCCCCCTTCTCCGAACTGCACGTTGGCCTCCCGGTCGAAAGCCCCTCCGGAGCGGAAGGCCTCGACGGCCCTCTGCCGCTCCTCCATGCTCGGCCCCCTTTCCAGCACCAGGGGCCGGAGCCCCGCCCTGGCCAGAACCAGCGCGGCGAAGATGCCTGCGGGCCCGAAGCCCGCGACCACCGGCCTCGGGCCGCAGGAACCCGGCCTGGGGATCTCGTACCCGGGCTCAGGCTCGGCCTCTTCTCCCTTCAGCCTTACAGACAGGGTGTACACCCGGCGAACGGCGCCTCGCCGCCTCGCGTCGAGCCCGCGCCTGAGTATACGCAGTTCCTCAATGTGTCCCTTCGGAACCCCGAGCTCCTGCGCCGCCAGCTCGTAGAGCCTCGCCTCGTCCTCTTCAGGGCGAAGGCACAGGCCGCTGATCTTCCTCATTGCCGCCATTTCAGCCTCCCAGCCTTCCGGCCAGCCGTCCGCTGGCCCAAGCCCATTGGAGGTTGAACCCGCCGCAGTCCCCGTCTATATCCAGCACTTCGCCGCAGGCGAAGAGGCCCGGGCACAGGCGGCTCTCCAGCGTCTCCTGGTCAAACTCCGAGGTTCGGAT
>CABVBV010000104.1 GCA_902496595.1 uncultured Eubacteriales bacterium | reverse complement strand
CCGTTCCCGTACCGGAGACTGAGCCGCACCGCGCCCCAGCCCTCGCCGCTGTAATACTCCATGAACCGCCCGGCGTACATATACTCGGCGTCCACGTCGCCCGAGGGGGCGTGAAAGACGTCCGTGTAGTTGAACTCCTCGTAAAACTCGTCCGTCCACTGGGCGCTGTAATATATGGTCGTCGCCAGCAGCAGGACGGTGAGCGGGTTCGTCTCTATCGTCGCGGCCTGCTCCTCGAGCAGCCCGTGAGTCTGCTCGTTCAGCCAGCTCTGGATGGCGCGGTTTATCTCGCCGCTGCCCATTTCACCCCGGTAGGATGAGGCGTAATAGACTTCTGCGAGCGTGTCCATGGTCTCCTGCACATAGCCGAGGTCGTCACGGAGCCAGACGGAGCTTGCGAGGACGCTCTGTATCTCCTCCTCGTCCCGGCTGCAGGCGCACCAGACGGCGGACGCCTGTTCGCGGACGGCCTCGATATTCTCCGCGCCGATGAGAGAGAGCAGTTGTGCGCGGCTCTCGCCGTCCGTGAGCTCGGCGAGCATGGCGAGGGCCATGTAGATGTTCACCGGCGAGAGCACGGCGTTTTCCTCGCCCGCGCCGGAGAGAAACTGCGCCGTCAGCGCCTCAAAGCAGGCGTCCGGCGTTGCGACGCCGTCGGGCAGGCGCTCATACTCGTCATATGCCGCCTCGGCTATGGCCAGCGCGGAGGCCCCGCTGCCGGGCCGGAACAGCGCCGCGGCGATGACCACGACCAGCAGCGCCGCCACGGCGCTCATGTACCAGGCCCGCCGAGGCCGTTTGGGCCTCGCGGCGGCGTTTTCCACCAGCTCGTCGGATATGTTCGTGACCGCCTCGTATATTTTCTCACTGTTCTCGCTCATTACAGCCACCTCCTCACCTTATATGTCGCAAAACGCGGACGGATGTTGCAGAAAATATGGGAAAATGTTAAGATGAAGCGGGAGGGATGACGATGGAATATTGCCTCGGAAATGAAAGGCTCAGCGTGACAGTCTCGGCTCACGGAGCAGAGCTGCGATCCATACGCGGCTCGGACGGTACGGAGTATCTCTGGCAGGGCGACGGCCGCTGGTGGAAAAACAGGGCCACGAATATCTTCCCCTATGTCGGCAGACTGACGGGGGACAAGTACGTCTGGCGCGGAAAGGAATACGAGCTCTCTCGACACGGTTTTGCCAGAAACGGTGAGTTCCACGCAGCCGAAGCGACGGACACGAGGCTCGTGCTCTCGATCGAATCGGACGAGACGACGCGGGCGGCCTATCCTTTCGAGTTCCGCTTCAGCCTCATCTACGAGCTCGACGGGGACGAGCTGAGCATAACGTACAGGGTGGAGAACAGGGGAGAGGACGATATGGCCTTCGGCCTGGGAGGGCATCCGGGCTTCAACGTGCCCCTCGCGCCGGGCCTAGCCTTCGAGGACTATCGGCTGGAGTTCTCCGAGCCCTGCGCACCCGAGCGTGTGCTGCTCTCTCCAAAGTATTTCATCTCGGGAGAGACGGAGCCGTATGAGCTCGAAAACAACGCTATAAGGCTGAACCACAAGCTCTTCGACCACGACGCGATCATTCTCAAAAACGCTGCAAAGACCGTGACGCTCAAAACGGAAGGGGACTCGCATTCTGTGGAGCTCTCATACCCGGATATGAACTACATAGCCTTCTGGCACACGCCGGAAACTGAGGCCCCCTTTGTCTGCATCGAGCCATGGATGAGCCTGCCCGCGAGGCAGGACGTGGTAGAAGATCTGGAAAAGCAGCCGGATATCCGGCTCCTCGGCCCCGGCGGCTCATATGAAAACAGACTTTTTATTAGGTTCTCATGTTGAGCCCGGAAAAGAGGATGTACAAAAAACAGAGTAAAACGAATGGAGAGCAAACTCATAAACCTTCTCCGAAAAGCCAAAGTCCCCGGCCGTGCCGGGGACTTTTTCATGTAGGATTCACTTGTTGAGCTTGGCTTGGCACTTTGCGCAGAACTTTTCCATGTCCACTATGAAGCGCTCATGACGGCCCTCTCCGATAAGCCCTGCCTCGTCGTAAGCCTTGACCTCGAACACCAGCCTGCGCCGGTCTATCTCAACGAGCTCGCTCTCGGCCCAGGCTTTCAGTCCGACAGGCGTTGCGGAGACGTGAGAAACGTCCAGCTTCGTACCCACCGTGTCAGTGCCCGGCTCGAGATACGGCCTCACGGACTTGAGCGCCGCCTCTTCCATCAGCGCGACCATTATCGGAGTTGCCAGCACGTCAAGCCCGCCGCTGCGCAGCGACTTTGCCGTGTTCTTTTCGTCCACTATGCAGCAGGCGACGCCCTTGAGCCCCAGTTCTATCGACATCTGTGTCCCTCCAATCAGTAAGCATCAGTTGAGCAGCGCGGCGGCGGCGGAGCCGAGCATGGTTGCGTTCTCCGTCGACCATATGACCGCGTGACGGCCCAGGCTGCCGACGATAAAATTCTCCATAAACCCGTCCAGAGCCTCGCGGAAGGCGCGGCTTCGCCGTATTACCGAACCGTCGGCGCAGATACAGGCGGGATGCTCGGGGTCTGCGCCCCTGTCCGTCAGCACCAGAATCGCCGCCAGATTGGAGCACACGCACCTCGCGGAGCGCACAAAGACCGCGTTGCAGAGCTGTGACGCCGTCTCCGCATCCTCGCCCTCGAACATTTCCCCACCGCCGCAGGCCATGGCGTCGGCCTCGGCGGAAGAGAGCTCAGAGAGCGCAGCGATCTTTGCCGCGCCTGACTCAGAGAACAGGCCCTCTTTCGCCGCGCCGGCGAGCGTCAGACGGCAGATCTCGCCCAGATATGCGCCGGAGGTCATCTTTTCATGCCTGTATACGCCGGGATCGCGGGTGCCCTCGTCGAGCTCCACGTCATAGTCGCCCCTTGGCAGGCCGAGAAAGGCTCCGGATTCGAGATTGATGAGCATATTTCCGGAAAAGTCACCGTGCGGCTTCTTTATTGCCTCGTCGGGAAGCACGCAGCAGGTGTTTGTGCCCGTGCCCGATATCAGGCCCACGAGCCCGTCGCAAGCCTGTTCCGCGGCGTAAGCAGCGCCCGAGAGGAGCACCGCCGGAGTGTCGTTCAGCAGTACGAAGGTCTTGCCGCTTATCCCGCGCTTGCCGAGCTCGGCGGCCAGGTCTGCGCAGATTAGCCTGCCCTCAAAACCGTTGAGCTGAACCTGCTTTGTCAGGCTGAGAACACGTCCGTCGCGCTCCGGCGTCTCCTCGGTAGGATAGGAGAAGCAAAACCCGACCTTGTCCGTCTTGTCGAGCAGCGGCGCGAGCCTGTCCGCGACGAAGGAGATGAACTCGTCCCACTCGACCGCCCCGTCCGTGCCCGGCATGGAGCAGACGTTCAGCTCGTCGATCGAAGCGCCCGACTCGGTGAAGCTGACGAGCGCCGTGCGGAAGTTCGTGCCGCCCGCGTCGATGACTGCGGCGGGCTCGCCCATGGGCAGAACTCCGTCCGCCGTGAGGTAGGTGGGGATCATGCGGATAGAGCTCTCGCGCCCCCGGAGCCCCAGCTCCATCTCGCTCAGGAAGGCTGAGGTCGTCTCGCTCAGCTCGATGCGCTCCGGCTCCATGCCGTGCCTGGTAAGGAATACGCGAACCTTGTCTGAATACAGCATAATTCTATGTCACCCCAGCACTGCGCCGGCACGAATCACCGCACCGGCGCTGTTGTTTATTTTGATTTAAAAGTTCTCACTCCGTCTGCTTTGCAGGCTCCTTGACGGCCTCGACGATGCCTTCGGCCAGGCCCGCCAGACCCTGTATCTCAGACGGGATGATTATCTTTGTCGCCCGTCCGTTTGCCGCGGCTGCGAAAGCCTCGAGCGCCTTTATCTTGATGACAGGATCGGTAGGCGCGGACTCGTTTATGAGCTTGATGCCCTCGGCGGTAGCCCTCTGGACGGTCAGGATGGCCTCGGCCTCGCCCTGTGCCTCGAGTATCTGGGCCTGCTTCTTCGCGTCGGCGCGGAGGATGGCCGCTTCCTTCTCGCCTTCAGCGGTGAGGATGGCGGACTTCTTTTCGCCTTCGGCCCTGAGTATCGCCTCACGGCGCTCGCGCTCGGCCTTCATCTGCTTCTCCATCGCGTTCTGTATCTCACGCGGCGGCAGGATGTTCTTCAGCTCCACGCGGTTGACCTTGATGCCCCAGGGGTCTGTCGCCTCGTCCAGAATGGCCCTCATCTTGGTGTTTATGACATCGCGGCTCGTAAGGCACTGGTCGAGCTCCAGGTCGCCGATGATGTTTCGCAGCGTCGTGGCCGAGAGGTTCTCGATGGCGACTATCGGACGTTCGATGCCGTAGGTGTAGAGTTTCGGGTCGGTTATCTGGAAGTAGACCACCGTGTCAATCTGCATCGTGACGTTGTCCTCGGTGATGACGGGCTGCGGCGGGAAATCCGCGACCTGCTCCTTGAGCGACACGACCTTCGCCACCCTCTCGATGAAGGGGAGCTTGAAGTGCAGACCGACGTTCCAGGTGGTCTTATATGCGCCGAGCCTCTCGATGACGTATGCTCTGGCCTGCTGCACGACCCTGATGCACCGGACGAGTATTACGATGACTATGAGCGCTACAAGACCTATTACGATGTACGGCAGGTATTCCATAAGCGTTTCCTCCTCTAATTATTGTTAAGCCTTGTCTTCAGACGTAACTATAAGTTTCACGCCCTCGATCCTGAGGACTTTGACGACCTTTCCGAGCTCGACCGGTTCTCCGCTTTCCGACCTCGCAGTCCAGACTTTGCCTCCAACCGCCACCGCACCAGTGCCCTCGACATTGTCGATAGCTTCGGTGACGAGGGCGTCATTCCCGATGACCATGTCCGCGTTTGTCGGCTGGCTTCTGGAGTTGACGTACTTCTTCACGAGCGGCCTCGTGAGATACAGGGTGACAAAGGAGATAACAAAGAACCAGATCACCTGCAGCCACAGCGGAGCTCCGAAGAGCGCGGCAATGAGCGCGGCCAGCGCACCTATCGCGAACCAGATGCAGGTAAGTCCTGCGGTAGCCGCCTCCACGACCAGAAAGACCACCATGACCGCTACCCAGACTATACTCATGTTGTTCAATATCGTCTCAAGCACAGCCCTTAACCCCCCTTCCATAAGTCTTCAGCTTCAATCCATATTCTATCTTAAAACAGCCCCCGTGACAATAGCAATATGCAATTATGAATTTTTCATCAAAAAAGTTGAAACCCTCTTTACTTTTACGAATTAAGGTTATAAAATACGAAAGTAGTTCTGAATGTGTGAGGTGCACTATGAACAAACAAAACAAAAAACCCAGAAGCGACGATATGTATAAGGCGATCCTGACTCTCAAGACGGTTGACGAGTGCAAGAGGTTCTTTGACGATCTGTGCACGGTGACGGAGCTTCAGGCCATGGAGCAGCGTTATCAGGTTGCGGTTTATCTGAGCCAGGGGATGATATATAACGACATCCTCGAACGCACTGGCGCGTCGAGCGCGACGATATCCAGAGTAAACCGCAGCCTGCAATACGGACAGGACGGCTATGCGATAGCCTTCGAGCGGCTCAAGAACGAGGGCGGGGAAGAGTAATGTGCGCCTATGCAGCGCTGGCGGAGCATTACGACGAGCTGACGCGGGACGTACCGTATGCGGCCTTTGCGGACTATTATGAATATCTGTTCAAAGAACACAAGATAGAGGTCGGGCTCGTGCTCGACCTCTGCTGCGGCACCGGCAGTCTCGCCTGCGAGATGAGCGGGCGGGGCTTTGACGTGATAGCGGCCGATGAGTCGGCGGATATGCTCATGTGCGCGAGGGATAAAGCGAACTCGCGTGGGCTGGGGAAGATGCCGCTGTTCATCAACCAGAGCGCACAGGAGCTGGATCTGTACGGCACTGTGGACGCGGCATACTCGTCGCTGGACAGTTTGAGCTATGTTCCGTTTGACGATTTGCCGGAGGTTTTTCACAGGCTCAAACTGTTTGTAAGGCCGGGCGGGCTGCTGGTGTTCGACCTGCGGACGCCTGAGTTCCTGCGCGGGATGGACGGCAGCGTTTCCGTAGATGAGAGTGAGGATATCTTCTGCGTCTGGCGCGGCCGTTTTGAGGACGGTGCGCTGCACTACGATATGGATATTTTCTCAAAGAGCGGAAGCGGCTGGAGCCGATATTACGAAGAGCATATCGAATACCCGCACGAGCCTGAGCGCGTGAAGCTGCTCCTGGAGAGCTGCGGATTTGAAAACGTTGAACTGAGAACGGACGGGCCGATGGGCGGGCCGGAGAGAATATACGTTACAGCGATAAGAGGTAATTGATATGGACGAGATAGTCAGAGCCGTGACGAAGGACGGTTTTGTGAAGATATCTGCGGTGACTGGCCGCGATATGGTCGAGTGCGCGAGAGAGATACACGGGCTGAGCCCGACTGCTTCCGCGGCGCTGGGCCGGACGCTGTGCGCGGCTTCCATGCTGGGAGAGCTGATGAAGGAGGACGAGGCCTCGCTGACGATAAGGATAAACGGCGGCGGGCCTGTGGGCAGCGTGATAGCCGTATCGGATAACTGCGGCAATGTGCGCGGGTACGTAACGGAGCCGAAGGCCGACTTGCCGCTGAGGGGGGACGGCAAACTGGACGTGGGCGGCCTGGTCGGAACCAACGGTATGCTGACGGTGAGCCGGGATATAGGGCTGAAGGAGCCGTACGTGGGCTCGACTGAGCTGGTGACGGGCGAGATAGGCGAAGACCTTGCGCAGTATATGGTGGAGAGCGAGCAGATACCTGCGGCGGTTGGCCTGGGCGTGCTGGTCGACACGGACAGGACGATAAAGGCCGCGGGCGGCTTCATCGTGCAGCTGCTGCCCGGAGCGCCGGAGGAGCTGATAACGAAGCTGGAGGACAACATATTCGTCATGGATCAGCTGACGACGATACTGGCGGAGGACGGCGTGGACGAGGCAGTGGAGCAGGTGTTGAAGGGCCTGGAATACGAGACGGTGCTGAGGGTGCCGGTGGAGTATAGGTGCAATTGCAGCCGGGAGCGTGTGGAGCAGGCGCTCATAAGCTGCGGAAAGCAGGAGCTGGAGGAGATGGCGGCGTCCGGGGAAGATACCGAAGTGAGCTGTCAATTCTGCGACAAAATTTATCGCTTTACACCGGAAGAATTGCGCGGAATGGCGAAGTGAAAAAAATTTAAAAAAGATATTGACAATAGAGGGGGTGTTTAGTATAATGACAAAGCCGCTTATCCGGGAGCATAGCTCAGCCGG
>CABVBV010000103.1 GCA_902496595.1 uncultured Eubacteriales bacterium | reverse complement strand
TTATCATTATAGCATACACTTTTGTATATGCAACAGAAAAAGCCCCGGAAAACCGGAGCTTTTTCGTTTCCTCATTTCTTTTCCGGCAGGATCTCTATCCAGTAGCCGTCGGGGTCTTCGATGAAGTAGACTCCCATCTTCTCGTTCACGAAGCAGACGCAGCCCATCTCCTCGTGCTTTTTCCTCGCGGCCTCGATGTCGTCCACGCGCATGGCGAGGTGGATCTCGCCTTCGCCGAGGTCGTAGGGCTCCTTGTGGTCGCGCAGCCAGGTGAGCTCCAGCTGGAAGCCCGTGACCCCGTCGCCAAGGAACACCAGCTTGTATGAGCCGTCGTCCGCCGCCTTCTCCCTCACGGGCTTGAGGCCCAGGGCCTCGTCGTAAAACTTTATGCTCCGCTCAAGGTCGAGCACGTTGAAATTGAAATGATAAAATGTAGACCTCATCTCTATCGCCTCCGACTCACAGGATAGCGCATTTTCCCCGTTTTGGCAACCGCTTTTCCCGGCCGCTCACAGGCTGTCGAGGGCTTTGTCTTGATATTTTGGCCGGTATGTGAGAAAATAAGAGGCCGGAAGGGAGGCGAGGACGTGAAGGATACACTGAGAGATATCTTCGACGCGGTGGACGAGTTCTTCGGCGGCATGGGCAGCCGGAGGATAACCACTTACTCGGCGGCCTGCGCCTATTACCTCTTCATGTCTCTGGTTCCGCTCATCATGCTGCTCGTCGCGGCGCTGCAGTTCACGCCGCTGACCAGGGACGTCGTGCTTGAGGCGGTCTCGGACTACGTGCCCGAGTCTTTGTACGAGATCGTCTATTTCATCGTCACGAGCATCTACAACGGCGGCCGCACGGCGCTGACCATCTCCATCGTCCTCACCATCTGGTCGGCTTCGGCCTGCATGAAGGCCCTCATCCGGGGCATGGACTCGGTCTATGACGCGGTCAGGCAGGAGGATTACATCAGGTTCAGCCTCAGGGCCTGCTGCTATATGCTCATCTTCGTCGTCATCCTGCTGCTGAGCTTTTTCGTCATGGTCTACGGCGGCAAGATCCTCGACTTTGTTGAGAGCTCCATGCCGGCGAACCACTCGCTGGACTTCCTCTTCACACTGGCCAAGCATCTGCGCTTCCTCGTGATCCTGGCGCTTCTGGCCCTGGTGTTCAGCCTGCTGTACAAGTGGATGCCGGCGCGGAAGCTCCGCTTTCACCGGCAGCTGCCGGGCGCGGTGTTCAGCGCCGTGGCCTGGGCGGCCTTCTCCTTCATCTTCTCCTTCTATGTCTCGCTGTCCGACAAATTCGGCGCCTACGGCTACATCGGCACCATCATGGTCGCCATGATCTGGATATTTTACTGCTTTTATTTTCTCCTGCTCGGGGGATTTATCAACCACTATATAGAGATGAAACGGGCGGAGCCTGAAAAATGACTGACATAAGCGTACAAGACCTGAAAAAATCCTTTGAGGTGGGCCATCCCGTGCTGGACGGCCTCAGTTTTGAAGTGGCGGCGGGCGAGCGCGTGGGCATACTGGGCGCGAACGGCTGCGGCAAGACCACGCTCTTCCGCATCCTCTCCGGAGAGCTGGAGCCGGACGAGGGCACGGCGGCGATAAGGCGCGGGCGCAGGGTCGGCCTCATCAGCCAGATACCGGTCTATCCCGACGGCTGGACGACCGAGGACGTGCTGCGCGAGGCGCACGGCAGGCTCCGGGCCATGGGCGGGAGGATGCGCGAGCTCGAAGAGCTCATGGCCGCGGACAGCAGCGAGGCGCTGCTCAAGGAATACGACCGGCTCGCGGACGACTTCCGCCGTCTCGGCGGCTACGACATGGACTATGAGCGCAACCGCGTCGCAAACGGCCTGGACATCCCCGCCGAGATGCGGCAGCGTGAATTTGCCCTCCTTTCCGGCGGAGAGAAGACCCGCGTGAACCTCGCCCGGCTCATACTCGAGGACACGGACATCCTCCTGCTCGACGAGCCGACGAACCACCTGGATATGCGGGCGACCGAGTGGCTCGAGGACTACATACTCCATTTCCGGGGCACGGTGCTCGCCATCAGCCACGACAGGTACTTCCTCGACGTCGTGGCGCAGCGCTGCGTCGAGATAACCGAGGGGAAGGCGGAGCTCTACTCGGGCAATTACAGCTTCTACACCGTGGAGCGGCAGCGCCGGTTCGAGGAGAAGCTCAAAAAGTACGAGAAGGACCAGGCCAAGATCGCCCAGCTCGAGGCCGCGGCGGCGAAGCTGCACCTCTGGGCCTTCATGGGCAACGACAAGCTGCACAAGCGGGCCTTCTCCATGGAAAAACGCATAGAGAAGCTCAGCCGGACTGAAAAGCCCAAGACCGAGCGGAAGCTCCACGCCGCCTTCAGGGAGCGCGAGTTCCGGGGAGACGAGGTGCTGACGGCGGACGGGCTGACAAAGGGCTACGAGGGGAAGACGCTGTTTTCAAACCTCGCGTTCGAGGTCACGGGCGGAGAGAGGATAGCCGTGATCGGAGAGAACGGCAGCGGCAAGACGACGCTGGTGAAGCTCATCGTGGGAGAGGAGGAGCCGGACGCGGGCTGGATACGGCGCGGCCCGGCGGTGAAATACGCTTACCTGCCCCAGCACGTGAAGTTCGCGGAGCCGGAGCGCACGGCGGTGGACACGCTCATCTACGACTGCAAATGCTCCCCGCAGGAGGCGCGGGATTCGCTGGGCGCCTTCGGCTTCTCGGGAGAGGACGCGCTCAAGGCCGTGGGCACGCTTTCGGGAGGCGAGCAGAGCCGGCTCCGGCTCTGTATGCTCATGCGCGGGGACATAAACCTGCTCATCCTGGACGAGCCCACGAACCACCTCGACCTCGCCTCCAGGGAGTGGATGGAGGACGCCGTCGCGGGCTACTCCGAGGCGCTCGTCTTCGTCTCGCACGACAGATATTTCATAGAGAAGTTCGCAACGCGCATCTGGGCCTTTGAAAACGGGCGGCTGACGGACTTCCGAGGCGGCTTTTCGGAGTACCGGGAGTACCGGGCGAGGCAGGAGGCCATCGCCCAGGCCGCGAAGGCCGCCGCGCCGAAGTCCGAAAAGAAGCCGCAGCGCAGAAAGGGCACGCCCGAGCGCGAGCGTGACGCCCGGCGCTGCGAGCGCGAGATCGAAAAGCTAGAGTCCCGTCTGAGGGAAATAGAGCGTGAAGCGGGGGAACACGCCTCGGACTACCAGCGTCTAATGGAGCTGGAGGACGAAAAGGCGCGGCTCGAGCCCGAGCTGGACGCGCTCTACTCCAGATGGGAGGAACTTCAGGATGAGGAATAAAATGTGGCTCATCTTCGTCATCGTGCTGCTGGTGGGCGCGGGGTTGCTGTTTTTCGCGGCGACCGGGCACGACTATGTGGCGGCGCTGCTCGTGCTCATAGCGGCGCTCATCGTCATCTACCGCTTCGGCGGCCACGGCCTCAAGGTCGCCGTGACGGTGCTGCTGGTCATCGGCATCGTCGCGTTCGTTATCATCGAGATGCCCATCGTGAAGGAGGCGCGGACGGACGCGCCGGACGACTGCGAGTACGTCATAGTGCTCGGCGCGGGCCTGCGCGGGGACGTGCCGACGCTCTCGCTCAGGAACCGGCTGGACGCGGCGCTTGAATGGCTGGAGGCTCACCCGGACTGCGTGGCCGTGGTGTCCGGCGGCCAGGGCCCCGGAGAGAATATGCCCGAGGGCGAGGCCATGGGCATCTGGCTCGAGGCCAGGGGCATAGAGCCCGAGCGCATCATCGTCGAGGACGAGTCCACCTCAACGATGGAGAACCTCGAAAACTCCTTCGCGCTCATACGCGAGGCAGGGGGAGAGCCGGACGGCAACTGCGCCATAATCACGAGCGAGTACCACCTCTGCCGCGCAAAACTCATGGCCGAGTCGCTCGGCGTCGAGGCCGCGGGCATAGCGGCGCACACGAGCTGGCCCTCGCTGATGCTCAACTATTTCATAAGAGAGGGCTTCGCCGTCACATACTATAAAATATTCGGGGTCTTATGATGGAAAAGGTGAACGTCTACGATTTCGACAAGACCATACTTCCCTACGACAGCACGGAGGCGTTTTTCCGGCACTGTGTGCGGAAATACCCGCGCTGTCTGTTCCCGGCGCTCATGGCGGTGCCGATGCTGCCGGGTATGCCGCTGAAGCTCGCGTCCAAGACCCGGGTGAAGGAGGTCTTCTACGGTTTTTTGAGGCTCGTGCCGGACATAGACCGGGAGGTCAAGCTGTTCTGGAGGGAGCATCTGCCCGACATCAACGGCTGGTATATGGCGCAGAGGCGGCCGGACGACATCGTATCCTCGGCCTCGCCGGAGTTTTTGCTGCGGCCCGTGGCGGAGCGGCTGGGCTTCCGGCTCATGGCCTCGCGTGTGGACAGGCGCAGCGGCTGGACGCTGGGCGAGAACAACCACGGAGAGGAGAAGGTCAGGCGGCTCAGGGCGGAGTACCCCGAGGTGGAGATCGCGGAGTTCTACTCCGACTCGCTCTCGGACACGCCGCTGGCGAGGCTGGCCGAGCGGGCATACATAGTGAAGGGCCGGAGCCCGGAGCCCTGGCCGAAGATGAAATAAAAGGGGATAGAGAGCTTTGAAAAGGGTCGACTACGAGCATTTTTCGCGCTTTCAGATGCCGAACTCGGTGCAGGAGCGCGGGGACGAGCTGTACTTCTGCGTCAAGAGGGCGGACATGGAGGAGAACAGGTACAAATCCGACCTCTGGGTCTGGAGGGACGGGGCGGCGAAGCGGCTCACGTCCATGGGCGACGTTTCGGGCTTCCGGCTGACGGGCTCGGGCGTCGTATTCTCCGCGCTCAGGGACAAGGGGGACAGGGAGCGCTCGGAGGCCGGGGAGCCGCTGACGGTCTTGTATCTCCTGCCCTACGACGGTGGAGAGGCCCGGGAGCTCTGCCGGCTGGACTGCTCGGTGGAGGCTGTCAGGTTCGCCGGGGAGGGCAGGTTCTTCTTCACGGCCGTCTGCTCGAGGGACTGGGAGCGGGCCCTGGCCGAAGCCGGGGGCGAGCCGAAGAAGGCCGCCGAGCTTTTGAAGGCCGACGACTGCACTCCTGTGGACGAGCTGCCCTTCTGGTTCAACGGCCGGGGCATTGTCAGCGGAAGGCGCAGCAGGCTCGGCGTTTATGAGAACGGAGCCTACCGCTTCCTCACGGGCGCGAACGCCGACGTGGAGCTGGGCGGGCTCTCTCCGGAGGGCGACAGGCTCTGTTACATCTGCTCGGACTGGACGGGCAGCCGTCCCGTGGGCGGAGACCGCATCTTCTCCCTCGACACCGAGACCCTGGAGGCGGAGGACATCACGCCAAGCCCCTCGTCGGAGAATTACTGGGTGCAGCCACTGGGCGGGGGCCGCACGGCGGCGCTCGTGAACACCATGGAGAAATACGGCATAAACGAAAACCCGAAGCTCTACATCCGCGAGGGCGGGGCCTGGAGGCCCCTGCTCGGAGACGGGATGCACAGCTTCGGCAACAGCGTCGGCAGCGACATCAAGGCCGACGGAGGCTTCTCCGGAGCCCGGAGAGAGAGGGACGGGAAGCTCTTCTTCCTCGACACCCTGGGAGGCTCGACCCAGCTCGTCTCGGTGGACGAGCGGACTGGAGAGGTGAAGGCCCACGCAAAGCCCGGCCTCAACATTACCAGCGCCTGCCTCTGGAGGGACGGCTTCGCCGTCACCGCCATGCGCGGGAACTCCGGAGTGGAGCTCATGTACATAGGCCCCGACGGAGAGGAGGAGCCGCTCACCGGCTTCAACTCCGGCATCTGTGAAGAGTACGCCTACTCCGCGCCGGAGCCGGTGAACTTCGTGAACTCCAGGGGCCGCGAGATAGAGGGCTGGGTCATAAAGCCCGCGGACATGGAGCCGGGCAAGAAGTACCCCGCCATCCTGGACGTACACGGAGGCCCGAAGACGGTCTACGGCAGCTGCTACTTCCACGAGATGCAGCTCTGGGCCTCCAGGGGCTTCGCCGTCATGTTCTGCAACCCCACGGGCGGCGACGGCGGCGGAGACGAGTTCGCGGACATCCGAGGCCGCTACGGCGAGCAGGACTTCGCCGACCTCATGCAGTTCGTGGACACGGTGCTGGAGCGCTGCGATTTCATCGACCGCGACAGGCTCGGCGTCACGGGCGGCAGCTACGGCGGCTTCATGACGAACTGGATCATCGGCCACACGGACAGGTTCAAGTGCGCGGCCAGCCAGAGGAGCATCTCCAACTGGCTGAGCTTCCACGGCAGCTCGGATATCGGCTGGTACTTTACCCAGGATCAGACCGGGGGCGGCCCCTGGCTGAACATGGACAGGGCCTGGGCGCAGTCGCCGCTCAGGTATGCGGACAGGGTCAAGACCCCGACGCTGTTCATACACTCGGACGAGGACTACCGCTGCCCGCTCTCCGAGGGGGTGCAGATGTTCTACGCGCTCAGGTACCACGGGGTGGAGAGCCGCCTCTGCATCTTCAAGGGCGAGAACCACGAGCTCTCGCGCTCCGGCAAGCCCAAAAACCGTGTGCGCAGGCTCCGGGAGATCACCGAGTGGATGGAGCGCTACCTGAAGTGATCAGTCGAGGCCCAGCAGCTCCATGAGCTCGCCCCAGAGCTCCAGGAGCCTGAACCTGAAGACCACGCCTCCGTCTCCGTCCGTCACCAGCTCTGAAGCGCCTCCGGCGAGGGCCTCGAGCGAGTCCTCCGCCTCGGCTGCGGAGAGGCAGAGCGGGGGAAAGACCACGCACCACCAGTTGTGGCCCTCGCCTTCGCCCAGGACGACGCGGAGCGACTCGTAGCTGCCCGAGGGCAGGGCGAAGCCGCCGTAGTACCTCGTCGGGTAATATTCCCTCGAGAGCGTCACGGTCACGGGCCTGCCCCCGGCGGCGGCCTCGGCGGCGGAGCGTATGCCGTCGAGGTCGGAGGAGATGATCTCCGCCGCGGCGCCCGCATCGGCGGCCGCGTCGAGCTTCGGCCCGAGATAGGCGAGCACGCTGTCGCGCACCGCGAGCTTTATCCGCTGCTCGGCCTCGTCGTCCGAAACGGCCAGGACGTGGAGCCGAACGAGCCCGCCGGAGATGGCGGAGCTCCGGGCAGAGGCCCAGACCCCGAAAAGCAGCGTCACGCACAGCGCGAGCAGCATGGACAGTTCCCAGTTTTTAAGAAAGCGAGTTTTCATGGCTATGTACCTCCGAGGTCATTCTGCCCGCGGCTGAGTTGGTTTAAACCCCTTGACAGGGAGCTTCGGGTATGTTAGTATGCTCAATACCCGTGAGGGAGTAGTCTTCCGCATACGGCGGAGGCAAGTCAACAGCATGGCGGGAGCAAGGTCTCGCCTGGCTTGCATTAAAAGACAAGACTCATGGATAGGATATGCCTATCCATGAGTTTTTTCTATGGGTGAATTATACTATCAAGTGCAACACTTTAGGAGGATAAAAGAGAGTTCATACA
>CABVBV010000102.1 GCA_902496595.1 uncultured Eubacteriales bacterium | reverse complement strand
ACATCACTTCGTACTTCTCGCTTGTTTTCGCCAATTTGTGCACCTCCTTCTGGACATATGGCCTGCTTGATGCAGGCAAGGATATAGGCCCGTCCCTCAGGGCAGGCCTATAAATTATACATTATTTTCGCGTTTTGTCAAGGATTTTTCCTTCTCACACCTTGAAATTCACGCTGGTGTCGCCCTGGAGGTCGGCGCCGAACTCGTAGTCCTTGCCGGGCAGCACGGCGTTGAGCACGATGCCCACGATAGCCGCCGTGGCGAGGCCGGAGAACTTGACGTTCCCTATCATGACTCCGCCCGCGCTCGAGTAGGTGATGCCGATGGCGAGCACCAGGATGAGCGCCGCGATGATCACGTTGCGGCTCTTCGTGAAGTCGACCTTGTTCTCGACGACGTTGCGCACGCCGACGGCGCTTATCATGCCGTAGAGGACGAGCGAGACGCCGCCTATCGTCGCGGTCGGCATCGCGTGTACGACCTCGGCGAACTTCGGGCAGAAGGAGAAGATGATCGCCAGCACCGCAGCTATGCGGATGACCCTGGGATCGTAGACCTTCGAGAGCGCGAGAACGCCGGTATTCTCACCGTATGTCGTGTTGGCCGGCGCGCCGAAGAGCGCCGCGAGGCTGGTGGCGAGGCCGTCTCCGAGGAGCGTCCTGTGCAGGCCGGGCTCCTGGATGTAGTTTCTCTCGCAGGTGGAAGATATGGCGCACATATCTCCGATGTGCTCCACCATGGTGGCGAGAGCTATGGGGATGATCGTGACCGCGGCAGTGCCGAGCATCGCGGCGTCCACATTGCCGCTGCCGAAGAGGCCGAACACCGTGTCGCTCCAGACGATGGGCAGGCCTATCCAGTCGGCCTCCTTTACGGCGGTGAAGTCCACCTGGCCGCTGACTGCGCCCACTATATACGACGCGATGACGCCGAGGAGGATGGGGATTATCTTTATCATGCCCTTGCCCCAGATGTTGCAGACGATTACGACGAGGATGGCGACGAGGGCGATGGGCCAGCTGGCCTGGCAGTTGTTGACCGCGCTGGAGCTGAGGCTCAGGCCGATGGCTATGATGATGGGCCCGGTCACGATGGGCGGGAAGAAGCGCATGACCTTCCGCACGCCGAAGACCTTGAACAGCAGGCTCAGCACCAGGTACACGAGTCCCGCGCAGGCCACGCCGAAGCAGGCGTAGGGCAGCATCTCGGTGTTCGGTATGTTGAACAGTCCCGGCGTGTCCGGGTTTTCCAGCATCGGCGCAATGGCCGAGTAGCCGCCCAGGAAGGCGAAGGACGAGCCGAGGAAGGCTGGCACCTTGCCCTTGGCCAGCAGATGGAACAGCAGCGTGCCTATACCGGCAAACAGCAGCGTCACCGAGACCGAAAGTCCCGTAAGCGTGGGCACCAGCACGGTCGCGCCGAACATGGCGAACATATGCTGGAAGCCGAGCACGAGCATCCTGGGCGCACCCAGCGTCCTGGCGTCGTAGATCGGCTCGTTTCCGATGGTTTTCTTGTTCATTCCCGATTTACCTCTCTCCGTAGTGTATTTTAATTGGGATTGACGCACAAAGTTATGATGCGGGGCTGTCGAGCTCCATGAGCCAGACCCCTGTCTCCCCGTCGTACTCAGGCAGCCGGACTTCGATAAGCTCGGAGTGAGACGTGGGAACGTTCTTTCCCACGAAGTCCGCTCTGATGGGCAACTCCCTGTGGCCGCGGTCAACGAGCACTGCAAGCTGTATCGCCCTGGGCCTTCCGCACTTGAGCACGGCCTCCATGGCCGCACGCGCCGTTCTGCCGGTGTAGAGCACATCGTCCACGAGCACGACCGTCTTGTCCGCAACGGAGAACTCCAGCTGAGCCCTGAGCACGATGGGGTCATCGGCCAGGCGCTCGAGGTCGTCCCTGTAATAACGCACGTCAACGCTGCCGCACGGGGCCCGCACTCCCTCTATCTTCTCGATGTTGTCCCTGATCCGCTCGGCCAGAGGCTCACCTCTGCGCCTTATGCCCACGATGCAGATATCCTCCGCGCCCCGGTTCCGCTCGGCGATCTCGTGCGAGAGCCGCATGAGCGCTCTGCCTACCGCAGCCTCATCCATGAGTTTTGCCTTTTCCCTCACTCGCGGCGCCTCCTTTGCAACAAAAAATGCCCTGCCGTTCCCGGCAAGACACACCAAATCCCCGCGGCCGCGCCGCGGCAATATCCAGCGGTTTTGCCGGCATCTCTGTACCGGTCATTAAAAATCCACTGTGCGGAGTATAGCAAATTCCGACGCCTTTTGCAAGGCCAATTAAATTTAGCCGTTCAAAAAATGTTTACGCTTTTAATGAAATTCTAATCCTGCTCTAACAACCAGTTAATCGCCTCGGGTTATCCTGTACCCGTAAGCAGGACGGGAAACGAAACATGGTTAATAAAATAACTTTTTTCTTTAACGTTATTTTAATATTTCCGCTCTATACTGAGTCCATAAAACAAAAAACGAAAAGGAGCTAATAACAATGAAAAAGAACATTCTCTATATAAGCCCGATGCAGGCCAGGGCTCTGGCGCTGGAAGCCGCGAACGTTGAGAGCGCGAGGTTCGATTCTCAGAAGCTGCTCGAGGGCGGCAGCCTGTACGAGCTGGAGTTCACGACCGAAGAGATGCACTATTGCTGCTACATCGACGCTGCGAGCGGCGAGGCCCTGGGCCTTGACTTCTTCCCCGTTCCCGTCGAGAGCTATCCGTCCTACTATGAGGCGCCGCAGGAGCTTCCGAAGTGCGTGAGCGCCTGAACAGAACGGATAGAGCCCCGTTGGTGAGAGTCCCCCTCTATCACCAACGGGGCTCGTTTCATTTGTCGAGTCTGGCCTTTCTCAGCACACCGATGCCGAGCGGATACGGGCCTGTGTGAACGGCGATGACCGAGCTGATGAGCCGTATCGGGATGTCCTTTTTTGAAAGTCCGAGCTCATCGAGCAGGGCGCTGATGCGGCCCTGGAACTCGGCCGCCTCGTTGTAGTCGTAACCGTAACCGACGGCTATGGAGAGCTCGTCGGCGGAGCTGAAGTTCTCCTTCAGATATTCCCTGGAGACGTTGATGACTTTGTCGAGGCTCTTGCCCCGGCCGCGGCAGACGCCGGAGGGGAATATCTCACCCTCTTTGAGCGTGATGATCGGCCTGATGCCGAGCACAGTGCTGACTCTTCCGGCGAGTTTGCCTATGCGCCCTCCTATGCTGAGATAGGACATACTTCCGATGGTGAAGAATATCCTTCCGCTGGGCCTTATCTCCTCGAGCCTCCTGACGGCCTCGTCGAGCTCAAAGCCGGCGTCTCTGAGGTCGCAGGCTTCGAGGACGTAAAGGCCCTGGAGGACGGTGTTCACCATGGAATTGTAAACGGCTATCTTTGCATCCGGATAGTCCTCGCGCAGCAGCTCAAGGGCTATTTTTGCAGTCTGATAGGAGTTGGAGAACTTCTCGGTAATGCAGATGCAGATGGCCTGCTCACCGGCCTCGGCGACCTCGCGGAAGACTCTGAGGAAGTCCTGAGTCGAAGGCGTGGAGCTCTTGGGATATACGCCGGGATGCGTGACCATCCACTCGTAAAACTCGGGCGTACCTATGTCCACATCCTGCTTGAGATAGTCTCCGCTGCCCAGCATGACGTAAAACGGCACGACGGTGATGTCGCGCTCGCTGATGAGCTCCGGGCTCAGATCCCCTGAGCCGTCGGTGATGACCCTGAACTTTGACATTCTCATCCCCCATTTACAATGGATTGTTATAAAATATCCCCTCCACCGCACCAACACCCTTACAGCAGAGGGAAGATCTGGATCGCCGGTCTCCCGGCCGTATTTGTGGCGGAGAGGATGGGATTCGAACCCATGGCCCGTTGCCGGGTCACCGGTTTTCAAGACCGGCTCCTTAAACCACTCGGACACCTCTCCACGTCTTAACAACGTATAGATTATAACATCAAATCTGGATTTTACAAGCGACAATACCGGGCCGTACTGTGAATTTTCCGTTAATCCTTGACGCGGAGTTGAGTAAATAGTAAAATCTCGCAAAGAGGAGAGATGGGTATGAGCAGCAAAATACGA
The DNA here is from genome assembly GCA_902496595.1 of uncultured Eubacteriales bacterium. Taxonomy (GTDB): domain Bacteria; phylum Bacillota; class Clostridia; order Oscillospirales; family Oscillospiraceae; genus Scatomorpha. Next base: position 3,396 of record CABVBV010000102.1, on the reverse strand, counting down.
ACGGCAAAGGCTTCGGACGGCCCGGCTCTGGCGGCTATATACGCCCCGTATACCGAAACTGTTCTGACCTTTGAATACCCCGCCCCGACGGCCGAGGAGTTCGCAAGGAGGGTGGAAACGGTCACGGCAGAGTACCCCTTTCTGGTCTGCGAGCAGGAAGGCCGGCCGGTCGGCTACGCCTACGCGCACCGCTACCGGGAGCGTGCCGCCTACGATTGGGACGCCGAGCTGTCCGTGTATCTGGAGGCAGGAAACACCGGAAAGGGTATCGGCAGGGCGCTTTACCGTGCTCTGTTGGACATACTGTATATGCAGGGCTATATAAATATCTACGGCACGGTTTCGGTTCCGAACCCAGCCAGCGAGGGCCTGCACGAGAGTCTGGGTTTCAGGAGGGTGTATACGGACGAGAAGACGGGCTGGAAATTCGGCCGCTGGCTCGACCTGGCCTTTTACCGGCTGCAGCTGCGGCCGTATGCGGACGAGCCGGAGCGCGTGACGCGCTTCCCGGAGTTGGACGAAGCGAAAGTCGCCAAAGCCTGCATGGAGCGGGCAAAGGAGATAGGAGAGACCCGGAGATGACAAAAACCAACGCCATGAGGCTGCTGGACGCCGCGGGCATAGCATACAGGACTGCTGAATACGAATATGACGAAGGCGACCTGTCGGGCAAACACGCGGCGGAGCAGATCGGCCTTCCGGAAGAACAGGTCTTCAAGACCCTGGTGACCAGGGGGGATAAGACGGGCATACTGGTGTTCTGCATCCCGGTTTCCGACGAGCTGGATCTGAGAAGGGCCGCCGCCGTGTCGGGGAATAAGAAACTGGAGATGATACACGTCAAGGAGTTGCTGCCGCTGACGGGTTACATGAGAGGCGGCTGCTCCCCGATAGGCATGAAGAAGAAATACCCCACCTATATCGACGAGACCAGCATTCTCTTCGACGAGATAGCCGTGAGCGCAGGTATGCGCGGAGAGCAGATAATTATCGCCCCGGAAGAGCTTGCGAAATTCGTCGAGGCGAAAGTCTATTGAACCGTCAATTCCATACAGGCGGGACGGAAGCGCAGAAGTGCCCCGTCCCGCTTTTTTCATGGTCTGAACCCGGGTATGTCCACATATCCTGTTCACTGGAGGCGATGTCCATGCTTTACATTGGCGGGAGGCTCGTTACCGGCTGGAACGACCCGGACATAGTGCGCAGCGTCGGCCTGAGCTACAAGATGTCGGATCAGGCCTCGGCGATCGTCGACTGGTACCTCCAGCCGAACACACCCGCTTGTCACTTTCCGAACCGGGCCGCCTTCGTGCGGGCCGTCACGACCCGGGTCACGGCGCAGAATCACCTGGTCATACGGCTCACGTACAACAACACCGGAGCATACCGCATAACCATGAGCGGCAGCCGCAGCGGCGACAGTGCTCTTGCCAACGCAGCCGCCGGACTGCGCGGCACTCCGCCGGGCTATACCTGGCACCACGGCGAGGGCGTCACATTCCCAAACGGCTTTGCAGGCGCCGCTCTCTGTAATATGTACCTGCTGCCGACCTGGTATCACACCGGGAACCCGCACACCGGCGGCGTTGCCGAGTACGAGAGCGTAACGGGTGTGCGCTATGCTCCATGAACGCAAAAGGAGGCGCATTGAACTGAACTGGAACGAATTTGCCGGCGGTCGTCCCTTCCTCACGGATCTGGGCGAGGGCAGCTCCGCCTTTTCCGGCGGGCCGGGCCGCTATGCGGTCTGGTCTCCGATGTCCGCAGGCGACGGACACTGCATAGTGGAAGTGGGCGACGACCTCGAGGCGCTGTTGGGCAAATACCGCCTCGGCGCCGACCGGCTCTGCGTCCTCGAGCACAGTGAGGCAGGCGCATGACCACCGGCGAACTCATCTCCGCCGTCGGCGGCGCGATGCAGGAGGCCTACGAGCAGCTCGAGCGCCGCAGCCTTGAGAGCTGCCTCTCCGGCTGTTTCGAGCTGCGTGACGACTCCGGTGGGCCTGTCTATGTGCCGCGGACGATAACCCTGAGCTATCCCGGCCCGAACGGCGAGGAATTGATACGCTCGCCCCTTGCGGCGCTCATGGGCCACGGGGTCATGAATATGGAGTATGCAAAGGTCGCTCTGCCTCTGCCGGAGGGCGATACGGGCGGCGGCGAGCTGGAGCTGCACTTCCGCCTGCGCGAGCCGTCCGAAGGCATGGCGAGGGTCGAGACCGAACTCAACAGGCGCTCCGCGCTCTGAGCACTGAAAGGAGAATGTTATGGCGATATCCGACAACTTCACCGGCCTGCCCATCGGCCTTCTTATCTGCCAGCCGCTCATCGAGGTCGCAAAGGGCCAGGCCGAGCTGTGCAACGTGTACCTAGACCAGCTGTTCCGGCTCGCCTTCAAGACGATGCCCGACCTAGAAAAAGGCGATGCTGTCGAGACCCGGACGGTGAAGTTCAAATTGAACCGCATGGTCGTAGACGCCGCGAGCGGCGATACGAAGCCCGTGACCGTAGAGGTCGAGGCCCCGCTGCTGGCCCTTGTGCCCGTCCCGGCCTTCACCATGGAGGAGGCCACGGTGAACTTCACGATGGAGGTCAAGGATTCCACCTCCGAAAAGCTCGCCAAGTCGGACGAGAGCACGCTGCAATCGAGCCTGAGCGCCTGGGGCTTTTCCACTACCATCTCCGGCAAGGTCACGACGAGCCGCGAGAACACGCGCACGAGCGACAAGACGGCCAAGTACGATATCTACGCCCGGGCCGCCCAGCAGCCCGCCGCCGAAGGCATGGCAAAGCTCAGCAGTATCTTCGCCTCCGTCATCGAGCCGATAGACTCGTCCGGCAGCTCCGGCAAATAAAAAAGAAGCAAGCGTTCGCTTGCTTCCTTGGTGGGCCTTCAGGGACTCGAACCCCGGACCGACCGGTTATGAGCCGGTTGCTCTAACCAACTGAGCTAAAGGCCCTTATTCTTAGAGCCGCCACCCTAAAGTGGCGGCTCTTTTGGCGCCCCCTGTAGGATTCGAACCTACGACCCTGCGGTTAACAGCCGCATGCTCTACCTGTTGAGCTAAGGAGGCAAAGTGCTCGGGCCCCATAAGGGGCCCGATGTTGGCACTGACCTATCTTCCCGGTCCGTCTCCAGACAAGTATTTTCGGCACTGGTGAGCTTAACTTCCGTGTTCGGAATGGGAACGGGTGGACCCTCACCGTTAAAAGCACCAACTATTATTTTGTTTTGCCCGGCTCCCACAAGTCGTGGGAGCCAAGGCTGGTGACCCGAGGGAGAGTCGAACTCCCGTTTGGGGCGTGAGAGGCCCCCGTCTTGACCACTTGACCAACGGGCCTGGTACACCATCAGGGACTCGAACCCTGGACACCCTGATTAAGAGTCAGGTGCTC
>CABVBV010000101.1 GCA_902496595.1 uncultured Eubacteriales bacterium | reverse complement strand
GAACAACGAGGGCGTCATCGTCATGGCGGCCACGAACCGCGACGATATCCTGGATAACGCCCTGACCCGCCCGGGCCGTTTCGACCGCAGGGTGTATATCGGCCTGCCGGATATCAGGGGCAGGGAGGCCATACTGCGCGTACACGCCAGGGGCAAGCCCCTGGGCGACGACGTGGACCTCAACTCCATCGCCAGGGGCACGCCGGGCTTCTCCGGCGCGGACCTCGAGAACCTGCTCAACGAGGCGGCGCTCATGGCCGTGTCGAACGGCAGGAGGTTCATCACCTCGTACGAGATCGAAGAGGCCATACGCAAGGTGCAGATGGGCCCGGAGAAGAAGAGCAAGGTGATGAGCGAGCGGGCCAGGCGGCTCACGGCCTTCCACGAGGGCGGCCACGCCGTCGTGGCGGAGTTCCTCGAGCACACGGACCCCGTGCACTATATCACCATCATACCGCGCGGGCCCTCGGGCGGCGCGACCTACTTCCGGCCGAAGGAGGACCTGGAGAACTTCCACTCCTACTCGGAGCTGTTCGAGGACATCGTGGTCTCGCTGGGCGGGCGCGTGTCTGAGAAGCTGTTTTTGGACGACATCTCGACGGGTGCGTCCGGGGACATCCAGCAGGCGACGAACCTCGCCCGGGCGATGGTCACGCAGTTTGGCATGAGCGACAAGCTCGGCCCCATCAGCTACGACTCCTCGGGCCACAGCATCTTCATCGGCCGCGATTTCGGCACGACAAAGAGCTATTCGGAGGAGACGGCGGCGATCATCGACGAGGAGGTCAAGCGCATCTTCGACGAGGCGAGCGCGAAGGCCGAGAGCATCCTGACCGAGCACGAGGACATCATAAGGGGCCTCGCGGACTACCTGCTCCAGAACGAGAGCATGGAGGGAGAGGACTTCAGCCGCTTCTGCCGCACGGGCAAGCTGCCGGAGAAGAAGACGCCGCCGAGGCCGCGGGACAACACGATAGAGCCGCCGGCGCGGCACATAAGCTACACCTTCGACGAGCCGGCGACGATACCGGCGCCCGAGCCGGAGCAGCCGAAGCCGGAGGACGGCGGGGAAGACAATAAATAAATGCGCAGGGCGGGAGAAATATCCCGCCCTGAAACTGCGAAATGAGAGGTGCCTGAAATGAAGCTCGGCATAGTTGGCCTGCCAAATGTTGGCAAGAGCACGCTATTTAACGCGATAACGAACGCGGGCGCGGAGAGCGCGAACTACCCCTTTTGCACGATAGACCCCAACGTCGGCATGGTCACGGTGCCGGACGAGAGGCTGGATTTCCTCGCGGAGCTCTACAAGCCGAAGAAGTACACTCCGGCGGTCATAGAGTTCGTGGACATAGCTGGGCTTGTGAAGGGCGCGTCGAAGGGCGAGGGCCTCGGCAACAAGTTCCTCGAGAACATACGCCGCACGGACGCCATCGTCCACGTCGTGCGCTGCTTCGACGACGAGAACATCATCCACGTCGAGGGCGGGGCCGACCCGAAGCGGGACATTGAGATAATCGAGCTGGAGCTCATCATGGCCGACATGGAACTGGTCGAGCGCAGGATAGAGAAGGCGAAAAAGGCCGGAAAGGGCGGGGACAAGAAGTTCCTGCACGAAGCTGCGGTGTTCGAGGGCCTGTACGAGCATCTGAACGAGGGACGGAGCGCGAGAAGCTACGACTGCTCCGAGGAGGACATGGAGCTCATCTCGACCTGCGACCTCCTGAGCCTCAAGCCAGTCATCTACGCCGCGAACCTGGACGAAGCCGGCATGAGCGGGTATGGGGAGAACAAGTATTATCTGGCTGTAAAAGAGACAGCGGACGAGGAAGGGGCAGAGGTGCTGCCCATCTGCGCGAAGATAGAGCAGGAGATAGGCGAGCTGCCCGAGGAGGACAAGTTCATGTTCCTCGAGGAGCTGGGGCTCACGGAGTCGGGCCTTGACCGGCTCATCAAATGCTCCTACGCGCTGCTCGGCCTCATCAGCTTCCTCACCTGCGGGCCTGACGAGTGCCGGGCATGGACGATAAGGAAGGGCACGAAGGCGCCACAGGCGGCGGGGAAGATACACTCGGACTTCGAGCGCGGCTTCATAAGGGCGGAGATAGTCGCCTTCGACGACCTCAAAGCCAGCGGCAGCATGGCCGCGGCGAAGGAGAAGGGCCTCGTGCGCTCCGAGGGCAAGGACTACGTCATGAAAGACGGCGACGTGACCCTCTTCAGGTTCAACGTATGACAGGAAACGGCGATACGAGCGTTCTGTACGCCCTCCGCATCTGCGGAGGGCGTTTCTTTTGCTTTTTTCGGGGTAAAGGCCAAGAATTTCTGGCGTTTTACGGGAGATTATGGAGAATATCGTCCTTGACAGGGTGGGATAATAGTGCTATTATTTCTAAGGTTAGAGGCGATGAAGGAGAGGGCGCGGCCGGGTTTACCGGAGCGCAGAGAGCGGTGTTCCTTGGCTGTGAGACGCCGCCTTCGGCTGGCTGTACCCGACCACTCCGGAGCCCGCGGGCGAAGCGTTTTAAGCCCGTGCGTCCGGCGCACGTTACAGCGCTCAAAGAGTTAAACTCAGGGTGGAACCGTGTGTGAACAACGCACCCCTGTGCCGCTATCCCGGCGCGGGGGTGCTTCCATTTACAGGAGGATCATTATGGACGAGAAAAAGTACACGTTTGAAAACAAGGAATACAGAGACACCTACCGGCATTCGACCAGCCACATCCTGGCCCAGGCGGTCAAGCGCCTCTATCCGGACACCAAGCTCGCCATCGGCCCGTCCATTGACGACGGATTTTACTACGACCTCGACTCGGAGACGGTCTTCACTCCGGAGATCCTTGAGAAGATCGAGGCCGAGATGCGCAAGATCTGCAAGGAGAAGCTGCCCATCGAGCGTTTCGAGCTGCCCCGCGAGGCCGCCATCGCCCTGATGCGCGAGAAGGACGAGCCCTACAAGGTGGAGCTTATCGAGGACTTGCCCGAGGGCGAGACCATCAGCTTCTACAAGCAGGGAGAGTTCACCGACCTCTGCGCCGGCCCGCACGTGGACAACACCGGAAGGATAAAGGGCAACGCGATAAAGCTCATGAACTGCACCGGAGCTTACTGGCGCGGAGACTCGAGCCGCAAGATGCTCCAGAGGATTTACGGCACTTGTTTTCTCAAAAAGGAGGAACTTGACGCCTATCTCAATCGTCTAGAGGAAGCGAAGAAGCGCGACCACAGAAAGCTCGGCCGCGAGCTCGGCCTGTTCATGATGGCAGACGAGGGCCCCGGCTTCCCGTTCTTCCTGCCGAAAGGCATGGTGCTCAAAAACACCCTGCTCGATTACTGGCGCTCCGTCCACAAGAGGTACGGCTATGTGGAGATCTCCACGCCCATCATTCTGAATCAGGAGCTCTGGCACAGGAGCGGACACTGGGAGCACTACAAGAACAATATGTACACCACCGTCATCGACGGGGAAGACTATGCCGTAAAGCCCATGAACTGCCCCGGAGGTATGCTGGTTTACAAAAACGAGCCGCACTCCTACCGCGACCTGCCCATGCGCGTGGCGGAGCTGGGCCTCGTCCACAGGCACGAGCTTTCCGGAGCTCTCCACGGGCTCTTCCGCGTCCGCTGCTTCACGCAGGACGACGCGCACATCTTCATGACCCCGGAGCAGATGAAGGACGAGATCAAGGGCGTCGTCAAGATATTTGACGAGATCTACTCCACCTTCGCGCTGACCTACAAGATCGAGCTCTCCACGATGCCTGAGGATCACATGGGCGACGAGGAGACCTGGCGCATGGCCGAGGCAACGCTGAAGGCCGCCATCGAGGAGCTGGGCAAGCCCTACGAGATAAACGAGGGCGACGGCGCCTTCTACGGCCCGAAGCTGGACTTCCACCTGTCCGACTCTCTGGACAGGACTTGGCAGTGCGGCACAATACAGCTCGACTTCCAGATGCCCGAGCGCTTTGAGCTCGAGTACGTGGGAGAGGACGGGCAGAAGCACAGGCCGGTAATGATCCACCGTGCGCTGCTGGGCTCCATCGAGCGCTTCATAGGCGTTATCACGGAGCATTTTGCGGGCGCGTTCCCGGTGTGGCTGTCACCCGTGCAGGTCAAGGTCATGACGATAACCGACAGGAGCCGCGATTGGGCGGTCGAGGTCGCGAAGAAGCTCGACGAAGCGGGCATAAGGGTGGAGACGGATCTGCGCAACGAGAAGATCGGCTACAAGATCCGCGAGGCCCAGAGCCAGAAGATCCCCTATATGCTCGTCATTGGCGACAAGGAGGCCGAGTCGGGCGCGGTGGCCGTGCGAACCAGGACTGGCGGAGACAAGGGCGCCATGTCCCTTGACGAGTTCACGGCGATGATCATGGAGCAGATCAAAACGCGCAGTCTCGACTGAAGAGAAAGGACTGGTAACTGAATGAAGAAATATCTGAGCTTACTGCTGGCGCTCGCGCTTGTGCTGGGCCTTGCGGCCTGCGGCAGCGGCGACCCCGTGAGCAGCGACCTGCCGGACGCCGACGTCGAGGGCAGCGGCGGAGAACTGGACGTGGACGACGGCAGCACTCCGACCGACATCAACGCCCCGACTGCGGCGCCGACCCCGACCCCCGACCCGCAGCCGCTCGAGTCGCTGATGGTCTGCGGAGTTTCCATCATCAAGGACAGCCAGCTCACTTTCCTGGCGCTCAAGGGCGTGAAGTATGAAAACGGCGTCCTCCTGCTCGACGCGGCGGAGCTGGATTCCGGCACGATGAACGACATCCTCATCGAGTATTCCGGCGGAGACCTGGATGTGCAGGTGACAGGCGAGTGCGTGTTCACTTCCAGCGTTTCCCCCTCTATCAAGGGCGACGGCGACCTGACGTTTACCGGTGACGGGAGCTTGAGCATCACGGCGGTGGACGTAGCGGGCATCAGCATCGAGGGCAAGTTGACTGTCGGCTGCGCCCTCACAGTCAGCGGCAACCCCGCCGTTGAGAGCTCCGAGACCGTCGCGGCCGAGGGCTTTTCGATCACGGCAAACGAGAGCGGCAGCTTCAGCGTTGCTGCTGCCTGACAGATTTTTTCTTGAATATCACGGCTCGTCCCTTCGTATTCTAAACGCGAGGGGGCGAGTTTTTATATGCAGAACAGAAAAAAACTCATACTTGCACTGACTGTGGTATTCACGCTTAATATAATGCTGATCGCGCTGGCTCAGAGGGCCGAGGCCGTCACCTATTCCAGGGGTTCGAGCGGTGAGACGGTCAGGCTGATACAGGAGAAACTGCTGGACTGGGGCTATTACTCAGGAGAGGTGGACGGCATCTTCGGCTCCAAGACCGAGGAGGCCGTGGAGTATTTCCAGGAGAAGAACGGCCTTTCTGTCGACGGCAAGGTGGGGCCTGAGACGCTTGCGGCGCTCGGTATGCCCGCCGGAGGGACAAGCACGGCATCCGGAAACGCTTCTGGAGATGTGGCGCTGCTGGCAAGGCTTATCTCCGCCGAGGCGAGAGGAGAGCCCTACGCAGGCCAGGTGGCCGTGGGAGCGGTGGTGCTCAACCGTGTGGAGCACCCGTCGTTCCCGAACACGATATCCGAGGTCATCTTCCAGCCGGGAGCCTTCAGCTGTATGTTGGACGGCCAGTGGGACGAGCCCGTGGCCGACAGCGCCTACCAGGCGGCGAGGGACGCCCTCGCCGGGGCCGACCCCTCGGGCGGCGCCATATACTATTTTAACCCCGTCACCGCCACAAATGCGTGGATATGGTCGCGTCCGGAGATCATAACGATAGGCAAGCACAGATTCTGCGCGTGAAAAAGCGCCGGCCTCCCCGACGCCGCGCCCGTCCCGGCCTTGGACGGCTTCATATGGTTCCGGGAAGCCTTGTATGGGCGGGGTTCCACCCCCGCCCGGACGCACCGGGCCCGGAAACGCGGGCGCGGTGCGCAGCCGTGGCGCCGGCCTCTTCCACTTGAAATGGGGAAAGAGGCGTTATATAATATATGACTACCAAAGATAATGTGCGGGTGATAGGATGAGCTACTGCAGAAACTGCGGCGCATATGTGCCGGATTGGGCGGAGAATTGCCCGGCCTGCGATATGCCGGTCAAGGGCAAAGCCCAGCCGAAAAAGGATAAAAAGCAAAAGGACGGCCAGAGTGCCGGCGCCCAGACCGCAAGAGAAGAGGCCGGACGCCAGAGCCGGGAAAACGCCGGAGGCCGAGGCGACGGCGGAACTTATACATACGACGGCAGCCGCAGACGGAAATACGCCGAAAGCTATGACCAGGACACGAGGGAGAACCAGACCATGGGCTACCTCTGCTACCTGGGGCCGCTGCTGCTCGTGCCGCTCCTCGCAAGGCCGAAGTCGAGATTCCTGAGGTACCACTGCAACCAGGGTCTCCTGCTCTTCATCTTCGCTGTGCTCGTAAGCATCTTCGACGGCCTCACAGGCATCGGCTGGCTCATCGGCCTCGCCGGAGGTATCGCCACGATAGTGTGGCTCGTACAGGGTTTCACAAACGTCAGCCGCGGCCTCAGACGGCCGCTGAGCTTCATAGGCGAGATCACGATATTGAAATAAATAGAGGTGCGATATGAAACTTTTGACCTGCGAATACAGAGGCGAGACCTTCGCCGCAGCGAGCGACGGACGCTCGGTTTACAGAGCCGCAGACGACATGAACGCGCTCATCCAGTCGCTGGACGGCAAACTGCCCGGAGAGGCTCTGCTCCGCGGCGAGGCGCTGCCCATCGAGGACGTCAAACTGCTCGCGCCCATCCCCGAGCCCAGGCAGGATGTAATATGCCTCGGCATGAACTATATGGATCACAGCGCCGAGGCCGCGAGATGGGGCAAGGACGATTTCGTGAAGAACGCCGGCAAGGCGGTGTATTTCTCCAAGAGGGCGGCATGGATAGTGGGGCCCGGAGGGGAGATCGACCCGCACTTCGACATCGTGGACGGCCTGGATTACGAGGCGGAGCTGGCGGTCGTGCTGGGAAGGGACGCATATAAGGTGCCAAGGGAAAACGCATACGACTATGTGCTGGGCTACAGCGTCCTCAACGACGTGTCCGCGAGGAATCTCCAGAAGGCGCACAAGCAGTTCTACTTCGGCAAGAGCCTCGATACGCATACGACCATGGGCCCGTGGATAGTGACGCGGGACGAGTTCACGCCCGGCGCGCCGGAGCTCGATATCAGGTGCTACATAAACGATGAGAAGCGGCAGGACAGCAATACGAGATATATGATCTTCGGAGTCGCCGAGGTCGTCTCGGAGCTGTCCCAGGGCATGACTCTCAAGGCCGGGACTATCATCGCGATGGGCACCCCCGCAGGCGTCGGCATGGGCTTCGAGCCGCCGAAATACCTCGAATGCGGCGACGTGGTCAGGTGCGAGATCGACGGTATCGGGGCGCTTGAAAACCGGGTAAAAAAATAAATCAAAAAATCGAAAAAAAGACTTGACACAGGCGAATCAAAATGCTATATTAGCAAAGCACCTCACCGAGAGCGACAAACAAAAGCCCAAGGCTGAGGACGCAATGTGTACCTTGTAAATTAAACAATGTAAGCAAAAGCTTATGCAAATAAGCACCAGA
>CABVBV010000100.1 GCA_902496595.1 uncultured Eubacteriales bacterium | reverse complement strand
TCCACACCGTGCTCATCCACGGCCTCATCCGCGACCCGCAGGGCAAGAAGATGTCGAAGTCCGCGGGCAACGGCGTCGACCCCATCGAGATGATAGACCGCTTCGGCGCGGACGCCCTGAGGTTCAACATCATCACCGGCAACAGCCCCGGAAACGATATGCGCTTCTACGTCGAGCGCTGCGAGGCGATGCGGAACTTCGCGAACAAGCTCTGGAACGCTTCCCGCTTCGTGATGATGAACCTCACGATAGAAGACTGCGCCCTGCCTGAGCGGCTCGAGCTGCCGGACAAATGGGTGCTCTCGAAGCTCAACAGCCTCGTCGGAGAGGTGCGCGAGAACCTCGACCGCTACGAGCTTGGCATCGCGGCCCAGAAGATCTACGACTTCATCTGGGACACCTACTGCGACTGGTACATCGAGCTCGCCAAGGAGCGCCTGAACTCCGGAGACGCGGAGGCGAAGGAGGGCGCGGAGCGCGTGCTGCTCTACGTGCTCACCGGCATACTGAAGCTGCTGCACCCCTTCATGCCCTTCATCACCGAGGAGATATACCAGGCCATACCGCACGAGTGCGAGGCGCTCATCATAGCGCCCTACCCGAAGTATGACGAGGCCCTGGCCTTCCCCGAGGACGAGGCCGGCTTCGAGCGCGTCATGGAAGTCATAAAGGCCGTCCGCAGCCGCAGGGCCGAGATGAATGTGCCGCCCTCCCGCAAGGCCAAGCTCATCATCTGCGCCGCCGACAGCGACACCTACCGCTCCGGCGCGAAGTACCTGAGCCGCCTCGCCTCCGCGAGCGAGGTCGAGGTGCGCGGCGCCTCCGGCGACGAGAGCGCCGAGGGCATGGTGACTGTTACAACTTCCTCCGCCCGGGTGCTCATGCCCATGGCGGAGCTCGTCGACCTCGAGGCCGAGCGCACGAGGCTGGAGAAGGAGCTTGAAAAGGCTCACAAACAGCTGGAGGCCCAGGAGAAGAAGCTCGCCAACGAGTCCTTCGTCTCCAGAGCCCCCGAGGCGGTCGTCAACGCCGAGCGCGAGAGGGCCGAAAAGGCAAAGGCCCTCATAGCGAACATTGAGGAGAGCCTGGCAAAGCTGAGATAAACGTAAAAGAGAGCGGCGCCGATAAAAAGGGCGCGGCTCTCTTTTTTCATGCTGTCAGCCCGATGTTTGCAGTTCCGTGCCCGGGTAGTAGTGTGAGAGGATCTCCCGGTATCCAGCGCCGTCTTCCGCCATGACGTTCGCGCCGTACTGGCTCATGCCGACGCCGTGGCCGTAACCTGTTACGGTGAAGAGAAAGCCCGGGTCGGTATAGTCCAGGGTGAAGGCTGTGGAACGGAGCGAGAACAGGGTGCGCAGCTCGCTGCCGGTGACTGTGGCGCCGCCTATGTCTACCGTCTCGACGCGGCCGGAGGCGTCCCGGACGGCGGCGCCCAGCCAGTAGGCGGCGTCGCCCTCCAGCCGGGCCTCGGGGTGCAGCGAACTCACCGTGAGCCGGAACTCCTCCTCAGTCACGGCAACTGAGGTGACGTAGTTCGGCACATCCTCGGCTGTCTCGGGGCTGTCCACGCTCACGAGATAGGGCTCGGCCTGCCAGATGGCTTCAGAGGCCTCGGTTTTGCCCGCAGATGAGGAGTGGAACACGGCCTGGATGACCTCGCCTCCGTAGCTCAGGTATTCTCCGTCGGTCTCACTCACGGCGCTTTGTATCTTGTCCAGGTTCGACTCATAGTCGGCTCCCCAGTTTTCTCGGAGCTGCTCGTCCGAGGCGTGGGCCTTGCAGCAGGACGGGTCGTCGCAGACGTCGGCTTCGGGGTGGGCGGGCTTTTCGCGGCCCATGCTGTACATAATATATGTCCTCGCCGCAACTGCCTGGGCCTTGAGCGCCTCAGGCTCGAAGGAGGCGGGCATCTCCCCGGCCACCACTCCGGGAAGCCAGTCGGACATGGTCACAGTCAGCACCTCGCCGCCCGAGAGCACGGTGAAGCTCAGTTCGGAGTCCGCTGCGGGTTCCGGGGCGTCCTGCTCCTCCGCGCCGGGCTCGCTCCCTGCAAACAGCAGAAGCGGCAGGGCCAGCGCTATCGCCAGACAGAGCAGAGCCGCTGCGGTGATGGTTCTCATTTTATACCTCCTTAGCTGTTGACTTGAGGGCGGACTGGCGTTAAAATAATATGACAAGCGTTTCCCTTGACTATTTTTATTTGGATGGTTCTCGGCATATGCGTAAACTCGCCTTGACAATAACCAGCGCCTGCTGCGTATACTCCGCTTTCGGAGTGTTCAGCCGGTGGCTGCAAAACATGACCGCTTTTGAAGAAAACGGCCTCTACAAGACCGGCAGCGTCTGGGGCATCGTCCTCGCGCTGCTCTGCATCGCCGCGGCCGCGACGCTTTACGGTTTCACCCTGTATTTCAGGAAAAACCTCAGCCTGGCTTCGGCCCCGGACATGGGCGTGGCTCTGGCCGGGAACACCCTGCTGCACAAGGCGGTATTCGTGCTCATCACCATCATCATGGCCGCGGGCAGTGCGCTGCTGCTCTTCACCGCCTCCGACGCGGAGGCTCCCGCGGGAATGGATTTCACGAACCTCCTGAGAGCCCTGGCGCTCCTGGGCCTGCTCGCAGCGGCGGGTTTCGCCGGGATAGTGGCCAGAACAGGTGAAGAAACGCCGGACGATTCGCCGAGGCAGGCGGGGTTCTGCCTCGCTTCCGCGCTCCCCATCGTCTTCTGCTGCTTCTGGCTCATTGTCAGCTACCGGCAGGACGCCATAACCTCGGTCGTCTGGAGCTACGCTCCGGAGATCCTCGCCATCGCCTCCTCGCTGCTCGGTTTCTACTTCGTCGCGGGCTATGCCTACGGGCGGCCCAGGCCGTTTTCCGCGCTGTTCTTCTGTGAGTTCGGCGCCTTCATGTGCTTCGTCACGCTTCCGGACGAGAGGCTCGTGGCAATGCAGCTGATGTTCGTGGGTATGGCGGGTATGCAGCTCTTCCTCGCCTGGCTCATCGTTTCAAACCTGAGGCGCAAGGAGGACATCCTGTCCAGATTCCCGAACGCCCAGGCTTCGGACGACATAGACGATGAGCTCCCGCCTCCCGACCCTGAGGACGAATTTGAGCCCATGGGTGAGGAGGGCAATGGAGACGAGGACAGTTTTGTCGAGCTCCCCGACGAGTATCTGGGTGAGGGTACGGCCAAAAACGGCGACGAAGAGAAATAACCGTTGACAGGAAACGGTGAAATGAGATATAATTAGCCTCTGCCGGTGTCCCGGCAGAGGTTTTATCATGTCAACTGCGGCGGCTCGCGCAAGACCCTGGCCGCTGTTGAGTATAATGTCAGGAAAGGATGGATTGACTATGGTTCGCACCTACCAGCCCAAGAAGCGCCAGCGCAAGAAGGAGCACGGCTTCCGCAAGAGAATGGCCACCAGGAACGGCCGCAAGGTACTGTCCCGCCGCCGCGCCAAGGGCAGAGCCCGCCTCTCTTACTGAGCCGGCGGCAAAACGCGGTTACGGCTTTTAAAAAAGGCTAAGCACTTGGAGTTTACCGACTCACTGAAGCTCAACTACGAATTTCGCCGCGCCTACCGAAAGGGCAGGAGCGTGGCGGAGCCTTGCCTTGTGATATATGCAAGGCGGAACGGAAAGGCCGTGAACAGGCTCGGCTTCACCGTCTCGAACAAGCTGGGCTGCGCCGTTGTGCGCAACCGTGTGCGGCGAAAGCTGCGCGAGATATACCGGCTGAACGAGAGCCGGCTTTGCCGCGGGCACGACGTAGTTGTCGTAGCCCGCTCGCGGAGCGTCGGGGCGGATTATCACAGACTCGAGCGGGAATTTATCGAGGCCTGCGCCGGGCTTGGGCTTTTGAAGAGGGAGAACGAGACTTGAAAAAGCTCCTTATTTCAATGATACGGTTTTACAGGAAGAACATCTCCCCGCTGAAGCCGCCGTGCTGCCGGTTCATACCGACCTGCTCTCAATACGCCATTGAGGCGATAGAGAAGTACGGGGCGCTCAAGGGAGGCTGGCTGGCTTTGAAGCGGCTCTCCCGCTGCCATCCCTTCCACTTCGGAGAGCACGAGTTCTACGACCCGGTGCCGTAAACGCGAGAAGACAAAAAAGCTCCCGAGAGAGCAATAGCCCGGTTTTTCCGGGACTCCACCCACTTAAGGAGCGAAAACGATGTTAGATACGATAGCTAAACCCTTTGGCTGGCTCATGATGAAGCTCTACGAGCTGACCGGCAACTTCGGCCTTGCGACGATACTGTTTTCGCTGTGCGTGACGCTGGTGCTGCTGCCCTTCATGGCGAAGAGCAAGAAGAGCATGATGCGTATGTCCAGGCTGACGCCGAGGATCCAGGAGCTTCAGAAAAAACACGAGGGCAACCCGCAGAAGCTCAACGAGGAGATGGCGCGGCTCTACCGCGAGGAGAAGGCAAACCCCATGTCGGGCTGCCTGTGGAGCCTCCTGCCCTTCCCGATACTGCTCGCTCTCTACCGCGCAGTCGTGAAGCCGCTGACCATCATGATGGGAGTGGACGCGGCGCTCCTCGCCTCAGGCGGGTCGATAGCCGACAAGCTGACGGAGCTCGGCTACGCCATGTCCAACTTCACGACCTCGACGAACACCTTCTATGAGGAGATATACAAGGCCCGCTTCATCAGCGACCATTGGGCTGACTTCGCGAGCCTTTCGGACAAGCTCGTGCAGATGGATTACAGCTTCCTCGGCCTCGACCTTTCGAGCACGCCGAACTGGAAGTTCTGGACTTTCGACCTCTCCGGCGGAGCCTGGGCGGTCATCGGGCTGTTCCTCATCCCGATAGTTTCGACCGGCCTGAGCTACCTGTCCATCTTCGTCAGCCAGAAGATGAACCCGACGACGGCGACGATGAACGCGCAGCAGCAGAGCACGAACAAGACGATGCTGCTCATCATGCCGCTCATGAGCCTCTGGATAGGCTTCATCATGCCGGCTGCCCTGGGCCTGTACTGGATAATGAACAGCGTGCTGGGCGTGCTCAGGGACGTGGTGCTTACGAAGATCTACAAGAAGCAGATGGACATAGAGGACGCGGAGCGGCTAGAGCGTGAGCGCGAGCGCGAGGAGGAGCTGGAGCGGAAGCGCCAGGAGACTGAGCGGCTCCGCGCCATGAACGCGACGAACGTGAACCGGAACACCAGCAAGAAGAAGCAGCAGGCGCAGCAGAAGCAGCAGGATACGGAGCGGAAGGCTGCGGCGGAGCGCGAGGAGCGGGCCGCGAGGCGAGAGCGGCTGGGCGTCACGGAGCCTGAGAAGCCCGCATCGCAGGTGGGCAACAGAAGGTATGCCAGGGGCCGCGCCTACGTTGAAGACCGGTTCGTGAATCCCGAGGGCGCAGAGGCTGCCACGGCTGCCGCCGCTGCGGAGTCCGAGTTCGGCGAGTCCATCGACAGCGAGGCTGAGGACGACGTCCTCGTGCCGGCGGCGGAAGAAGCGGCCGGGAGCGGAGATGTGGACGAGCCCGTTTACGACGACGATGACGAAGAGCAGGAGAAGAAACAATGAAAAAATATCTTGAGAAGTCCGGCAAGACCGAGGACGAGGCTCTGGCCGCCGCCCTGCGTGAGCTGGGCCTTGACCGGGACGATGTCTCGGTGGAGATAATAGAGCGTGCAAAAAGCGGCTTTTTGGGCATAGGCGCGTCTCCGGCCGTCGTGCGCGTGGAGTATGACGTGCCCGACGAGGATGAGGTCGTCGAGACCGCGGCTCCGAAGGCTCAGGCTGCTCCGGCGGCCCCGAAGCCCGCAGCGCCCAAGGCCGAGAAGGCCGCGCCTGCCGAGCCCGCCGGGCCGAAATACACCGAGGGTGTGAAGGCCGAGACCGAGAGCTTCCTGAGGGGCCTGCTCGAGCGCATGGGCGTGAAGGCGGAGATAGAGATCACCGACCGCGAGAACGGCGGACTGCTGGTGAACCTCTCGGGCCCGGGCATGGGCGCCGTCATCGGACGCCGCGGCGAGACGCTCGACGCTATCCAGCATCTGACGAACTACGCCGTGAACCGCGGCAGCGACAAGCGCTGCCACATCAGCGTGGACGCGGAGAGTTACAGGGCCAAGCGCGAGGAGAGCCTGGTACACCTGGCCGAGAAGATGGCCGCGAAGGTCGTCAAATACAAGCGCAGCATGGCGCTCGAGCCGATGAACTCCTACGAGCGGCACGTGATCCACACCGCTCTCCAGAACTATGAGGGCGTTACCACCAGTTCCACCGGCACCGAGCCCAACCGGAGGGTCGTCGTCTCCTATGAGCGGCCCGCCAGGCAGGACGACGCCAGGCCGAAGAGCCGCGAGTGGAGCTGAAAAGCGTGAACGGAGGGAAAAGATATGATTTTTGAAACCGTGCGCGAACTGCTGGCACACCAGCTCGAGGTCGACCCCGAGACGATAGGCCCCGACACGGACATCTTCGACGACCTCGGCGCCGACTCTCTCGACGTTGTGGAGCTCGTCATGTCCATCGAGGAGGAGTACGACATCGTGATAACCGACGAGCGGGCCAGCAATGTCCGCACCGTCGCCCAGGTCGTGGAAATGCTAGAAGACCTCATTAAGTGACATAGAAACAGCCAAAACCCCGTCTGCCCGACAGCAGACGGGGTTTGCTTTTTCCGGCCGTCATCCCTGTTCGGCCATGTAGTTCGAGACGCGGCTCTGTACCTCGGCGGCTGTGTCTGCCGCGCTCTTCGCTCCGGCGAAGTAGGCAGAGGCGGCGTCCTTTACGATCTCCAGGGCCCCGGCGTCCATGCCGTAGAGCACGTTTACCTCGTCGTAGAGCGCAAGGCCGCGCCGGGTTATCTCGACCATGTCCGCCGTGAGGTCGTAGCCGCCCTCGCGCCGGCCGGCGAGCGCAGTGAGGTATTTTTCGACCTCGGCTTCCGCAAGGCTGCGCTGGGGCGTGTTGGCGTCGGATATGGAGTAGCTCTCGGTCAAGAGCGTCTTCATGAAGGCCCAGCACTCCTCGGGGTATTCCGTCGAGGCGCTCACGCCCAAAAGGCCCACGGGCTCCACCGCTCCGGGGCTGCCGGAGCCCGGGAAGCCGCAGAAGGTGAAGCCCTCGCCGAGCGCGTCGCAGAAGATGCGCAGGTAGCTCAGGCCCGCGTCCGCCGTATAGAGCAGCTGCCGTCCCTCGGCGAGCATCTGCTGCTCGTTGTAGTCCCAGACGTAGCCGAACGGCGTGCCCTGGCCCGTCACCGCGACCTCGGGCTGCTTTGCCGCCTGCTCCAGTATGGCCTCGAAGAGCCCGTCCGTGAAGCTGCAGCTGCCGCTGTCCCAGTCCATGAGCTTTGAGGCGCAGAAGTTGACAGCGGTCTCCAGGTAGGTGTCCCGCGAGGTGTTCAGACCCACGGCGTACTCGAGCCGCGGGTTTTCCGACATGATGGCCTCCACGTCCTCGAAGCCCAGGCCCTCGCGCCCGGCGAGATAGGCGTCCGAGACCGCCGTCGTGTGCACGACAAAGCCCGTGGGCAGGCAGTAGAGATCTCCATTCGTCTCGAGCGGGCGCAGCCAGTTGTCGAAGAGCAGGGCGCGGTCCACGCCGTCCTCGCCGTCCAGGAAGGCGTTCAGCCCGAGCAGCATGCCGCGCTTGGCCCAGTTGTGGTAGTTTATGCCCTCGAGCATGAAGATGTCCGGGCAGTCCCCGG
>CABVBV010000099.1 GCA_902496595.1 uncultured Eubacteriales bacterium | reverse complement strand
GCGCGGGCAGGGTTCTTCATTAAAATGAGCTGGTTCTTTTTTTAGTTCAGTTGTGGAAGAAGGCTACGGCTATGGCTCCGGGGCCGCCGTGTGTGCCAATGACAGAGCCTATCGCGCTCACAGGAAGCTCCGAGGCATGGCCGGCCCAGAGATGAGAGCTGTCCCTGACGTACTTTTGCAGCAGCGCGTCGGAAAGGCCCGTGTACCCCAGCATCAGCGGCATCGTGAAGTCCACGCCTCCGCTCTTTGAAATGTACTCGCTCAGCAGATTGTTGCCGTTTTTCGACCCGCGGGCCTTGCCGACGAGCTGAACCTGGCCGTCCCTTATCGTCACGACGGGCTTGATCGACAGTATGCCGCCGGCAAAAGCCACGGCGGAGGAGATGCGTCCGCCGCGCTTCAGATACTCCAGCGTATCCAGGAGCGCAATCACACAGATGCGCTCACGCTCACGCTCCAGACGTGCGGCGAGTTCCGGCGCTGGTACTCCAGCGGCCAACAGCCTCATGGCCAGCCTTACCAGTATCTGGGCCCCTATCGAAGCGCTCCGGCTGTCCACAACGTGTACCTTTCCCTCAAAACGCTCGGCCGCTATCATTGCGCTCTGATACGTCCCCGAAAGTTCAGATGAGATCGTGACAGCCACGACCTCGTCCCCGGCCTCTACCGCTTCCGCAAACTTCGTCTCAAACTCCGCCGGTGACGGCTGGCTCGTCGTAGGCAGAATATCGCCCTCCACCAACTTCTCGTAGAACTCCCTCGGCGTTATTGTCACGCCGTCTATGTACTCCTCCGCACCGAACCTGGTCTTCAGCGGAACAATGCCCAGCCCCAGTCCTACCGCCTCCCAAGGCCCGAAGTCCGATGTCGAGTCCGTGATTATCCTTATTCCCATCTCATATTCCTCCAATAGATGTTGAGCAGTCAACAAACTATACTACCAAATTGTTGACTTGTCAACATCTTTGTTGTATGCTTTGATAGTCAGGAGGTATGGGCGTGTATATGGACAGGTTCAGGGAGTTCAGCTCCCTCATTTCACGGACGGAAAAGGCTTTGCAAAAAGCCAAGGCTGAGAATGTGCGCGGCTATGGTCTACGCGGGGTACACGTCTCCTGTCTGCTGGAGCTCTATGAGAGGCCGGAAGGGATACCTGCCTCAGAATTAGCGACAGTATGCGGGGTAGACCGGGCGCAGATATCCAGAGTGACCACGGAGCTCATTGAGCTTGGCCTGGTCGAAGGAGGCGGTTCCGGACAGAGGCGGCGTTACCGTGCTCCGCTGATACTCACATACGAGGGACGCGAGGCCGCGTCGCAAATGGCGGGCATCGTCTCCGAAAAGCTCAGGAGAGTCAGCGGCGACATATCCGAACACGACCTCGCAGTCTTCTACCGTGTGCTCCGTCTGATCGCGGAGCGGCTGGAAGAGCTCTAGGCTCCCGCGGCCTTACTTCCCCACATTGCTGAAGGCCATCACCACGCTGTCAACGCCGAGCAAAATGAGGTAAATGGAGGCAAAGCACCGTATCGTCGTGAGAGTGAACAGCGGGTTCAGCAGCATGAGGATACCGAGAACCAGCCCGATTATATTGATGACAAGGATGAAATAGTATGTGCCCCTGCCGACAATAAAGCGTATGTGGCTCAGGTGTGCGAATCTGGATATGCAGTGGGCTATGAACCAGATGGGGAAGAGCACCGTCAAAACCAGCACTCCCGTCCTCGGGTACGCCACCAGCATGATGCCCGACATCACGCTCAATATGCCGGAGACGAGGGACAGCACGGGGCCGAAGCCCGTGTAACGCTCCACGCTGACAAACAGCAGAATATCAGCCACACCCATGACGACAGCTGCAATGCCATAAACGAACACCATGCTCGTCAGGGCCAGCTCCGGCTCTGCAAACGCCAGTATGCCGAGTGCGATCAGCAGGATGCCTATTATCAATTCCAGCCAGCCGAAACCGGAGCGTCTTCTCATTTTTTCTCGCCTCCGTTTAGTATTTCCATGAACTCGTCTCCGGTGATGGTCTCCTTTTCATAGAGGAAAGCGGCCAGCTCGTCCAGCTTCGTGCGGTTGTCGGTGAGTATCTTCTTCGCCTTCTCGTGCTGCTCCTTCACCAGCTCCACTACCTTGCGGTCTATCTCGCGCTGCGTATCCGGTGAACAGGCCAGAGACGTGTCGCCGCCGAGGTACTGGTTCTGTACCGTCTCCATGGCCACCATGTCAAAGTCCTCGCTCATGCCGTATTGGCTTATCATCGCACGGGCCAGCTTCGTCGCCTGCTCGATGTCGTTGCTCGCTCCGGTTGTTATCTGCCCGAAGACCACCTCTTCAGCTGCGCGGCCTCCGGTGTACGTCGCTATCTTGTTCTCTATCTCCTCTTTCGTCAGCAGATACTTGTCGCCGGTGTCCACCTGCATCGTGTAGCCCAGAGCCCCGCTCGTGCGCGGGATTATCGTTATCTTCTGCACCGGCGCCGAGTTCGTCTGAAGCGCCGCCACAAGCGCGTGGCCTATCTCGTGGTAGGCCACCATTTTCTTCTCCTTGTCGGAGAGCACGGCGTTCTTCTTCTGGTAGCCCGCGATCACCACCTCTATGCTCTCCTCAAGGTCGGCCTCGGTGACGATGGTGCGGCCGTTCCTGACGGCTCTCAGCGCCGCCTCGTTTATGATGTTCGCAAGCTCAGCTCCCGACGCTCCCGCCGCCATCCGGGCAATGGTGTGGAAGTCCACGTCGTCAGCCGCCTTTATCTTCTTCGCGTGGACTTTGAGTATGGCCTCGCGTCCGGCCAGGTCGGGCAGTTCCACGGGTACGCGCCGGTCGAAGCGGCCGGGCCGCGTCAGGGCAGGGTCGAGGCTCTCTGGCCGGTTCGTGGCCGCGAGGATGATGACCCCGGTGTTCTCCTCAAAACCGTCCATCTCGGTCAGCAGCTGGTTGAGCGTCTGCTCGCGCTCGTCGTTGCCGCCGTTCACTCCCGAATTGCGCTTCTGGCCGATGGCGTCTATCTCGTCTATGAACACTATGCACGGCGCCTTCTCCTTCGCCTGCTTGAAGAGGTCGCGTACCTTCGACGCGCCCATGCCCACGAACATCTCCACGAACTCGGAGCCCGCTATGGAGAAGAAGGGCACGTTCGCCTCTCCCGCGACGGCCTTGGCCAGCATCGTCTTGCCGGTTCCAGGAGGGCCTACGAGCAGCACGCCCTTGGGCATGGCCGCGCCTGCGTCGGTGTATTTCTGCGGGTTGTGCAGATAGTCCACTATCTCCGCAAGGCTCTCCTTGGCCTCGTCCTCTCCGGCCACGTCGGCAAACTTGATGCCCTTGGTGGACTGGACGTAGACCTTGGCGCTGCTCTTGCCCATGCCGAAGGCCAGGGAGTTCTTGCCCCCAGCCTGCTCTATCAGCTTCTTGCTCAGGTACTGGCCGAGCCCGAAGAAGATCAGGATGGGCAGCACAAAGGTGAGCAGGAAGCTCCAGATCGGGGACATGGGCTCCTCCATGACCCTTGTGAACACTGCCCCGGCGTCGTGCAGCCGCTCGGTCAGGCTCGGGTCTTCCATGGGCACGGTCTTGTACACCGCCCCGTCCTTGTCCGTGAACAGGATCTCGGTGTCCTCCACCTCGACCACGCCTATGTTCCCCTCGTCGATCATGTCCATAAAGGTGCCGTAGTCCACCTCCGTGACCTGGCTCCTCGACAACAGCGGCGTGATGAGAGCATTAAAGAGCAGGATGATGAGTAATACGATACAATAGTAAAAGATAAGCGGTCTCTTGGGTGATTTTACTTCTTTCATGTCGTTCTCCTTTCCACTTCCCTGCCCAAGTGCTGTGCGTCGATGGCTTCCATCGAGAGCAGCAGGGCCCGGTTTGCGACCTGCAAGGCGAAGTCCAGCGCGTACTCGGCCAGAAGAGTCTTTTTCTCAGCTGCGTCTGTGCCGCTGAATCCCGACGTCTTGCCCAGCAGCGCAGTTTTCGTTTTTTTCAGGCTCTGCTCAACCTCCGCATAGGTATCCGCAAGTAGGGAAACGATGTCCGATTTGGACAGCCTCAGTTTTTGCTGAAGAGCAAGCTCGGTCTCCGTACACTCGCGGCGTAGCGCACGGATATCCTTGCTGAGCTGCTGATGGTCGGCCGTCTCGCTGAGATGAATCCTGCTGCTGAGCCTGGATAGCCTTTCGTCCAGCTCGCAGAGCTTCACGCTGAGTATCTCATGTGCCATTTCCGTACCTTCTTTCCGGTAAAAACTCCAATCAGATGGAGTATCCATGTTTTTCGTCAACATTTTACCCGCACCCTCTCCAAACGGCAATTTGCAAATCTTAAACAGTGTATGGACAAAAGAGCCCAAGTGTAAAGTTACGATACACTTGGGCTCTCAATACCTTATTTTTTTACTTCTCCAACCTCCGCCAGGGGCCCCGCTACAGGAGCCGTCACGCGTGGGTTTTGTCGGCATTTTTGGAGGAGACGTCTGCTGCATCGGGTTGACGTCTTCCGGTTTCTTGGTTCACGGTTTTCATATTATCAGTCCTCACATTTTTATAATGACTAGTTCCATTATTGCAGTTTTCCCAAAACAAATAATACGGTTAATAAGTAAAATACAATTTATCTACTGTGAGCTCAAGCAATGTAACGCACGTCAGTCCACGCATTGTACGCATCGCGCCGCTTCTAAGGCCATGCGAGAGTCTCCGTAGGGATGGCACTGGCAAACACGATCAGGTGTGTGCTGCGCCCTACCATATAATGTTAAGCCGCCCGGGGATTCCCGGGCGGCTTGCTTAATTTTGTTTTGATGTTATTTAACATTCTCGCAAAACCGCATGAGCATCGTCGCGGCCTGGGCGCGGGTG
Organism: uncultured Eubacteriales bacterium; assembly: GCA_902496595.1. Lineage (GTDB taxonomy): Bacteria > Bacillota > Clostridia > Oscillospirales > Oscillospiraceae > Scatomorpha. Next base: position 2,883 of record CABVBV010000099.1, on the reverse strand, counting down.
GCGGTGCCTTGCGGCACAAGCGTGGATTCGGTGACGCCGTTGATGATTCCAGCGCCGCAGGCCCACTGCATGGCGGGTTTGGCGTACTCGCTTATCTGGGCGAAGTCGGCGTAGCTCAGGATGTTCGTCTCCTCACCGATGCTCACGTCACAGCCCTTGGCCTTGGCGTAGCGCCAGAGGATGGCGGCGAGCTGCTCGCGGGTGATGTGGTCGTCAGGGGCGAAGCTCGTGTCGGTGACGCCGTTTACGATGTCCTCGCTGGCAGCCCAGCGGACAGCCTCGGCGTACCACGCGCCGCCGTCAACATCGGTGAAAGGCATATAGCAGTTCACCACGGGCTTGCCCTCGACGCGCCAGAGTATGGTCACCAGCATGGCCCTCGTGAGCGAGGCGTTAGGCGCAAAGAGCGTGTCGGCCACGCCTTCCATCAGCCCGTTGGCGAGGCAGTAGTGTACGCCGTCGTGATACCAGGCGTAGGCGTCGAGGTCGTTAAACGCCCGCAGCGGGCAGGACGCACCGCCGTCGCAGACGACGGCTCCGGCGCGGAAGATCGCTGTCACGGTGACGGCGCTGTCAGGCATGGTGAAGGTGTAGGTGCTGCCGCTGCCGCTGACGGCGATTTCGTTGCCCTTTGCGTCGGTGACGGTGAGGCTGGCGAGGCTGTAGCCCTCGTCCGGGGTCACAGTGACGGTTATCTTGCCGCCCGCGGAGGAGTTCGTGGGGCTGGCGGTGACTGTGCCGCCCTTTGCCTCCGTCACAGTGACAGCATATGTGGGTATGGCGCCCAAACCGCCGCCGGTGGCCGGGATATCCGCCACCTCTTTTGTCGCTGTGTAGGTCTCGCCCTCAAATGTGGTCGTTGCCGTATACTCCGTTACCCCATTTTGGGTGCTGGTGGCAGGGGTCTTGACCTCCGATGTGATGGTCACATCCGGGGTCTCCCGATGTGTTTCATCATTTTCACAGATGAAAGTGGCTGTGCAGCTCTTCCCGTCCTCGCTCCAGCTCCAGACCGGTTCACCATAGCTGTGGCCGGTGGCGGGAATTTCAGCAGTTTCCCCTTTCGCCCCGCAGCGCTCACAGGGGTGGTATTTGCTTCCCGCTTCCGTGCAGGTGGCTTCGGTTTCCACCGCCCACTCGGTGCTGTACTGATGGCCGCCGTAATAATCTTCGCAGATATTTGACAGCACAACAGCGCTTTCTCCGCCTGTGATGCCGGAAGTGATAGTCCCCTCTCCGGCGGCGTTCAACGTAGAATTCTTTTCGTTGTCATAGGAGCAGCCTGTAAATGTGCCGCCGGAATAAGTGCCGATAAAGCCGCCGGCCTGATAATCTGAAGATACACCTGTCACGGTACCCGCCGCATGACAGTCTGTTGCGTTTACATCACTGTTGTCTTCACCCATAAAGCCGCCTACTTTTGGATTCCAACCGGTTACGCTGCTGGTTACATCTCCATAGGCAACACAATTATTAAACTGACCGTATTCTGCATATCCCACAAATCCGCCGACTCTCCAGTCGTTTCCGCTGACATCTACATCAGCGGCACATTTTGTGTAGGTAGATGCGCCGGCAGCATCCTGCCATGTGGCGCTGGCTGAATATCCCACGAAACCGCCAAGCACCCAAGCACCGTCTAACGTGCCGGATGCCGTGCAGTTTTCATAAGTGGATCCGCTGTCGTTGCCGACAAAGCCGCCGCAGTTGCTGGCGCCGGAAATAGAGACTCCGTCTGCATGGCAGTTTGTCGCCTTTACCCAGCTTGCATAGCCCAGCATTCCACCGATGTTGTTGTAACCATTTGTAAGGGTCACATGAACGGAGCCGGATACCGTGATATTTTCAAACACCACAGACTGGGTATCGCTTCCCGTAACATTGCCTGCCAAAATGGCGCCGGAGCACTCGTTTAATCCGGTTTCATCCACATATACTGTTGCGCCGGTGATGGTCAGATCCTTTGCGCCGACGGGCGAGCCGTTTCTTTGAATGTTGATTTTTCCGAACAGTCCGCCGCAATAGTGATCAGTGGTTTCATCCACAAACATTCCGCTGATCGTCTTATCATTTCCGTCTAAAAAGCCCTGAAAACTTTTGTTGATTGTAGTACCGGCAGCTGTCCACTTATAAATTCCGATTGGTGTCCAGCGATGGGCGCTCAGATCAATGTTTTCCGTCAGAATAAAAAAGGTTCCCTGATACGAAGTCCCTCCGCTGACATCATTGGAAAGCTTTGCAAGCTGTTCAGCGGTGGCAATCTGGTAAGGGTCGCTCTCGGTGCCGGTACCGCCGGCAAAGCCACTGGCGGCATAGTCCGTCCAGACTCCTTCCGGTTCCACGGCAAGCGCCGTCACCGGGAGCAGCGTCAGGCACAGGGCCAGGACACAGAATATGCTCAATATGCGTCGCTTCATTTTTCATTCTCCTTTGTAATCAGCCCCAAGGCCTTCCTGTTGTCCAAAAATGTATTGATATCACGTAATTTTCGTTCTGTTGCGTTCGTAATGTAATACACAAGCATTATACTCAGTTTTTTCGGATATGCAAGACTCTTTTCCGGTTTCAAGGCAAATGTCCGGGGATTCAGGGCGTACAAATTCAGACGGGCCACAAAATTTATGTTGCCCGTCCGCTTCGCTATGTACATATACTGCTATTTTTCCGGCTCTTATATCAACCAATGGCTATTCGTGCTCCGGCATATGCCAGGCAAGCAACAGAACGAAAATTACGTGACCACCAGCCCTAATCGCCCTATCTGCCGGGCGTGGACGGAGCCGCTTTCGGCGGTGTAGATACGCGTCGTGGTGACGCTGCTGTGGCCGAGGATGTCCGCGAGGCGCGAGAGGTCTTTTTCGATGGAGTAGAACGTCCGCGCAA
>CABVBV010000098.1 GCA_902496595.1 uncultured Eubacteriales bacterium | reverse complement strand
ACGAAGCTTGCAAAACGATAGATTTTGGGATAAAGATAAAGAAAAAGTCCTGAAACCTCACAATTTCAGGACTTTTCATGGTCCGAGTGACTGGATTTGAACCAGCGGCCTCTTGAACCCCATTCAAGCGCGCTACCATCTGCGCCACACCCGGTTATTCAGCCTTGTTATAATAGCACAGCGCGGCGGGGATTGCAAGTACTTTTTTCCCGCCGCGCATTTTCCTGTCGCTGCAGCTCGGTTCCCGTCCGATTCCCGGCAATGATACTGCGTTACGTCACTAACTGTCAATCGTTTTGACGGCTGCGAGGCGCGCTCCGTTTTAGGCTGACAAGGTATCCGGAGGCGAGCCAGCTCAACTCGGCGAGGGCAATGCCGGAGACCGCGTCCGGGATGAGGTGCTGCTTCGTGGTCAGGGTCGCCGCGACGACTGCGACAGCTGTCAGCAGCATTGTAAGCCTGAACAGCAAAGGCAGTTCTTTCCTGCCGCGGACGCCCGCCCAGGCCAGCCAGCTGACGGCGCAGTGAATGGATGGGAACAGGTTGTTCGGCTCGTCTATCCAGTACAAAAAGCGCATGGCATCGTTCCAGAACCCGGAGCCGTGGACATCGGGTCTGGACATCTGCGTGGGCAGCGCCACGAAAAACACGAGGCACACGGCCTTGACGATAAAGTCTGCCAGGTAAAACCTGGCTGCCTCAGCTCTTTCCTGCTTCGCGCAGACTATATAACTCACGGCCCAGAATATAAAACAGCCGAAGTAGATCGCAACTGTCCAAGGCACGAAAGGTATAGCTTCGTCGAGCGGAGTGGTCATGTCGATGTGCGGAAGGCCCCGTGCAAGCAATCTGCCGCCGTAGAACACCAGCTCGTTCCAGGCCAGAGCCGCCAGCGGCAGCAGGTACCATCTTTTAAAACTATTTCTCTCCAGCATTTGCACTCCCGCACAGGCCGACCCACATCCCCTGGCTGACTCTGAACTCCCCGTGTCTCGAGATATACTGCGCCACCTCTTGCAGCAGCTTAACCCGGCCGCGTTCAAACATTTGCACGATCGTCGAGCCCGCGAGCTCAAATCTGCCCATCTCTGTTCCACGCCTGAATCTGGTATTCTCCCTGTCGTTAACTATGCCTCCGACGGCGAAAGCGCCGACGGCGGTTTGGACTACCGGGCCGAAGTTTTCTGTTGCCAGCAGAGTCCAGCAGCGGCGGTTGAGCGTGTACACCGGGAACTTTGCACAGGCGGCGGGCTGCACACTGTGCAGCTCGCCGGGGATATAGTGATTACTGCCCTGATAACCGTCATCAATATAGCAGTATCTGTGATAGTCTGCCGGGCAGAGGCGGTAAATGAGGCAGTCTCCTCCGCGGTAGCGCTGCGCCAGTTCTCCGTCCGCCAGCAGATCGGTGAGCTTATAGCGCGAGCCCTTTATCTCAAAGCAGCTGTCCTCGTCGATCGGGAAAATGCTCAGCCAGCCGTCACAGGGGCTTATGAGGTGTTTGGGGTTCATATCCGTGAGCTGGCCGCGGCGAGTCCTTGCGAAAAAGTCGCGGAAGGTCTTGAATGAACCGAGCTGCTTTTTGTCCATACTGAGCCCGTGCCTGCGGGCATACCAGCGCACCATGGGCTTAGAGAGCCTGGAACGCAGGAAGGCGACCACCAGCTTGTCGGCCCTGCCTTTTTGCAGCATTTTAAGCAAAAGCCTTCCGGCGCCTGTGCCGTAGAGAAAGCGCACGGCGGCGCTGCTTCTTCCGGCGCTCATATGTCCACCCAGGCCAGAAGCAGTATGAGCTCGGCCCCGCCGCAGAGGATCATGCCGATCTTTCCCGGCAGAGCCGGCTTTTTTAGCTTGAAGGGGGTGAGGAAGGCTGCGGCCATGGCGATGAGCAGCAGCGGCGCCAGTTTCCCGACCGGCCACTTACAGAGCTTGGAGACTCCGACAAACAGGGGAAGCAGCAGGGCCGCAGAGGTGACGGGCAGTCCCAGATACGTTTCCCGGGGCCCGGAGCACTTCTCCTGCCGTTCCTCCTCGTCCACGTTGAACCAGGCCAGCCTTATGAGGGCGCAGAGCAGGTATGCCGCGCCTGTATATAGGCCGAAGCCGGTGCCTTCCGAGAGTTTGTAGACGATGACCGCAGGCAGCGCTCCGAAGCAAATGAGGTCGCTCAGAGAGTCGATTTGTATGCCGAAGCGCTTTTCGCTCTTTGTCCTTTCCATCGTCGACGCTATTTTCCCGTCAAACATATCGCAGACTCCGGACACCATGAGGCATACCAGCGCCGCCTGAATGTTGCCGTCCATCGCGAAGCTCAGGCCGAGAAAGGACACCAGCATACCTATGTATGTCAGTATGACCGTATAGTTGTAGATACCAAGCATTGTGATCAAACTCCCATATCAGATTAAACGAGCGAAGAAGAGACTGTAAGCCAGGATACACCAGGGTTTTGCCACGACGATTATCCAGGTGAAACGTCTTACGGACATACCGGTCAGGCCGGAGAAGTAACAGAGGAAATCGTCGGGAGCGAGTGGGAGCAATATGGCGAGGAAGAGCACCACCGTATAGCTTTTGCGCTCGTTCACCCAGCTGACGCAACGCTGATACTTTTCCATGGGCACCATTTTCCTGACGAGCGACACCCCGAAGCGGCGGGCCAGAAGGAAAGCTGCGATAGACCCCGCGCTGATGCCGATGTAGTTGCACCAGAAACCGCCGATGGCGCCGAAAAGGCCGGCTCCGACTATGCATCCCAGAAAGCCTGGGAGCACAGGCAGAACCACCTGGAGCGCCTGTATGACTGTGAGCACGACCGGGCCGAACAGGCCGAAACCCGATATGTATCCCCTCATGCTGTCAACGTTGTCAAATTTGCCGCCTATCCAGCCACGGAGCAGGAAAAGCAGCGAAAACAGCAGCAGAAGCACCAGAACGGCAGTCAATATTCCCTTGAGTATCCCTGCAAATCTCGCCATCTCAGCCTCCCCCTGAACTCTTGATCGACCAAATATTACAGGATACTTCTGAACCTCGAGCTTAACAAGTTCTGAAGAAATCTGAAAATTGATTTTTGCTCTTTTGGGGGACGCAGCCATGTTGTATAATGGCGGCAGAAAGGCGGTGGAGATATGGCGCAAAAGATACTGTTCGCCGACGACGACCCTGAGATACGCGAGGTGCTCAGGCTGCTGCTCACCAGCGAGGGCTATGAGGTGGCGGAGGCGGCCAGCGGCTCGGAGCTTTTGGAGAAGCTCGATGACAGCGTCGACCTCGTCATACTGGATGTCATGATGCCGGGAATGGGAGGCTATGCCGCCTGTGCCGAGATAAGGACTCGCTCCGCCGTACCGGTGCTTTTCCTCACGGCCAAGTCTCAGGACTCGGATAAGACCATGGGATTCACCGTCGGAGGGGACGACTATCTGGTCAAGCCGTTTTCGTACTCGGAGCTTATCTCCAGAGTAAAGGCCATGCTGCGGAGATACTATGTATACGGCGCGAAGTCCGAGACCGCCGGAGCCGTCATCCACTGCTGCGGAAATATTGAGATCGACACCTCTCAGTGCATCGTTACCCAGGACGGGAAGGAGATCAACCTTACCGACACCGAGTACCGGATACTTCTGCTGCTCGCATCACACCGGAAAAAGATTTTCTCGGTGCAAAACATCTATGAGAGCATATGGATGGAGCCGTATTTTTACAGCTCGAACAATACAGTCATGGTGCACATCAGGAACATCCGGAGAAAGCTGGGGGACGACCCGCAAAATTCGAGAACTATCCGCACCGTTTGGGGAAAGGGATACCGCATTGAGTAAGCTCAGGATAGGGCGTGGAGTGAGCGCACAGCTGATGGCGGCCGTGTTGGTCTCTCTGCTTGCCGGTACGGCCCTGTTTTTTGGGATATACCTGCTCGGCAATGTGGTGCTGCAAAAGACCGTATACAGCAGGCCGTTTATAGACAGTATGTCCGACAAGCAGTTCGCTCTGCTCGAGTCCTATGTCGAGGAGGAGCGGGTGACCCGGGAATACCTGCGGCCTCTGGACATCTGGTGCAGCAGGGGGGAGAAGGTGTACCTTGCGATCTACGTTGAAGACACCATACTGTACGAGTCGCTGCTGACCTCAAAAATACGGCCCATCGCTTCAAACTTCGACCCGGAGCTCGAAGACCCCGAACAGGAATATGAGCTCGTGCTCAGCGACGGTACGGTTACGCGCACCTTCCTCTACTACTACGCCGGAGACGTTTATTACTACTGGGTCATCGTAGTGGCGAGCCTCAACGCTTTTGCACTGTTTTCACTGCTGTTCGTTACTCTCGTTCACAGAAAGCTGAAATACATAAAGCAGCTGAAGTCGGAACTCGATATCCTGGCCGGAGGCGACCTCGACTACGAGGTGACGGTCAAGGGCAGAGACGAGCTCAGCGAGCTGGCGCACGGCATCGACGAGATGCGCCGCTCGATCCTGGAGCACCAGCGAGCCGAAGACAAGATGCGGGCTGCAAATTCAGAGCTGGTGACTGCCATGAGCCACGACCTGAGAACGCCCCTCACTTCGCTCCTTGGTTATCTCGAACTTTTGGAGCGAGGGAAGTATGAGGGCGAGGCCCAGCTCAGATATTTTATAAACCGCAGCCTTGAAAAGACCCTGAGGATAAAATCCATGGCGGACAAGCTGTTTGAATACTTCCTGGTCTATGGCTCCGAGTGGGAAGAGCGGGAGACTGAGCTCCTCGATGCCGGAGAAATGATGAGACAATTCTGGGGGGAGTACGCCTTCTCACTCGAAAACGAGGGATTCAAAGCCAGATATGAGGCGGAGGAGATACCGGAAAAGCTCAGAGCCGACACAGCGCTCCTCCGAAGGGTCTTTGACAACCTCTACTCGAACCTGCTGAAATACGCCGACAAGGAAGGCGAGATAACCATAAACTGCACACGCTCGGACGACGGCCTGCTGCTCAGGATAGAAAACCAGATATCACCGGACAGAGACGAGCGTGAGAGCACCAACATAGGCCTCAACACCTGCGCCAAGATCGTCAGATATCACGGAGGCAGCTTCGATTACCGCGAAGAAAGCGGACGGTTTATCACTGAAATACGCTTGCCGCTCGAAACCTGACAGACAGAACTGCCCCCGCAGCCTTTGCGGCTGCGGGGTTTTTTGCGCTCGGCCCTTGACAAAGAAGATATATTGTATATAATCAATATATACAATATACAAGGGTGATCACACTTGGATATCAAAATCAGCAATGCGGGCGGGACGCCGATATATGAGCAGATCGTCTCGCAGATCAAGGCAAAGGTCATATCCGGGGAGCTTCGGGAAGGGGACGCCCTTCCTTCGATGCGCCTTTTGGCCAAGGAACTGAGGATCAGCGTTATCACCACGAAGAGGGCCTATGAGGAGCTCGAGCGCGAGGGTTTTATCGTGTCGATGACGGGCAAGGGCAGTTTTGTGGCCGGGAAAGACCTGGAGTTCGTAAGGGAGGAGCATCTGCGTCAGATCGAGGAGCTGATGGGCAGGATAACCGAGCTGGCCTCGGCCTGCGACATCGGTATCGACGAGCTTACGGAGATGCTCAGGCTCAGTTTTGAAGGAGACTGAAAATGGAATACGCTATTGAGGTAGAGGGCCTCACGAAGCATTACAAGGGCTTTTCGCTGGAGGGCGTGAGTTTCAGATTGCCCGTGGGATGTATCATGGGTTTCATCGGTGAGAACGGAGCGGGCAAGAGCACGACGATAAGGCTGATGTTGGGCCTCGCCAGGGCGGAGTCCGGAAGGGTGAAGCTGCTTGGAGAAGAGCCCGACAAGTCCGGAGCGGGGCTGAGGGAAAGGCTCGGCGTCGTAATGGACAGCAGCGGCATACCGGAGATCCTCTGTATGGCCGATCTGCGCCGGATACTCGCCTCAGCCTACAAGACCTTCGACGAGAGGCGGTTCAACGAGCTTGCAGAGCGGTTCGGACTGCCTGAGCGCAAGCCGGTCAAGGATTATTCCAGAGGCATGAAGATGAAGCTCTCGCTCGCGGCGGCGCTCTCGCACGACAGTCGGCTGCTCATACTCGACGAGGCGACGAGCGGGCTCGACCCTGTGGTGAGGGACGAGATATTGGATCTCTTCCTCGAGTTCATTCAGGACGAGGGGCACAGCATTTTTGTGTCCTCGCACATACTGAGCGACCTCGAGAAAGTATGCGACTACATCAGCTTCATCCACGGAGGAAGGCTGGTATTCTCCGAGGAGAAAGACGCTCTTTTGGAGAAATACGTGGTTGCGAAGTGCAGCGAAGCGGAGTTCAAAACGCTCGATCCGGCAAAGGTCGCTGGAGCCAGGCGCTCCGCCTTCGGGATAGAGGCCCTGGTGGAGAGAAACGCGGCCAGGGGCATGGTCTGCGACCCGGCGGGCATTGAGGATATCATGCTCTATTATCTGAGGGGAGAGAGCAAATGAAGGCGATGATCTTGAAGGATATGCTGTGCCTGAAAAAGCAGATGAAAAGCCTGCTCATGGTGCTGCTCATATGGCTCGTAATAAGCGCCGCTACCTCGAACGGCTTATTCTTCAGTGTGCTTGGGGTGGTATATATCATAATGCTGCCCATGACGACGCTGAGTTACGACGAGCGGGCCGGCTGGGACAGCCGTGCGCTGACGATGCCGGTGACGAGGGCTCAGCTGGTGGTCGGCCGCTATATCACCGCGCTGCTGGCCGGGCTCGCGCTCTGCGCCGTGGGAGCGGTGGTGACAGCGGTCATGGATGGGGTCGACAAGGCGCCGGCCAGCCTGGGATTCTTCCTGCTGGGAGTGCTGATGCTGTCCGTTTCGATGCCGGTGATCCTGAAGTTGGGAGTTGAGAAAGGCAGATTGGTCGTTATGCTCTTCTATGTCGTGCCTTTCGGGGCCCTGCTGATTTCCGAGAAACTGGGATTAGACCCGATAACCGCATTGCAAAGACTGGATTCTCCCGCCGCCCTCATGCTGTCTGCGGCGCTCATCTTCCTGCTCCTGTGCGTCTCGGCAGCTGTATCGGTAGGCATATACAAGAAAAAAGAGTTCTGACAAGCAGAGGCCGGCGCATCCTTGCGGTGCGCCGGCCGGTTGTTTCTTATTCGTTTGCGGCTATGAGTATCACGTTTCTCGTCAGGTCTACGCTCTTCAGCGTACCGTTGACGGTTTTCCTGGCTCCAAGCATATCGGTGAGCGTCACTTTGCCGTCTTCGACCGAGATGCCTGAGACATAGCTCATCAGCGGACGCTTCTCTTCCCCCACGAGCTCGAAAGCGTCTGACAGGCACATATCTATTCCCCCTTTACCAGCTTGAGCGCTTCTTCGAGCCTGTCGTTGCAGTGCCCGAACCAGTGGACGGCCTCGGAGACCAGCTGCGCCGCCTCCGGCTTGCCCTGATGCTCAAGAGCGTGGGCCACGCCGTGCAGTTCCTCCGCATGGCTGCGGTTGTGCTCCAACATATAGCTCATCAGCGCCAGCGTCTGTTCCGGAGTGAGTTCGGGGGTGTCCCCGTGCTCGTGATGATGTCCGCTGACGTGTTCGTGCGCGTGTTCATGCGAATGTTCTCCACAGCTGCCGGTGTGCCCGTGCCCGCCCTCGTGCAGCAGAGTTTTTGCATATCTCATTGTGTCGCCCCCTTCAAATATTACCAAAAACGGCCCTGGGGCCACATAAATCATAGCACACAGCTTGGAGACATTCAACAAAAAAATATCGGAATGTATAGTTTATGACTTGTAAAATGGCTCAATGTATGCTAACTTATTGTCAA
>CABVBV010000097.1 GCA_902496595.1 uncultured Eubacteriales bacterium | reverse complement strand
CCAGATGCAGGCGGCGGCGACGAGGGTCTTGCCGCTGCCCACGTCGCCCTGGATAAGCCTGTTCATCAACCTTCCTGAGCGCATATCCCCGATCGCATCTCCTATCGCCCTCAGCTGAGCCGAGGTCGGGGAAAAGGGCAGGGAGGAGACGAAAGCGCCCAGTTCAGCCTCGCCGAGACGGCGCCCCTCTACCGACTCCCTGCCCGAGCGGAGCAGACCCAGCGCACAGGCCAGCACAAAGAGCTCCTCAAATACCAGCCTTCTCCTCGAGAGCTCGAGAGCAAGCAGGCTGGAGGGGAAGTGTACGTTCTCATATGCGTACCTGGCGGTGCAGAGCTGATGTTCGTCGGCAACAGCGTCGGGGAGCCCGTCGGGAGTACGATCCCCGGCCTTGTCCAAAGCCTGCCTGACGCAGTTCCTGACCACGTTTTGAGATAGCCCGGAGCAGAGCCGGTAGACGGGCACGATCCTGCCCGTCGTCCTCCCGAACTCCGAGGCGGGCTCGAATACAGGGTTCGCCATGGATACAAGCCGGCCCTTCACCTGGGCTTTGCCATAGAAAACATAGGTCTCGCCGGCGCTGAGCTTGTCCCTCACGTAGTTCTGATTGAAGAAGCTGATGAACAGCGTTCCCGTCTCGTCGACAACCCTGAGCTTCACTATCTCGAGCCCGCGCCTGACCCGGCTCAGCTCGGGCGTACCGCGCACCATCGCTTCCACACAAACCGAGTCGCCGTCTTTCAGCTCGGCTATCTTCAAGAGCTTGCTCCTGTCTTCGTAAGTCCTGGGAAAGTACGAAACAAGACCGGTGAGGTCGTGGACGCCCAGCCTCGAAAAAGCCTTCGCCCTCGCCTCGCCTATGCCCTTCATATATCTCAGCTCTTCGTGAAGCATTTGCATTTATGTCAACCTCGCTTGAATCTCCACAACCTCTCTCTGTCAACCTCATCCGCGTATGCGATTCCAACACGCTTGTCTGTTATTATGTCAACTGACCCGCCTTCGTCCTCTATCCTGAGCAGCTCTGAGGTGACGATGTCGATGCCGTTGAACTCGCCGGTGATGCCCAGCTTTTTTGTTAGTTTGCCGGGGCCTTCAAAGCCCTCGCAGGCGCGGATGAGCACGCCCTGCGGAAAGCCTCCGGGCCCGGTGATGACGTTCAGCAGCCAGTGGATGCCGTAACAGAGGTAGACGTATACCGCGCCTCCGGAGCGGTATAGCATCTCTGTCCGCTTTGTCCGGCCTTTGTGCGCGTGGCAGGCGGTGTCCTCCTCGCCTCGGTAGGCCTCTGTCTCCGTTATCACCAGCCTGAGCTCCTCGCCTTCAGGCAGAGTCCGCACCAGCACCTTGCCGACCAGCTCGGGCGCGACATCCAGCGCGTCCCGCATAAAAAAGTCCCTGTCCAGTTTCATTTCCGCACATACTCTACCGTGAAATCATCATTCGAGCGCTCAACGCTCTCGATGAGGCCGTCTGAGACGAGAATGCGCCCGTCGTCGGTGATGAGCAGCATCTCAAAGTCCTCTCCGCTGTCCTCATAGAGCTTGACGGCCTTGTCCTCACCCATGATGCACAGTGCGGTGGAGAGCGCGTCGGCGAAGATGCCGTCGTCGCAGACGACGGTGGCGGAGAGCAGGCCGCTTTCTGCGGGGTAGCCGTCATTGGGGTCGATGAGATGAGTCCAGGTGTTGCCGTCGTCGTCGGTGAAGTAGCGCTGATAGCCGCCTGAAGTGACCACGGCGCAGCCTTCTTTGAGATTCAGAGTGCAAACATATTCCGCGGGATTCGTAGGGTTCTGAACGGCGATGATCCAGTCTGAGCCGTCCGGCTTCGTCCCGAGCGCCTGCACATTGCCGCCTATCGAGACTATGCCGCTCTCGACTCCCGCAGCCTCCATGGCCCTGACCGCATACATCGCCGCACAGCCGCGTCCAACAGCGGCGAAGGAGAGCTCCATACCGGCTGGCATGGTGAGCAGATACGAGTCCGAGTCAGACATGGCGGAAATGCTGACCTTTGAGAAGTCAACATTTTTCACAAGGCCCTCGATCTCGCTCTCAGAGGGCACGCGATACAGACCGTCGATAAAGCCCCAGGCCTTGACGAGCGGATAAACCGTGGGGTCGAAAGAACCGCCGGAGAGCGAGTAGACTTTCTGCGCGGTCAGGAGCATCTCCGCTACCTGACCCGTGAGCACAACGCTCTGACCCTGCGAGGAGTTGATGGCGTTGACGGTGGAGCCGTCGTACTTCGGGTTGAGAGCGCTGTCCATCGAGTTGATGACCGAAACGGCGGAGTCGATGCCGGACTGCGCAGACTTGCCGTAGGCTTTGATAGTTATGGCGGAGTTCATGGCGAAAAGCTGCTTCTCTGTCGCAGCAACGCTGCCGCAGCCCGTCAGGGCCAGCAAAAAGCCGAGGCAGAGCAGCAGAGCCGGGATACGTTTAAGACTGTTCATGGGCATACCCTCATAAATAGCGACAATTTCTAAATAAACAGTATAACACAACATGAGCGAATAGGCAAACTTAACTATTTACTTTGCCGTGCGAATTTGCTATAATACTTGAGCACGGGCGCCCGTAGCTCAGCTGGATAGAGTGTCAGACTCCGACTCTGAAGGTCGTGGGTTCGAATCCCGTCGGGCGTACCATCGTCGGAGCAAGCTATATATCGCTTGCTCCGACTTTTTTCAAAAGTCAGAGCGCGCTCATGCCGCTGCTCCTCCTCTCCAAATCGAACCCGCTCCGCTGGGCTTCGATTTGGGTTCCTTTGACGGAAACCGCAGATTCTGTATAACCACTCGTACCAGTCCCGGAACCGTTTTTTTCGGCTCCGGGGTTTTTATTTTTCTCCACCCAGAGCCAAAACCAGCTTTTTGACTTTTTCCGAGGGCTTCTTGGCATACATGAGCCCGTAAGGTATGCTGTACGGCCAGTCAACGCGCAGACTCGTAAGGCCCGGATGTACATCCCTCCAGCACTCCAGCGTCAGGAGCGCCTTACCGGTAGCTGCGCAGCGGTTGAATACCGTGATGTCGTAAAATCGGGGCGTGTCCTCGATGTTTATCTGCGGGTGCCTTAGCCTAAGTTCCCTTCGGATGGCGTCGTTCGTCTGCGAATCCCCCTCCGGCACCATCATGAGCGTCTCCCCATGCAGATCCTCCGGGCTTATGATGCTGCGGCCGGCCAGCCTGTGCTCCCGAGGAACGGCGCAGAGCTTCCTGTACCGGCCAAGCGGCAGCATATTGCAGTGTTCGAGCCAGAGCTTAGAATCGCAGACGCCGATGAGCAGGTCGAACTTGTCCCCAAGCGACGTTATCTCATCCAGTATGGTCTCGTGACTGTCCTCAAACGGTACGAGCTGGAGCCGGAAACCGGGGAACAGTCCGCTTACAGAGTACCACAGATCCATGAACGGCCTCGCGGGATTCAGCAGGGAAGTGCCGACCTTGAACTCGCAGTCCCCGTCGTTCATCGCAGCCCGCGCCCGCTCCACCGAGCTCCTGGCGTAGTCCCTCAGCAGCCTCGCGTCCTTGCAAAGCACTTCCCCGGCCTTCGTGAGAACCACGCCTCTGGGGCTCCTGACTATCAACTTCAGGTTCAAATCACGCTCCAGTGAATCAACCCTCTTCATCACCGCCGTCGGAGACATATACAGCCTCTCGGCAGCCTTTGTAAAACTGCCGAAATCCACGGCACAGAGCAAAGCGTCGAGCCTTGGATCAAGCAACACCATCACCTCAAGTATCAACTATTAGTTAATACAAGTTTAACAGCCGGGAGATTCCGCGTCAAGGGGGAACGCGCTATAATAGAGACGAAATAAAAAGGAGGGCTGCACTATGAAAAAAACCTTGGTCATGTACTTCTCTGCGAGTGGGACGACAAAAATGGTAGCGGAGAAGCTGGCTGGCGCCGTTGGAGCGGAGCTCTATGAGCTGAAACCGGCGGTGCCATATACTCGGGCAGACCTGAACTGGCAGGATCAGCGCTCGCGCAGTTCTGAGGAGATGAACTCCCCGAAGTCGAGGCCCGAGCTCAGCGAACCTGCCCCGGATGTCTCGGGATACGACAGGCTCTTCCTGGGTTTCCCCATCTGGTGGTATACCGCCCCGAGGGTCGTCCAGACCTTCCTGGAGAGCGGAGACTTTTCGGGTAAGACCATCGTGCTTTTCGCTACTTCGGGAAGCAGCGGCCTGGGCAAGACAGCCGAAGACCTGGCAAAGAGCTGCCCGGGCGCGAAGCTGATATCCGGCCGCGTGTTCAGAGCGGGAGTGTCGGCGGACGAACTCAGACGCTGGGCGGAGAGCTGTTGAATATGGATAGAAAGCAGAGAACAGAGCAGAAGATGCAGGAGCTTTTCCGCTGTCACGCAGCTGGGGACGAGGGCAGCGACGGCAAGTTCATGCAGATACTCCAGGGCTATATATTCGGTGATGTTTGCTTCACAGGCAGCATGGACAACAGGATGCGCGAACTCGTCACCGTCACGGTGCTCAGCACTCTGAGCGCACTGCCGCAGCTGAAGGCTCATGTCGGTGCCGCGCTCAATTGCGGCTGCACCGCTTCGGAAATACGCGAGGCTGTCTACCAGTGCGCACCGTTCATCGGCTTTCCCAAAACGCTTAACGCGATATCTGCGATGAACGAGGTCTTCAGCGAGCGCTCCATAGAGCTGCCTTTACCGGAAATCGGCACAGCGCCCGCAGACAGATACACGGAGGGCAGGAAGCTCCAGAAAGAGCTCTATGGAAACGAGATAGAGGAGCGCTATTCATGGCTGCCCGGAGTATTTTCCGAGGCGGTTCCCAGGCTCCTTACGGAGCTATGCTTTGGAGATTTCATGAGCAGGCCGGGCCTGGACGGAAAGACAAGGGAGCTCCTGACAGTAACGCTGCTCGCGGCGCTGGGCGGGGCTGAAACGCAGCTCAAGAGCCACGTTGCGGGCGCAATAAAGGCGGGCTGCGAAAAGGAAGAGCTGGTGTGCGCCTTGGTACACGCGGGAGCGTATATGGGCTTCCCAAGGCTGTTCAACGCCCTGAACAGCTGCATGGAGCTCCTGAGCGAGTGAGAGGAGAAAATTCAGATGGATACATATTCAGACCTGTTTGAACGCGGGGAAGAGAACGTGAACTATGCACGGTTTTTCACCGGCACGAGTTACCTGAAAGACTTCTATGCCGATTCGGAGCGTGGGTTCGGCGTGCATAACGTCACCTTCGAGCCGGGCTGCCGCAACAATTGGCATATACACAGGGCTGCGTCCGGAGGCGGTCAGCTGCTGCTCTGCGTTGCCGGAGAAGGTATATATCAGGAATGGGGCAAGCACGCGGTGAGGCTTGTACCGGGCTCGGTGGTGCTCATAAAGCCGGATGTCAAGCATTGGCACGGCGCGGCCAAGGACAATTGGTTTTCGCATATCGCGATAGAGCTTCCCGGAGAGAACTGCCGTCCGGAGTGGCTGGAGCCGGTGTCCGACGAAGACTACCTGAAAGCGGACTGCAGCGCCGCCGGGGCTTGAAAAGAAGGGAAAGAACTGATATAATATTTCTAAGCTTAGATCAGACTTGCCTGTGAAGGCGGAGCTCAGGCCGCTGGGAAAACAGTCGGCACCGACTCTGTGATGCCTTTTGGACGAGCTGAAATTGAAAAGGGTGGGAAGATGCTGAAATAATCTGATCCAGAATTGAGCCAGCCCCGAGGCCCGATGCGAAGGCGGGCCGGGCTCGCCATGCCGGATCAGATGTTTCACAAAGAGCCGCCCAATATGGAACGGCCCGCTCTTTGCGCGTCTGCATACCGGTTTTCGGGGGCAGATATGATGCAAAGGAGCGGGCTTTTTTATGCTTGTAATAAACGATCTGTCGGTTGTCCATAGCCGCGACCTGCGCGAGATGCTCAGCGGTTTCTCGCTGCTGCTGGACAGGGGAGACAGGGCAGTCCTGATAGGGGAAGAGGGAAACGGCAAGTCCACACTGCTCAAGCTGATCCATGATCCAGCCATGGCGGAAGGTTATGTGGAGTGGTCTGGCGAGATATCTGCCGGTGGACGCACGGGCTATTTGCCGCAGGAGTTGACGTCGGAGCAGTTGGCGCACCCGGCGCGGGAGCTGTTTGAAGGCTCTGAAAGCTTCATGTCGCTAACTCCGAAGGAGCGGGCTTCTCTCGCGGCGGAGCTTGGCTTGGAAGCCGCTGTGTTCAGCTCTGAACGGACGCTCAGAGAGTTTTCCGGCGGTGAGCGGATAAAACTTCAGCTGGCGCTGATAGCCGCAGAGTCACCGGAGCTGTACCTGTTGGACGAGCCTTCGAACGATCTGGATTTGGATTCGCTGGAGTGGCTGGAGGAGTTTATCAACAGCCGGAGGGAGCCTGTGCTTTTCGTCTCTCATGATGAAACTCTGATAGAGCGCACGGCGAACGTCGTGGTTCATCTCGAGATGCTGCGGCGCAAGACCCTGCCCAGAGCTACCGTTGCCCGCCTGCCGTACCGCGACTATGTCGAGATAAGATATAAGAGCCTCGCAAAACAGGAGCAGGCGGCCCGGAAGGAGAGGGAGGAGCTCGAGCGCAAGCTCGAGCGCTACCGGCAGATAAGGCAGAAGGTGGAGAGCGCCCAGACGAAGATATCGAGGCAAGACCCGCACGGCGGCAGGCTGCTGAAAAAGAAGATGCACTCTGTGCAGTCCATGGGCAGGCGCTTTGAAAAGGAGCGCGAGGCGCTGACAGCGATGCCCGAGACGGAAGAGGCCATCTTTCTGAGTTTCCCCTCCGAGGCTTCAATACCGAACGGGAAGCGTGTGCTGGAGCTGACGCTGCCCGAGTTGGAGGTGGAGGGTCGTACCCTGGCACGGAATATCGAGCTTCGCGTTATCGGCCCTGAGCGCGTGTGTATCGTCGGCGGCAACGGCGCGGGCAAGACAACGCTGCTCAGACGTATATCCGCCGTGCTTATGGAAAGACGCGATATACACGCCGCCTATATGCCGCAAGAGCTTGGAGAGCGGCTGAATACGTCTGAGAGCCCCATAGAGCTGCTCAACGTCTCCGGAAGCAGAGCGGAAGAGACGCGTATCCGAGCCGTGCTGGGAAGCCTCAGATATACGACGAAGGAGATGGAGCATCCCTGTACCGAGCTTTCCGGAGGCCAGAGGGCAAAGCTGCTGCTGGCCTCCATGGCGCTCGAGAGGGCGGACGTGCTCATCCTGGACGAGCCTACGAGAAACCTGTCTCCGCTCTCGGGGCCGGTCATACGTGAGCTGCTCCGGAGTTTCAGAGGCGCCGTCATCAGCGTCTCGCACGACAGGAAGTTTATATCTGAGGTCAGCACCACTGTGTATGAGCTGACGCCGGAAGGACTTTGCCGCATAAGCTGACGAGTTGCACGATTTCTGAATCCAAATTTCGTCATAATAACACTCCAGTTTGATACAAATCTGATACAAGCGCCTGCTAAACTGTGGAAAAGGGAAAAGGAGGCGCTGAAAATGAAGCGGGTATTTGCACTCGCCCTAGTCCTTCTCACCCTTGCCGCCTGCGGCAAGGGTGAGGCTTTGCCTGCGGCATCCCCAACGCAGGCGCAGGAGACACAGGCTGCCGTGACTAGCATGGTCGCGGAGCCGGTGGCTGCGGACTTCATAACTTACCTCACCGACGTCTGCGGCGGCGAGCTCTACGCCATAGCTGACGGGGCCGTCTGCCGCTGGGACGGTGCGCTGCTCGAACCGCTCTTTGATTTGGCCGGCCTGTCCGAAGTAAAGAAGATCGCCGCAGCCGAAGAGGGTATCTGGCTCGAATGCGTCCGCGAGGGCGAGAGCCTGCCCATTCTGGAGCTGCGCTC
>CABVBV010000096.1 GCA_902496595.1 uncultured Eubacteriales bacterium | reverse complement strand
GCCATCTTTTCGCTTCCGGTCTGTGGCCAAGCGCCGGACGGTCAAACGACCGTCCGGCTCTTGCACATGGTTTCGGTGTCAGTTGAGAAATTCGTAGAAGTTCAGGAACATCTGAGCGACCTGGGCTCTGGTGGCGGTGCCGGTGGGATTGAGCCTGGTCGTGGTGACGCCGCTGATGATGCCGTTCCTGACGGCCCAGCCCATGGCGTCCTTGGCCCAGCTGCTGATGCTGTTCACGTCGGAGTAGCCGGAGAGGCTGCTGCCGAGGGTGCTGTAACCCATCCACTTGGCGTAGCGGTAGAGGATGGCGGCCAGCTGCTCTCTGGTGATGGAGGCGTTCACACCGAAGGTCGTTTCGGTGACGCCGTCGACGATGCCGTACTTGGCAGACCACGCGACGGCAACGCTGTAATACTCACCGGAGGGCACGTCGTTGAAGTAGCTGCCTCCGACATAGGGCTCGCCCGCGAGACGCCAGAGCATCGTCACGACCATGCCTCTGGTGATGTCGCTGTCGGGGCTGAAGCTGGTTTCGGAAACGCCGTTCATGATGCCGGAGCCGTAGACGAACTGCACGGCGTCATAGAACCAGTCGTAGCTCTTGACATCCGTGAAGGGCATATAGTCGAGCGCGTAGCCGAAAACTGCGCTGATCGTGACATCCGCGTCGGGCATATCGAAGTAGTAGGTGTTTTCCTTGATAGCCGACTCGGTGTAAGTCACCTTGACTCCGTCGGCGGTCTTGATGGTGAGCAGCGTGAGCTTGTAGTTCTTGTCCGGCTCGACGCTGACTATGATCCTGTCGTCTTCGGAGGCGTTCTCCTGGCTGACAGTGACTTTGCCGTTCTTCGTCTCGGCTATTTCGATCTTGTGCTCGCCCACGACGAACTTGACGTTCACCGTGACCGGATGGCTGGGCATCGTGAAGCTGTAACAGTCGTCGTAAAAGCTGCTCTTGGAGGTGCTGATGGTCAGGCCGGTTACGTCGTCCGTGACCGTCACCTCGTCAACGGCATAGCCGTCCTTGGGCTTGCACTCTATCCAAACGGAGTCGTTGTACTTAAAGTAAGACGCGCTGCTCCAGTTGTAGTCGAAGATATTTACCGTACCGTAAAGCCCGCTGCCGTTGTAGTTGACCGTGACGCCCAGTCTGTTGGTGAATGTCGCGGTGATATTGACGTCCTCGCGGATCTGGAAGTCGTAGTATGTGCCGTTTGTCTTGACAACTGTGCCGTTTATCTTCAAGGACTGGAGATAATAGTCGCGCTCCGGCTCCACCGTCACCCTGACCCATTCGTTGTACTCATAGCTGTCTTTCTTTGGCTTCCAGGTGACGGTGCCATGGCTCACCGGGTCACAGGTTATCGTGAACTCGGAATCATCCGATGATTTAAACTTTCCGGACACGGTTACATCCGAATCGGGCATTATGAAGGTTCTTGTGTTCCCGGTGCCGCTGACGCTTACGCTGTTGTTGCTCGCATCTTTGACGGTAAGCGTGTCCAGCACATAGCCGTCTTTGGGCCACGCGGTTACGGTAACTGTAGCCCCTGTAGGGACGTCACTATTCAGATTGGCATAGATAGCGCCGTGCTCATCGGTGTTGAGGACGCTGACACTGTGCAACGCAACGGACTTGAAATAAGCGGTGACGGTGACGTTTGCTGCGGGCATATAGAAAGACGGATAGCTAATTGTACTCCCGGGGTTAACGCCTATATTGAGGGTGTTGCCGTTGTCAGTTTTCGCTTTCACAGAATCAATAACGTAACCTTCGTTTGACTTGACAGACAACCACACCGTGTCGTTTTCAAACGGAACAAGATCCGTTGTTGTGACGGCGCCGGAATTTGCAGGTTCAACATTTAAAGTCAGATTGTAGGTTTTCTCAAAATTTGCGCCAATGACAACCTCTGCGGCAGGCATTATAAAAGAATATTGTTCTGATGCATAACTCCGTGATATGGTAGTTTGCGTACTGTTAGCTGTATAGTATACAGACTTTGCACCATAGCCATCGGCAGGCGTGACCGTGACGACCACTGAATCTCCCGCTTCGGCGGTACTTTTGTTTGCTGAGATACTGCCATTTACAGTCGAACTGCACGTTATTGTGTACTTCGTCGACCCAGACGAGGAATCAGTATCCGTCGGCTGTTCCTCTGGTGTCTTGCCCGATGCGAAAGCGCCCATGGCGAGGATGGAGATTATGAGGCAGAACGCCAGGGCTGTGAAGATCAATTTGACAGTTTTAGATTTCATAGGACAAACCTCCTCTTATCCTAAGATAACACACTTGTCCCAAGAATACAAGAGCCGGACGGTCGTTTGACCGTCCGGCTCGGACAGGTTAAAATTGGCTGTCAGTTGAGGTAAGAGTAGAAGCTCATGAGCATCTGAGCGGCCTCGGCTCTGGTGGCTGTGCCGGTGGGATTTAGCCTGGTCGTGGTGACGCCGGTGACGATGCTGTTTTTGACCGCCCAGCTCATGGCGTCCTTGGCCCAGCTGCTGACAGACGAGCCGTCGGCATAGCCGGCGAGGCTGCTGCCGGAAGCGCTGTACCCGAGCCACTTGGCGTAGCGGTAGAGGATCGTGGCGAACTGCTCTCTGGTGATGGCGTCGTTCGGGCCGAACTTAGAGCTGTTGTAGCCGTCGACGATGCCGTTCTTAGCGGCCCAGGCCACTGCGGTGGCGTAGTAGCTGCCGGAGGCGACGTCGGCAAAGCTGCCGCCGCTGACGGCGGGCGAGCCTGCCATGCGCCAGAGCATCGTTACGACCATGCCGCGGGTTATCGTGCCGTTCGGGCCGAACTTGTTCGCGCTCACGCCGTCCATGATGCCCTTGGAGTATACGAACTCAACGGCGTTATAGTACCAGGAACCGGCGCTCACATCCGTGAAGGGCATCGACGGAACCTTCAGCGCGAAGACGGTGGACACAGTCACCGCCTGCTTCGGCATGAAGAAGTAGTAGGTGTTCGCCTTGACGGCCTCGTAGACTTCGATTTTCGTGCCGTCCTCACCCTTCACGGAGAGCCAGGCGAGGGAATAGCCCTTGTCGGGCGTGGCGGTTATATAGACCCTCTGGCCCTCGAGCGCCCACTTGTCGCTGGAGACGAGGCTGCCGTTTGCGGCGTCATTTACGAAGACCCTGTGGCTGTTGTCGGTGAAGTCGACGTTGATGGTGACGCTTTCCCAGGGCATCTGGAAGTAGTACCAGCCGTCGTGCCAGTACCAGGTCTCGATGTCATAGCTGCGTCCAGACCAGTTGCCGGTGACAGTGACGGCGCCGATGTTGAAGCCGGTGTAGGCGACGGGCTTGAAGGCGACCCAGTTGTCCCTGTCGGCGAAGTTGGTGTCGACCCACTCGCCGCTCGCATCATCTTTGACCAGCACCTCCACCTCGCCGCGGTAGCCGTTGTAGTTGGTGTAGACGTAGAGCTGGTTCGTGAACTCGGCGTAGACGTTCACGTCCGCGTCGGTCATGGTGAAGCTCACGGTGCCGTACTTGTTGTACCAGAAGTAGCTCCAATCGACCCTGTTGGCGAACTCAACGCCGTCAATTTTGAGGGACTTGAGCCAGTAGCCCTCATTGGGGACGACGGTGAGCGTCACCGTGGTGCCCTTCGCGACATCAGTGCTCGGGTTGGCCGTCACCGTGCCTCCGGCGCTGCTGACATTGACGTCGTGCGTGAGGCTGACCGGGCGGAACCAGGCTTTGACCGTTACGTCAGAATCGGGCATATTGAAGGACATGGTCCCGGTGGGGATGTTATTAATACCGCCATTGCCGTCGATGTAATAGAGGCTGTCGAGCACATAGCCGTTGGCGGCATTCGCCGTCACATTAACGGTCTCGCCCGCTGCGGCTTCCGTCTTGTCAACAGAGAGCGTACCGTTCTGAGGCGCCGCTGTGTTGACAGTGTACTTTTCAGGTACCGGTTCGGGTATCTGCTCGAACTCGGCGACGAGTTTAACGTCGTAAGCCGGCATCTGGAAAGTGTTGTCAACAATCGTCTTTCCCTCATCAGTGTCGTCATCAGCTTTATACATCGTCAGCGACTTGAGCTGGTAGCCCTCGTCGGGAGTAACGGTGACTTGGACGGTAACGTTCTCTGCAACATCAGTGTTTGGCTCAGCCGATATAGTGCCGCCGACGTTGCCTTTTACAGAGCATTCTACATTATAAGTGTTAGTACCTTTTAGCGCAAACTCGGCAGAATAATATATGTTGCAATCCGGCATATTAAAAGTTGCAGAATATGTGTTATCATCATTATGAACAACATTAAGCTCAACAATTGTTGCTGGTATAGTGTATTTTTGGTATTTAATTTTCGTTACTTCATAGCCTTCAGTTGGAGTAATTGTGATGGTTATTTCATCATCTTTAGAATAATAGGCCTTTTGTGGCGTAACGAATATACTTTCGTAGCCATTTCCATAGTAAGCACTTATTGAATCAAAGTCTGCCTCACAAAAATACGTTCCATTCGCCAGTACACCGGCGGGCAGCAGCGCGAGCATAAGGCAGAGTACCAGCGCGGCTGCCATCAGTTTTTTGAATTTGGACATCATTTTCATCTACCTCCAATTTTTTTAAAGTATTCCTGTCCAACCAAAATTATATCAGCAAACTGTATTAATTTCAAGATACAGTTGCCATACTTAATGGTTTTTTAAGAAATTTATTTCGACGCAAAAATGTTTGACACGACATTCGGGCTGTGTTAATATAATAGGGTGTATGGCTGTGAAGGGGAGAAGTAGGGCCCCACACCGGTCTCAGAGAGGCGCCGCCGTCGGCTGTGAGCGGCGCTGTCCAGGAGAGTCCCGAAATGCGCCCCGGAGCCTCGGACGGAGGAAATGCCGTCCCGTGAGCGGCGCGTTAAGCCGCAAACCGGTAAATTTGCCGGAGAGTGATAAGCGAGAGTGGAACCGCGCATGAACTGCGCCTCTCATGCCGATCAGGCATGGGAGCTATTTTTTTGTTCAGCGCCTCTCGCCGCGTCGCTTCCCGCCTGCCGCTTCCGGTTTCCCCCTGCGTGAGAGGGGAAAACCTGCAGCTCTGGCAGTCGCTCCTTTTCGCGTCAGACCCGCTTCGCTGGGCTCTGCCGCGAGAAACGTTAGGAGGAGATTTAATTGTTCAAAGACCTGCGCGAGACCATCGAAGCCTACAAAGCCCGCGACCCCGCCGCCAGAAGCTCCATCGAAGTCCTGCTGCTCTACCCGGGCATCCGGGCGACGCAGTACCACAAGCTGGCCCACTGGTGCTATCTCCACGACCACAAGTTCCTGGCGCGATACATCTCCCAGCGCACCAGGCACAAGACCGGCATCGAGATACACCCCGGCGCGACCATAGGCAAGCGCCTCGTCATCGACCACGGCATGGGCATAGTCATAGGCGAGACCACCGAGATAGGCGACGACTGCCTCATCTACCAGGGCGTCACCCTCGGAGGCACGGGCAAGGACACCGGCAAGCGCCACCCGACCATCGGCAACAACGTCCTCATCGGCTGCGGCGCGAAGGTGCTCGGGCCCTTCAAGGTCGGCGACAACAGCCGCGTCGCGGCAAACGCCGTCGTGCTCTCCGAGATACCCGAAGACTGCACCGCCGTCGGAGCCCCCGCCCGAGTGGTCAAGAAGAAGGGCGAAAAGGTCGACTACGTCGGCAACGTCGAACAGATAAACGTCACAGACCCGCTCGTGCAGGAGGTCGTGAACCTCCGCAGCGAGCTCAACAGGCTCAAAGCCGCCGCGGGCGACGACATGAGATAGAGGAGGTATGCACAAATGAAGCTCTACAATTCCGCGACCCGTACCAAGGACGAATTCGTACCCAACCATCCCGACATCGTGAAGATGTACACCTGCGGCCCCACCGTCTATCACTACGCGCATATAGGCAACCTCAGAAGCTACATCATGGAGGATGTGCTGGAGAAGTACCTGCGCTACGCGGGCTACAACGTGAAGCGCGTCATGAACATCACGGACGTCGGGCACCTTTCCTCCGACGCCGACACCGGCGAGGACAAGATGCTCAAGGGCGCCAAGCGCGAGCACAAATCCGTCATGGAGATCGCCAAGTTCTACACCGACGCCTTCTTCGACGACTGCCGCAAGCTCAACATCAAGACCCCCGACGTCGTAGAGCCCGCCACGAACTGCATCGATGAGTACATCAAGATAATCTCCAAGCTCATGGACACGGGCTACGCCTACTTCGCCGGAGGCAACGTGTACTTCGACACCTCGAAGCTCGAGCGCTACTACGTCTTCAACGACTTCGACGCCGACGACCTCGACGTCGGCGTGCGCGAGGGCGTGGAGGAGGACACGAACAAGCGCAACAAGAACGACTTTGTCCTCTGGTTCACCAAGTCCAAGTTCGAGGACCAGGCCCTCAAGTGGGATTCGCCCTGGGGCGTCGGCTATCCCGGCTGGCACATCGAGTGCTCGGGCATCAGCATGAAGCACCTCGGCGAAGACCTCGACATCCACTGCGGCGGCATCGACAACGCCTTCCCGCACCACACGAACGAGATCGCCCAGTCCGAGGCCTATCTGGGCCACAAGTGGTGCAACTTCTGGGTACACGTCCTGCACCTGAACACCACCGGCGGCAAGATGAGTAAGTCCAAGGGCGAGTTCCTCACCGTCTCCCTGCTCGAGCAGAAGGGCTACGATCCGCTGGCCTACCGCTTCTTCTGCCTCCAGAGCCATTACAGAAAGAGCCTGGTGTTCTCCTGGGAGAACCTCGACAACGCCGCGGGCGCGTACCAGAAGCTCGTGAACCGCATCGCGGCGCTCTCGGACGCTCCCGATAAGGTAGACGAAGCCGCGGCTGAAAAGTTGCGCGAAAGTTTTAAGGCCGCGCTGGATAATGACCTGAACACCTCGCTCGCCGTCACGGCGCTCTACGACGCGCTCAAGGCCCCGGTGAACGACGCGACCAAGCTGGCCATTGTGGCGGATTACGACAAGGTGCTGGGCCTTGGGCTCATCGAGGCCGCCGCGAAGCTCAGGAAGAAGGAGGCCCCGCAGGAGTCCGACCCGCGCATCGAGGGCCTGCTCGCCGAGCGCGCCGCCGCCAAGAAGGCCAAAAACTTCGCCGAGGCCGACAGGATACGCGACCTGCTCAAAGCCGAGGGCATCACGATAATCGATACGCCGCAGGGCGCAAAGTGGAAACGCGATTGACAATTATTTCGCTTGGGGATATAGTGTAGCCATCCGAAAAGACAAAACAGGAGGTATATATATAATGTATTGCACCAAGCGCATAACCGACGATATGGTCTGGGTCGGCGCGGACGACAGGCGCCTCGCCTTCTTCGAGGGCGTCTACGGCGTGCCCGACGGCGTGTCGTATAACTCCTACCTTATTAAAGATGAGAAGACCATACTCTTCGACACCGTGGATAAGGCCGTCTGCCACAACTTCTTCGAGAACGTGGAGCACGAGCTGGGCGGCAGAAAGCTCGACTACCTTGTAATCTCGCACATGGAGCCCGACCACGCCGCGACCATCGGCGACGTGGCGCTCAGATACCCCGAGGCGACCATCGTCTGCAACACCAAGATAAAGACGATGCTGCAGAACTACTTCCACGCCGGCCTTGACGAAAGGCTGCACATCGTCGCCGAGGGCGACACGCTCAGCACCGGCAGGCACAACTTCACCTTCGTCATGGCCCCGATGGTTCACTGGCCCGAGGTCATGATGACCTACGACACGACGGATAAGATACTGTTCTCCGCCGACGCCTTCGGCTCCTTCGGTGCGCTCAACGGCAGGATCTTCGCCGACGAGTGCGATTTCATGCACGAGTGCATAGACGAGGCCCGCAGGTACTATACCAATATAGTCGGCAAATACGGCCCGCAGGTGCAGGCCGTGCTCAAGAAGGCAGCCGGGCTGGAGATAAAGCTCGTCTGCCCGCTGCACAGCTTCGTCTGGCGCGAGGGCTTCGGCGAGTTTTTGGAGAAGTACCTCAAGTGGAGCTCCTACGAGCCCGAGGTCGAGGGCGTGCTCATAGCCTACGCCTCGGTGTACGGCCACACGGAG
>CABVBV010000095.1 GCA_902496595.1 uncultured Eubacteriales bacterium | reverse complement strand
ACGTCTCCGGCAGGTGGGTCGCCTCTCCTGTGCTTCCACGCTTCCAACTTCCAACATCCCTCTGAATGGGGAGCCGGGAGGCCTGCAATTCACGCAGGAATGTGGCATCCCTTATTAATGATGTGGGTTTAAGAGGGCCCAAAATCCCGCAAACAGGGCAGGATCAAATTCATTGACGAAGGCCCGGCCTGCAATAAGCCTATGCCTTTGCGACGGAACTTATTCCTCGGTTTCCTCGTCTGTTTCTTCGTCGAAGAGAAGCTCCATAAATCTGTCGTACACCGCGACAAGTTCCTCTTCATCGTCCACCGAGCAAAACAGCTCTTCACCGTTCTCTTCCTCAATTCTGAGGATGATGTAGCCGTAATCAGGATCGTCCTCGTCCATATCGGCGGGAAGGAAGGCCGAATACTCGCGTCCGTCATATTCCATAGTAGCAAGCTGCTCAAGCTCGAACTCGTTTCCGTCCTCGTCCTCTATGGTGATGTAGCTGCTGCCGAAATCCTCGTCCATGGCCGTTCCTCCGTCTGTCTTTCTGACTTTATTGTAACTCATCCTCTGCAATAAATCAATCGTATTTTCTTACAAACAGGCGGAAAACTGTCTCAAGTACCGAGGTCTTCGAGCAAAGTCAGCAGCTCTTCCCTGTCTGACACGGCGAGGCCGGTCTTCAGTATCTGTCTGTCGGCGTCACGCAGCGTTGCCACTTCGATGTCTGTGAGCGACACCGGGCTCGTATCCCCTACCGAAGCGAAAACCGCGACGCAGCCTTCAAACTCTCTTAGAACATATTCCGCTTCCGACAACGAGCAGCTGGGCACGAAGTCAAATTCTACCGTCCCGGTCTCTTCGTGCTGCGAGGCGGAGGCTATGCCGCCGATCGCGGTCGCAGCGCAGGCGGCGGCAACGCAGGCTATCAGGGCCGTACCCGCGAGCTTCATCCACAGTTTCATTTCTGCACTCCCCTTTCGGCTAAATTATCCCACGAAAGGGCAAAAATAATACGCGGCGCAAAATTTACAAACCATCTACTCCTTTTCGATAAAATGTGATATACTTATAATTTAGAATGGTGTGAGTGCGAGCTGAACCACACCCGTGCACGGAGGTGCTCTCTTGCCAATGGATAAGCATTCAAAGTTTAAAATAAACGCCGGCAAGGCTGCGGATACCGCGGCCGGTACCGTCGTGGGTGCGGTCGGGCTTGCCGCCAAAATACTTGTCACCGTCGTCCTCGTAGTGCTCACGACAACGCTGCTCCTGGGCTGCGTGTTTGCGTTCTATGTGAAGACCTGCTTGGTGGAGGATCTGGAAGTCTCGCTCTCGGACTACCAGCTCTCCGAGACGAGCATCATCTACTGCGAGACCAGTCCCGGAGAATACGAGGAGCTTGCGACCCTGCACGGCTCCGAGAACCGTATCTGGGTCGATCTGGACGACGTGCCAGACCATCTGATCAAGGCCCTCGTCGCCATCGAGGATCACAGGTTCTACACGCACAAGGGCGTGGACTGGTACCGAACCGTCGGCGCCATGTTCACCCTGCTCACAGGCGGGGACGACAGTTTCGGCGGCTCCACCCTCACCCAGCAGCTCATCAAGACCGTCACAGGCAACAACGAAGTCACGGTGCAGCGAAAACTGATCGAGATCTTCCAGGCGCTTGAGTTGGAGAAGAAATACGATAAAGACGAGATACTGGAGTGGTACCTGAACGCGGTCTACTTCGGCGAGGGCGCCTACGGCATCTACACGGCGGCGGAAAAGTACTTCGGCAAGGAGCCTTCGGAGCTGACGCTCGCCGAGAGCGCGTCCATCGTCGGCATAGTGAACCTTCCCACTTATTACAGCCCGTTCTACTCCGAAGAGAGCAACAAGGCTCGGCAGGAGGTCGTGCTCAGGAGGATGTACGAGCTCGGCTTCATCAGCTATGAGGAATATGATGAGGCGATGAACGAGGAGCTTGTTTTCTCCAGGTCTGTCACAGAAGTCGAGTCCCAGGATATTTACAGCTACTACGTCGAGGCCGTCCGCAAAGAGGTCATCGAAGACCTCATGGAGCAGAAAGGCATAAGCCAGGAGACCGCCACTATGCTGCTGTCCTCGGGCGGATACAGGATATACTCCTGCCTCGACCCGTATATCCAGGAGTGCGTGGACAACGTGTATCTGGACGTTGAAAACTTCCCGAAGCCCTGGAACAACACCTCACAGCAGTTCCAGTCGGCAATGGTCATTATCGACCCCTACACCGGAGCCGTGAAGGCCATGTCCGGAGGAGTCGGTGAAAAGAACGCGAACCTGATCCTCAACAGAGCGACGGATACCCTCAGGCCGCCCGGCTCGTCCTTCAAGCCGCTCTCGGTCTATGCTCCCGCGATCGAGTACGGGCTGATAACTCCCTCGACGCTCGTCAACGACGCGCCGCGTGAGGAGGTCGAGATGTCCCAGGATTACTGGTATCCGACGAATGCGGACTGGCAGTACTACGGCATCCAGACGATCACCTATGCAGTGCAGCACTCTCTCAATACCGTCGCGGCTCAGGTGCTCGACAAACTGGGCATAGAGCAATCGGTAAACTTCCTGGAAAACAAGCTGGGCATCACGAGTCTCGTGGCCGACGACCACAGCTATTCGCCCCTGGCCATGGGCCAGCTGACCTACGGCGTAAGCGTCCTCGAGATGGCGCAGGCCTACTGCACCTTCGTCAACGCCGGTATTTTCACGGAAGCCAGAACCTATACCAAGGTCACGGATTCCGCCGGCAACATCATCCTTGACAACCAGCCTGTGACCCACGTCGCAATGAAATCCAGCACCGCCACCAACATCACCTATATGCTCCAGAGCGCCGTTTCCGGCGGCACCGGTTCCGAGGCCTGGTTCTCGGGTCAGGCCATTGCCGGCAAGACCGGTTCCTCCGGCAGCTACAACGACCGCTGGTTTGCCGGCTACACGCCCTACTATGTCGGCGTCGTCTGGACTGGCTATGATATGCCAGAGAAGATCAGCATATCCGGAAACCCGGCGGCCAGGGTTTGGAAGCGCGTAATGCAGCAGGTACACGCTGGACTCGAATACAAGAGCTTCCCGAGCGCAGATTGGATAGGAGGCGACACTCAGATTTTCGGCGACCTCACCGAAGCGAAAGAGGAGCAGGACAATCCCAGCCCGAGTCCTAGCCCCAGCCCGACGGTCACAGACGCTCCTGTAATTACAGACAGCCCGGTAGTCACCGACACTCCCATCATCACCGACACACCCACAGAGCCGATAGAGCCCGTGGAGCCGCCCGGAGACGACGTAAACGCATTCGGTTAAGCAATATCCAGTAGGCCGGTATCAACTGCCGGCCTACATATTCGTAAAAAAAGGTTGACAAATTAGCTTTAATGAGTTACAATTCGGTTACACGTTGAGTGTGTACCCGGCAATGGAGGTATTGAAATGGCAGCATCCAAGGAGCTTGTATACAAGGGGCATCCGCTTCGGCGCAAGGACAACATCATATATTTCGGCAGCATGGCCGACAAGTATATAATTATGATGCAGATTCTTGAGACGAAGAAAGTAGAGGATCTGGATGTTGCGACACGGGTAGCGGTTCAGCTTCAGCTCACGGATCCCGACCTGCGGAGCAGGGACAGGGTCGTGAAGAAGAGCGAGAAGAGCAGCCTGTACGCAGCGATGGACGTTGCGGCTGTTTGGCTGGATCGTGCGTTGGCCTCCAAATAAAGCTAAGGTAAGGTCATCTACATGAGAAAATCGGTAGTGCGTCCGCTGGTAGCTGGGGCGCTGTGTGTAAGTGCGCTCATGACTGGCGCATTGGCGGACTGCATTGGAGGAGCCGAGACGACGACGGCTGTGAACCTGCGTTCCGGAGCCGGAACTGGCTACTCTGTCATAACCACTTTGGCGGAGGGCACGGCGGTCATCGTCGAGGAAAACGACGGCAGCGGCTGGTACAAAGTCAGCTATGACGGCAAATCAGGCTATATGTCCGCGGACTACATGAGCTTTTCGGAGTCAATGGAGCTTTCGGCGGACGGCTGGGTAGATGGTACGAGCGTCAGGATGCGCTCCGAAGCTACCACTGACAGCGGCATCGTCCGAGTGACTTCCGACAACGAGAGCGTTGAGATAATCGGTGTTGAGGGCGAGTGGTACAAGGTAGTTGCAGGGGGCGAGACCGGCTACATAAGGAGCGACTACATCGTGCTCAGCGAGCCCGAGCCCGCGCAGTCCGGCACGACCGACGGCAGCCTCGGTTCTCAGATCGTGGAGTACGCGAAGCAGTTTTTGGGAGTGCCCTATGTCTGGGCCGGAAACTATCCATCTACCGGTTTTGACTGCTCCGGCTTTGCCTGCTATGTGTTCAAGAACTTCGGCTATTCCCTGTACAGGACTACTTACGACCAGTATGACTACAACGGCAGCTATGTGGCCAAAGAGGATCTGCAGCCCGGTGATCTCGTGTTCTTCTCGAGCAGCTCCTATGCTGTGGGCCATGTCGGCATCTACATAGGCAACGGCCAATTCATCCACGCCAGCTCCGGTGCAGGCTATGTCACGATATCCGGCCTTGACGAGAGCTACTACACCAGGAACTATGTAGGCGCCAAGAGGGTCGCCTGAATCTCATACGAAATACAGCAGCCGTGTCCGAGCGATTCGGGCACGGCTGTTCTGCTTGTCTAAGAAGGTTTTCTTCTTAGGCAAAATGTATAGCACTATGACACTGCGCTCCACGAGAAGTTTTTCGATGACGTAACACCTCCGCCGAAAATGATCGTTATTTTTTTGCGGCTGCGGCCGTGAAACACTGCGAGGCTTGGGGCAGACTGTAACAGCCGTGTCCGGATGCTCCGGGCACGGCTGTCTTCAAACAAACCATATGTTGGTGCAGAACAGTATGAACAGTATCGCACCTATTGAGAACACGGCTGAGATCAGCAGCGCGGCCTTGACGGCGCCCCAGGCATAGGCTCTGGATTCCTCCTTGGTGAGCTGCACCGGCTCTCCGCTTTGCTGCTCGGGCTGCCCGTCGTCTCCGGCCCGGCCGTTGTGCCACGGCATACCGTCGACGTTCATCCTAGCCACTACCCTGCCGTCGTCATCCTCATACCGCTTCTTTCTGCTCATCTTTCTCGACCTTCGCGGCAGGCTGCTTTTCGCCCTTTTTGGCGGCGGCCATGGCCTCGTCAGCCCGCTTTGCCCGTTCCGCGTCGTTATACAGGTGGCAGGCGCACCAGTGCTCAGGCTCGACCTCGACCCACTCCGGCGCCGCGTACTTGCAGACTTCCATGCACTTGTGGCAGCGCGTATGGAACTTGCAGCCCTTCGGAGGGTTCGCCGGGCTCGGCAGGCTGCCCTGCAGGATGATGCGCTTCATCTTCACGTCCGGGTCGGGCACCGGTATGGCGGAAAACAGCGCCTCGGTATAGGGGTGCAGCGGCTTCGTGAAGATCTTCTCCGTGTCCGCGTACTCCACCATGGAGCCCAGGTACATGACTCCCACCGTGTCCGAGATGTGCTCGACGACGGACAGGTCGTGCGATATGAACAGGTACGTGAAGCCGAAGTCCTTCTGCAGCTGCTTGAGCAGGTTTATTATCTGAGCCTGGATGGACACGTCCAGCGCCGAGACCGGCTCGTCGCAGACGATGAAGTCCGGGTTCAGGGCCAGGGCCCTGGCTATGCAGATCCTCTGCCTCTGTCCGCCTGAAAACTCGTGCGGGTATCTGTCCTTGTGGTACTCCTGCAGGCCGCAGGCTCGCATGACCCGGCTGATATAATCGTCAAACTCCTCCTTCGGCACGATGTTGTGCTCGCGGACGGCCTCGCCTATGATCTCGCCTATGGGTATCCTAGGGCTGAGGCTCGAGTACGGATCCTGGAAGATTATCTGTATCCTGGGACGGAGCCTGCGCAGCTCTTCGCGGCTCATCTTGAAGATGTCCTGTCCGTCGAAAAGCACCTCTCCGGAGGTCTTCTCAATGAGCCTGAGTATCGTCCTGCCGGCCGTGGACTTGCCGCAGCCGGACTCGCCCACGAGGCCCATCGTCTGCCCGCGCTTTATGTGGAAGCTGATTCCGTCCACGGCGCGGACATTGCCTATCGTGCGCTTAAAAAAGCTGGACTTTATCGGGAACCACTTTACAAGATTCTTTACTTCAATCAGGTACTTCTCTTCCGTTTCGGGAGCGTTATTTCTGATCTCTTCCATCTCAAAGCTCCTCCACGTTCACGGATTTCGGCCAGCGCTCGATCTTGCCCTCGTCCTCATATCTCCAGCAGGAGACGACGTGCGTCTCGCTCAGCCGTATCTCAGGCGGGTAGACGCCGTGGCACTTGTCCACGCACTGCTCGCAGCGGTCGCGGAAATAGCAGTAGTCGGGCATATTGACCGGGTTCGGCACGCTGCCGGGTATGTTGTACAGCGCGTCCACCTTCTTGCCGACCACGGGCTTCGACTTCATGAGGCCTATCGTGTAGGGGTGGCAGGGGTGGTGGAAGATGTCCTCCGTCGTGCCCTTTTCGACGACGCGGCCAGCGTACATGACTACTACGTAATCCGCCATGCTCGCAATGACGCCCAGGTCGTGGGTGATGAGCATGATGGAGCTGTTTATCTTGTCCTTCAGCTCTTTCAGCAGGTCGAGGATCTGCGCCTGGATGGTGACGTCCAGAGCAGTGGTCGGCTCGTCCGCTATTATCAGCCCGGGCGAACAGGCCAGAGCCATTGCGATCATGACCCTCTGCCTCATGCCGCCTGAGAGCTCGTGCGGGTACATACTGTACACGCCCTCGGAGTTCGCTATGCCGACGAGCTCGAGCATCTCTATGGAGCGCTTCTTGACCTCCTCCTTCGACATATCCGGATAGTGCAGCTTCAGGACTTCGTCTATCTGGTAGCCGCAGCGGAACACGGGGTTCAGGCTGGTCATCGGCTCCTGGAAGATCATCGAGACCCGGTTGCCGCGTATCTTCATCATCTCGCTCGTGGGAGTGTTGACGATGTTGTAGGCCTTGCCGTCGCCCATGTTGAGCCGGATCTCGCCGCCGACCGTCTGGCCCTGCGGCCTCTGCAGCAGCTGCATGAGCGAAAGGCTCGTGACGCTCTTGCCGCAGCCCGACTCGCCCACTATGCCCACTGTGGTACACCTGGGCACCTCGAAGGACACGCCGTCCACGGCCTTGACCGTGCCGACATCCGAGAAAAAGTAGCTGCACACGTTGTCGAACTCGACGATGTTGTTCGCGTCCTTCATCTCCGTCATGTACTTCGACGGGTCTGAGGCCTTGCTGGCGCGCTGCTTCTCCAGCCGCTTTGTGAGCTTTCGGTTGAAGCGGGTTATTTTGCGCGACTCTTTGCCGCTTATATAGGATGTATTCTTGCGTTTTGCCATTTTCCCGCCCCCTTACTGCTTCATCTTCGGGTCGAAGGCGTCCCTGAGGCCGTCGCCGACGAAGTTGAATGCCACGACCGTGAGGCAGATGAGCAGGCCTACCGGCACCCAGATGTAGGTGTACTTCAGCATACTCTCGGACGAGCCCGTGACCGAGTTTATCATGTTGCCCCAGGTGGCCAGCGGGTGCTTGACGCCCAGGCCCAGGAAGGACAGCGTGGCCTCCGTGATGATGATGGAGCCCAGCGACATCGTGGCGTTGACTATGAGCTGGGGCATGACGTTCGGCACCAGGTGCCTGAATATCCGCCTCGAGGAGCGCATACCGGTGGCCTCCTGCGCTATCATGAACTCCTGCTCCCTCAGAGACAGGATCTGACCGCGCACCAGCCTGGCGATGCCGGCCCAGCCGAGCACGCCGAGGGCGACCATCATCCAGACGAGACGCACATAGGGATCCATCTTCAAAGCGTCGAAGAGGGCGCCCATGATGATGAGTATCGGGTAGGTCGGGATGCAGTAGAAGATATCGACGAGGCGCATGATGAGCGTATCGACCCAGCGTCCGAAGAAGCCCGCGATGCCGCCCATGATGACGCCGATCAAGGTCTCGAGTATGACGACGACAAAGCCTATCATGAGCGATATCCTGCCGCCGTACATCATTCTGGCGAGGATGTCCATGCCGTCGCCGTCGGTGCCGAACCAGTGCTCGGCGGAGGGCC
>CABVBV010000094.1 GCA_902496595.1 uncultured Eubacteriales bacterium | reverse complement strand
GCTGCTTAAACTATTCTCCTTTTCAAATATTGTCTAACTTTTGGGGGTCACTTCAAAGGTGCGCTCCGTTTTAGTTCACAGGGAAAGCCATCTGTTACTTTACTCCGTCTCCGCCGCAAAATGCGCATTTTCCGCTTCCTGCGGGCTGACACATGGTGCATTTCTGTTCTACCCATTCATTTGTGCCGGCGAGCCACCTTCGCACCTTGCCGGTTCCTCCGCAGTTAACGCACCTGCCGCTGCCGGAACAGGCTGAGCAGCGCGTCTCTCCGCTTCCTGTTGAGCCGCCGGAACTGCCTGCGTGCTCAAAGCGTTCAAGATGCTGGCTTGTGCGCTCGCCGGTGTCGGTATAGTTTAGGCCGTCTGCCCAGTATATATGCATCTCAGTTTCGTCTGGCAAGATGTGGAGCACCCAAATGCACAGAGCCATGTTTGAGGAATCCACGTTTCTTATCTCCATGTCAAACGTGCCCACGTCTCCGGAACCCTTGTAGTCGAATACGAAATGCTCGCTGCCGATGGAGGTTATCTCATAGTAGTCGCGCAGCTTGAAATTGTAGTCATCCTGGAGCAGCGCCACATACTCATCGATGAACTTGCCGTTGTATTTGAAAAGATAATAGTGCTCGGTGTAGTCGCTGTATACCGTCTCGCGCTCAAGCGACAGACAGTCGCCGCTGAAGCTCTGAATGTCGGGCAGCGTTGGCCCGGAAGCCGCCGCGCTGCTCCCAGGGGTGGGAGTACTAGTGGGCTTTGCCCCGTTGCCGGCGTCAGGGGTGCTGGTGGGCTCGACCTCATCTCCGGAACCGACGGGCTCGCTCCCTTCGGACTTGACGCTTGAAACGCACACTCCATCATCGTACATCTCTATGTAGACCGTGCCATCCGGCATGGTTTTTATGAACTCACCATACTTGTATCCAAGTACCCAGGTTCCCTCGAGAGTGGTGCCGTCTGCATAGGTGTAACAACCGCCTCCGGTCATATAATTGTTGACCCACTTGCCCTCGAAGCGGTCGCCGTTTTTGTAGACCATCAGCCCTTCGCCTTCCATCTCATCATCAGACCATGGGCCTTCATAATAGTCTGCTTCATTGTCCTGCCCGAAGCTCATTCGGCCGTATCCATAACGTTTGTTGATGAGAAACTCGCCCTCGTAAACGTCGCCGTTCTTCCAGGCCTGGATGCCAGTTCCCGACCTGAACCCGTGACCCCACTCCCCGTCGTAATAGTCAAGCTCGTTTTCCGGTTCAAAGCTCATGCGCCCAATGCCGCTGGGTAAGCCTCCTACGGTTTCACCTACATAAACTCGCCCGTTGCCGTAATCAATGGTCTCATGATGCGTCGCTTCATGTTTGTACCACCAAAAGAAATATAGCGCCGCCGCTATCGCTATCACAGAGATTAAGATAATGAGCAGGATCTTCTTCCATCGCACCGGACGCTTTTTTAACGTCGTGCGGCGCTTGCTTCCTCGACCATGTTTTGTATTTGCTCTTGCAGTTGGCTGAGCATTTTTGCCGCAGTAGTAGCAGAAGCTGGAGTTGTCAGGTATGCCTTTGCCGCAATATGGACATATCATTGTCACCACTCCCACAATTTATTGGCTGGGAATACTACCACATGATACCATATAGCGACACCGAGTTCAAGCCTTCAAACAGAATAAATGGAAAAATCAGCCGACATTTGACGGCTGATTCAGTCTATCGAAAAAGCCTCGAAGGGCTTGGAGGAAGAATGTATGGAGAGTGCCGGTGTTCGGCACTCTCCGTTACTTTTTGACTGTAAGTGTGAAGACGCGGTCATCTCTTGTTCGAGCGCCTCCAGATCCTCTGAGTTTCTGCGGCTTTTATGAGCTCGTCGCGGAAGTCGGGGTGGGCGAGGGATACGAGACCCTCGGCGCGTTCCCAGGTGCTCTTGCCCGCGAGGTTCACAACTCCCTGCTCCGTGGCCAGGTAATATGCCTGGCTGCGCGGCGAGGTGACGATCTCTCCGTTGAAGTGCGGCACGATATTCGAGGTGCGCACGCCGTCCTTGCCGACGCGGGATGAGGCTACGCAGATGAAGCTCTTGCCGCCCTTCGACATGGCCGCGCCGGTGAGGAAGTCCACCTGACCTCCGGTGCCGGAGATATGGCGCAGTCCGGCGCTCTCTGAGTTTATCTGGCCGTAGAGGTCGACGGAGACGCAGCTGTTGAGCGAGATGAAGTTGTCCATGGACGCGATGACGGCCGGGTCGTTGACGTAGGCGATGGGCAGGGCGATGACGCCGGGGTTCTCATCCAGCCAGTCGTAGAGCGCCTGAGAGCCCGTGGCGAGGCCCAGGACGCCCTTTCCGGGGAAGATGTTCTTTTTCTTGTTCGTGAGCTTGCCGGCTTTGTAGAGATCCAGGAAGCCGTCTGTGCAAAGCTCCGTGTGCATACCAAGGTCTTTGAGGTCGCTCTGCGCGATGATAGAGCCGAGCGCGTCGGGCGTACCGCCGATGCCGAGCTGGAGCGTGGCGCCGTCCACGAGGAAGGGGATGATGTTCTGCGCTATCTGGATGTCCTCGGCCGAGGGCTTTTTGGCCGGTACGGTGGGCACGGGGCCGTGCTCGCACTCGACGACCATGGTGACGTCGGAGATGTGTATGCTCTCGTTGTACGCGCCGTAGATCTTGGGCAGTTTGTCGTTGACCTCGATGACGATGGCGTCGGCGCGGCCTATCATGTCGAGCGCCGTGCCGGCGGAGAGGGAGAAGTTGAAGTAGCCGTGTTTGTCCATGGGCGTGGCGCAGACGAAGGCGACGTTCACGTGCAGGAACTCCTTGTGATACCACGCGAGGTTGCGGAAGATCATGGGGGAGAAGTAGGCCCTGCCCTGGTCGAGCAGTTTGCGCTCGTAGCCGGAACAGTGCCAGGCGTTGTAGCAGAAGTGCTCGCCGGTGGGGTCGCACTCGACGACCTCGATGGGCCCGTACATGATCTGGCCGCGGAACTTGACGTCAAAGAGCTCGTCCCGCCTCTTTGCGAGGGCCTTGTCGCACTCGACGGCGAAGGTGGTGCCGTTGCCGTACTCGACCCAGTCTCCGCTCTTGACGAGCTTTGCCGCATCCTCGGGCGTACCCAGCTTTGCCCTGTAATCGCTCATGAAATCCATATTTCGACCTCCGTAAAGTATTTATATCTGCAACTCAATTAAAACACGCCCCGGCTCCAAACGCAAGGGGCGAATACTTCACAAACGCCGCAGAATGGTCTATAATCTGTGCGAGGTGGTACAAGTGCTGGATTTTGAACTTTGCGTCCCGACAAAGATATTCTTCGGCAGAGGCCGGACGGACGCGCTGGGCGGTATCGTAGCGGATTACGGTTTCAGGCGGCCTCTTATCTGTTACGGAGGCGGCAGCGCTGTGAAGACGGGGCTGCTGGAGAGGGTGGAGCGCTCTCTGCGTTCCGCCGGACTGGATTATGCCGTGCTCGGAGGAGTGCAGGCGAATCCAACCCTGGACTTCTGCGTCAAGACTGCCGAATATGCCAGGTCTGAGCGCTGCGATATTCTCCTGGCAGTAGGCGGAGGCAGCGTCATAGATAATGCTAAAATGGCCGCGCACTGCGTCAAAACCGGCCGCGACCCCTGGGAGTATATCGAGAAAAAAGTCAGTCCCACAGACAGCCTGCCTGTGGGAGTGCTGCTCACAATAGCGGCTACGGGGAGCGAGACGAGCGACAGTGCTGTGCTGACGAACACCGCTGCCGGGGTGAAGCGCGGCCTCAGCTGCGACGAGAACCGGCCGCTCTTCGCAGTTCTGGATCCCGAGCTGAGCTTCACGCTGCCGCCATACCAGACCGCCTGCGGAGTCGTAGATATTCTCATGCACACGATGGAGAGATATATGTGTACCAATGAGGATAACGACCTCGTGGATGAGCTTTCGGAGGGCCTGCTCAGGTCGGTGATAGCGGCGGGGCGCACAGCAATCGAGAAGCCGGAGGACTATGAGGCGAGAGCAACGCTCATGTTTGCAGGCGGCCTCTCGCACAACGGGCTCACCGGAGCAGGGAGGAAATGCGGGCTCTGGGCACACAAGCTGGAGCATGAGATGAGCGCCATGGATGACAGGATAGCCCACGGCGCCGGTCTGGCTGTGATCTGGCCCGCATACTTGGAGTTTTTCAGAAGGCGAGGCCTGTTCACCGAGCGGCTCGAACGCTACGCGGAGAAAATATGGGGAGCGGCAGGAGCCGAGGCGGGCATAGAGAAGACGAAGGAATACTTCAGAGCCCTGGGAATGCCGCAAAGGCTCTCGGACTTCGGCCTCACGGCGGAGGACGCTGAATATATGAGCCGCCGCTGCACGGGAAACGGCAGCCTGAGCTTCCCCAGCGTCATAGATTTGGGAATGGATGAGGTGAGGGAGATCTACGCCCTCTGCCTCTGAGCGAAATATGAGCGCGTGAGCCTCCGCAGTTCGGGGGAGAGCAGCAGCAGGGATATAAGGTTGGGCAGAGCCATGAGCGCATTGAGAAGGTCGGCCAGCTCCCATACTATCTCCCTCGAGCCAAGCGCTCCGGGAAGCACACACAGCGCGAACAGAAGCAGATAGGTAGGCTGCGAGCGCCCTCCGAACAGAAAACCGCAGCAGCGCAGGCCGTACATTCCCCAGCTGAGCAGCGACGAGAGCGAAAAAAGCGCGAGTGCGCCTGACAGTAAAACCGCCGCGAAACCGCCGCCGAATATAGTCGCGAAAGCCGATACCGGAAGAGAGAGCGTCGCCGGCTGTCCATAGGGAACGGCGATGCCGGAACAGAGTATTGCCAGCCCGGTGAGACTGCAAACGACGAGAGTGTCGGCGAAGACCTCAAAGATGCCGAAAAAACCCTGACGCACGGGCTCCGTCTCCGAGCTGGAGGCGTGCGCGATCGGAGAGGAGCCGAGCCCGGCCTCGTTTGAGAAGACCCCTCGCCTCAGCCCCCAGCTGAGCGCCCCGGCAAAGGCGCCCGGACGGAATGCCTCCGTTACGATTGAGCCGAGCACACCCGGGAGCGCCGGCAGATTTGCAAAGATCACCGCAAGACAGCATAGGACGTAGCCGAGACCCATGAGCGGAACCAGACTCACGCAGACGCGGCCGAGCCTCGCCATGCCCCCTCTGAGTACAGCGAAGCCGCACATTGCCGCAAATATTCCTATGACGAGCGAAAGAGCGGGCCGTTCTGCGGGCAGACGGGGAAGAAGTTCCATTGCAAGAGTTCTGGCGGCGCCGCTTATCTCGCTTCCCTGAACAGCAGCGCCCATGCCGAGAGCGGCGAGGGCGCCTGAGGCTGCAAAGAGCCTCGCGAGAGGCATGGCTCGGGAACCCAGCCCGTTTTTGATAGTGTACATAGGCCCTCCGAGCCATTCGCCGTCGGCTCCCTTTTCACGAAAGCGCAGGGCCAGAACTACCTCAGCATACTTAGTCGCCATCCCGAGCAGGGCCGAGAGCCAGAGCCAGAACAGAGCTCCGGGCCCGCCGAGCGCAACAGCGAGCGCCACTCCCGCAATGTTTCCTGTGCCCACCGTACCGGCGAGCGCGGCACAGACGGCCTGTACGGGCGTCACAGAACCGGGAACGTTTTCATTCTTCCTTAAGACGCCGCCCAGAGTGCAGCGCATGACCTCCGGGAAGCGCCTGAGCTGTATGAAGCCGCTTACCGAGCTGAGATAAAGCCCGACAAAAGCAAGCAGCAGCGCCATGGGAAGGCCCCAGAGAAGACTGATGAATCCGCTCAAGAATATTACCCCCTTGAAACTCCGGAACAGAGGCGGACATACCATGGATAACGAAATCGAATTGCTGAAGAAGCGGCTCTCCGAACTCTCCAGAAGGTCGGCGGAGCGCGGGATAAGTACGAGCTCGGAGTTCCTTAGTCTTGGCGAGCAGACCGAGCTGTCGCGCATGAAAACCGAGACCGAATATGAGCTCTGCGGAGGCTTCGAACAGGCTGAGCGCAAGTTGGCGGTCTTCGGAGGCGGGGATCCTCCGATAAGCTGCCTGGAGATCGAGCTCCGCTCGGGAAAATTTGAAAAGGAGCCGGCGCACAGGGATTACCTGGGCTCGCTGATGGGACTTGGGCTGAGACGCAGTACACTGGGCGATATCGTGATAGGCGAGGGCAGAGCCTGGCTGTTCTGCCTGAATAGCGTCAAGGGCCACATTATTGCAAATCTGAACCAGGTCGGACGCAGCCGAGTGAGAGTCCGCGAAGCTGCGTCTTTGCCAGAGAAAGCGGGAACCTTGCCGGAACCCAGCTTCGTCAACGCGGCCTCGGAGAGACTTGACGCCGTCGTAGCCGCCGTCTATAACTTGTCGAGAGGTGAGAGCCGCAACCTTTTTGAAGCGGAGCGGGTTCTGGTGAACGGCCTGCCGGCCAGATCCGCGTCGCAGAGGGCCGAACCGGGGGATGTCGTTTCAGTCAGAGGCATGGGTCGGTTCCGCTTCGAGGATACCTGCGGAGAAACCCGTAAGGGCCGACTGAAGCTGCTCGTAAGAAAGTATTGAGTCAGACGTTCTTCACAAGCAAAATGGCCCCTGCCAGGAAAAGCGCCGCTCCTTGCCCGCCCACACAAAGAGCGAAGCCGGAGATAAATAGCAGCAGAGCCGTGAGAAGCCCGCAGCAGCGAGCGACTCCGGGGCCGAATATCGCCGTCGTGATGCCTCCTCCGTCGAGAGGGGGACAGGGCAGAAGGTTGAAGAGGGATAGGGCCAAACTCATGCCCGAGGAGCAAAGCAGGAGCCCGGAGCTTGAGCAGGAGGCGAAGAACGCATATAACAGCCCTGAAAACGGGCCTGCTGCGAGGCAGAACAATTCTGAGCCGGGCGAGAGCCCTGAATCCGGAATGATCAATAGGCCGCCGAGGTCGGCCCGGAAGTCGCGTATGGAGGAACCGCAGAGCCTGAGGGCCGCAACATGACCCAGCTCATGCGCCGACACTGCAAGCGCGAGGGCTGCCAGGCCCCGTATGTCCATAAAAAAATACAGCGCCGCGAGCAGTAAAACGCCCCCGGCGCTGATTTCGGTTTTTCCTGCCTTCATGAGAGCCAGAACTCCGGATTGTAAAAGATGCCGCCGTCCCTCAGCTCAAAATGGAGATGCGGGCCCGTGACCTCGCCCGTAGCGCCTGATTTGGCGATCACGTCGCCCATAGCCACGCTCTGCCCACTGTAAACAAGCACCTCCGAGCAGTGGGCGTAAAGGCTTTGCCAGCCGCCCTCGTGCTCAAGGATGACGTAGTTGCCGTAGCCGTCGTCCCAACCCATCAGCGCCACGGTTCCGTCGGCAAAGGCGTGGACGTCCGTGCCGGAATAGACGGCGAAGTCGGTGCCGTAGTGGAACTTCACCTCTCCTTCGAGCGGATGCAGCCTGAATCCGAAACCGGAAGAAGTGTAGCCCGAGACGGGGCTGGTGAATTGGAAGGGGAGAACCGGCATCTCATAACTGACGTTGGCAGGCACGGCGTAGTCGGAGAACTCGGCCTGCGCCTCAAGAAAAGCGGAAACGGCGGCCGGAACTTCAGAGGGCTCCGGTTCAGGTTCCGGAGAGGGGGAAGCAGCGTCGCCGACCACATCAGCTTCCGGGACGTCGGCAAGCAGATAACGCGACTCGCCGCGCAGGTCGTCAAGCGTCACGGGCTCAAATTCGACGGGACGCGAGACAGATACGGCGCCGTCCTGCCCGAAAAAGAGCGCAGCAGCTCTATCCGCACCGTCGGAGAGGCGAGCGCCGAGGTTTTCAAAGACCTGGGTGTAGTCGGCATCGCGGCTCACGGCTTCGCGCACTCTGGCCCTGAGCTCCTCGGTCTGGGCAGGGAATAGGAGTTTCACTGCGGTGATGAGGATGAACAGAACTGAAGCCAGAATAATTTTGTAATTGTAACCTGAATTTGTCTTCATGCTGACATTATATTTGGACAAGACCGCAAATATGCGCGAAAATAAAAATTAGCTTGACAACTGAAGCCAAGCTAATTATAATGATAAAGCTGTCTCGGGGTGTAGCGCAGATGGTAGCGCGCATGGTTCGGGACCATGAGGCCGCGAGTTCAAGTCTCGCCACTCCGACCATGCGGAGTATCATGAAAGGATCTGAAAAGGTCTGCTGATGATACTCCGCATTTTTTATTTCCAAGTTTATATGGCGATCTGTGTGGGGGCGTAGCTTAGTGCTACGCCTTTTCTCGTTTCCAGCAGAATATCCCGCTCGGGGATCTTCCGGCGATCCGGCACCTCAAAGGCACCGATGCAGTTGTAGTGGATCGTCACCCGCTGATTGGTAACACCGTCCTCCTTGACCGC
>CABVBV010000093.1 GCA_902496595.1 uncultured Eubacteriales bacterium | reverse complement strand
CCCTCGTGCGAGAGGTGCCAGAGGTTCTTGTCCTTGGAGTAGTTCGTCTCCCTGTTTATCTTCAGCGGCACGTTGTGCGCCTCGGCGTAGGCGATCTCCTCCTCCCTGGACTTGATGCTCCACTCCCTCCAGGGAGCTATTATCGGCATATCGGGCACGAAGTGCTTGAGCGTCAGCTCGAACCTCACCTGGTCGTTGCCCTTGCCCGTGCAGCCGTGGCAGATGGCGTCCGCGCCCTCGGCTATCGCGATCTCCGCAAGCCTCTTGGCTATCACCGGCCTCGCCAGCGAGGTGCCCAGCATATAGTCCTCATACATCGCCCCGGCCTTCACCGCCGGAATGATGAAGTCGTCCACAAACTCGTCAGTCAGGTCTTCAACATAGAGCTTCGAGGCTCCGGTCTTGATGGCCTTCTCCTCCAGCCCGTCCAGCTCGTCCGCCTGGCCCACGTTGCCCGAGACCGCTATGACCTCGCAGTTGTTGTAGTTCTCCTTCAGCCAGGGGATGATGACCGAGGTGTCAAGCCCGCCCGAGTAAGCCAGCACGACTTTCTTGATGTCCGATTTATTCATAATGATGCCTCCATATTCATTTGCATACGCCTTAATATGCGCTAAGTATATACCCGAATGAATAAATATGCAAGAGCCTTTTTGACTTTCGGCGTATTTCAGGTGAATGGAGAGATTCATGCCGTGTTTTTGTCGGCTTTGCACAAAAAACTACACTATCTGGAAGATATAGAACTTGAGATAGGCGGTTTCAGGCACATTCCAGAGTATAGGATGGTCGGGCGCCTGCTTTCTCACTTCGACTTCGCGGAGCTTAACATTTGCATCTTTAGCCGCGTTTTTCAGCATATATTCAAAATTTTCGGGCTCCATGAAGTGGGAGCAGGAGCAGGTGGCGAGGTAGCCTCCACGGGGCAGCAGGCGCATGGCGCGGTAGTTGATCTCACGATAGCCGCGCTCTGCGGAGCGGATGGTGCGCCGGCTCTTGGTGAAGGCCGGCGGGTCGAGAATGACGAGGTCGTAGGCGGCGTGTTCTTCGCACAGCCTCGGCAGCAGCTCGAAGACGTCGGCGGCGAGAAAGTCCATCCTCCCCTCTAGCCCGTTGAGCGCGGCGTTCTTCCGGGCCATTTCGACGGCGGCTTCGGACACATCCACGGCGGTGACGTGCTCCGCCCCGCCGAGGGCGCAGTTGAGGGCGAAGGAGCCGGTGTGCGTGAAGCAGTCGAGCACACGGCGGCCGCGTGCGAGCTTTGCCACGGCCAGCCGGTTATATTTCTGGTCGAGGAAGAAGCCGGTCTTCTGCCCGTTCTCGAAGTCGACCTCGTAGCGCACGCCGTTTTCGCAGATCTCGGTGACGGTGTTCTCGGGGTGGGGCAGGCCCTCGTACCAGCCCTTGTGCTTCGGCAGCCCCTCCAGCTCCCGCAGGGCGGCCTCGTTGCGCTCGTAGATGCCGGAGACGCGCTCGCCCATGGCCTCAAGCCCGTCACGCAGGGCGTGGAAGACCGCATCTTTCTTCGCATCCATACCGTATGAGAGCGACTGCGCGACCAGGATATCCGAAAACTTGTCCACTGTGAGCCCGGGAAGCCCGTCTGCCTCGCCGAAGATGAGGCGGCAGCAGTCGAGGGAGTCCATGACGGTGCGTCGGTATTCGAGGGCGTAGCGCACACGGCGCTCGAAGAACTCAGGCCCGAAGCCCTCGTTCGCGTTGTCCGAGAGGATGCGGACGCCTATCTTGCTGGTCTCGCTGTAAAAACCCGCGCCGAGCCAGCTGCCCTTTTGAGAGAAGACGTCGCAGATGCCGCCCTGGACGGGACTGCCGGAGATGCCGGTGAACTCCTCCTTGTAGACCCAGGGGTGGCCGTGCCTGATGGAATTTTCGGCCTTTTTGCTCACGGTGACGGCCGGGAAGCTGCGTTGTTGTTTCATACGCC
Organism: uncultured Eubacteriales bacterium; assembly: GCA_902496595.1. Classification (GTDB taxonomy): domain Bacteria; phylum Bacillota; class Clostridia; order Oscillospirales; family Oscillospiraceae; genus Scatomorpha. The sequence goes on along the minus strand of CABVBV010000093.1, from coordinate 6,496 downwards.
CTCCGAGAGAGGGCGGGCCGCTTTCGCGGGCCCGCCCAAGTCTAAAGTTTTTTGCCCCGCTTTTTTTCAAAAAAGCGGGCGGGATCCAGGGGCAGAGCCCCTGGACGCGCTCCGCAGAGCGCGGAATATCAAATTAGCTCGAAGATCATGGCGGATTCGGAGGGCAGGCTCAGCTTTATGAGCCCGTCGGCGATGGGGGACTCTCTGCCTGTGATCAGGCATTTCGCCCTCGTCAGGCCCAGAGCCTTCAGCCCCTCCAGCTGCTTCGACGTGAGCCCGGCGTTATCCAGCCAGATATCCGCTACCAGCTGCTTGTCCCAGTCCGAACGGTTCACCACAGCGAGGAAAGCACCGTCCCTTGCCGGGAGCCCGAAAGCGTCTTTGCCGCCGGTGACGCACCTGAGCACACAGAGCACGTCCGGGTCTGGTGCTGAGAAGGCTGCGGCCCCGGTCGAGAGCGCGTCGTGCTCGTTCCTTATCTTGCCCAGGGCGGCATACCAGTCGGTGAGCGGCCTCGCGCCCATCGTGAATGGGGCCCGGTCAAAGGGATCCAGCATACCGCCCATGCCGGTCTCGTCGCCATAATACAGACACGGCACTCCGGGTATGACGTATTGCACCGCCGCTGCGAGCCTCTGCATTGACGCGCCGCGTATGTCCTGCGCGTCTCCGACTATGAAACCGGCCTGCTGCTCGCGGCTGAGGCTCCGTGCGTCCAGCCTCGTGGCCAGCGCCGTCCGCACCCGCTCCACATCATGTGAAGAGACCAGGTTCATGAGCGACCAATACATCGGCTCCGGGTAGTTCAGACGCTGCGCCAGCAGAAACGACGCGAGCGCTCTGGCGTCAGTGCGGAAACACAAAAAGTCTATGAGCGCAGACCTGAACGGATAGTTCATCACCGAGTCGAGCGACTCGCCCAGCGCATATTTCCGCCTCGAGCCGTAGCTGGATTTGATGACGGCGTCCTCCCAGACCTCGCCGAGCACCACCGCCTCGGGGTCTTCGGCCTTCGCGGCCCGACGTATGAGCCTGAGCGCCTCATCCGGCAGCTCGTCCGCCACGTCCAGCCTCCAACCCGCCGCGCCGCGCCGTATCCACGTCCTCACAACGCTGTCCCGACCGCTTATGACGAAGTCGCGCCAGTCGGCGTTGTTTTCATCGACTTCGGGCAGGTCGGGGAAGTTCCACCAGCAGCGGTAGTTCTCCGGGTACTGGCGGAAGTCGTACCAGCCGTAGTATGGAGAGCGCTCACCGGCATTGTACGCGCCTGCGTCGTGGTAGTGTGAGAACTTGTTGAAGTAGATGCTGTCGGCTCCGGTGTGCGAGAACACGCCGTCCAGCATTATCCGTATCCCAAGCCGCTCCGCGGCTGAGCAGAGATTCTCGAAATCCTCGTTCGTGCCCAAGATGGGGTCAATATTCAGGTAATCCGCCGTGTCGTACCTGTGGTTGGAGCAGGCCTCGAACACCGGGTTCAGGTAGATGACGCTCACACCCAGGCTTTTGATATAGTTGAGCCGGCTCTCTATGCCCTTGAGCGTCCCGCCGTAGAAGTCCAGGGGGAAATAAAACCCGTCGGCGCTGTTGGGCTGCCAGTCGACCGGCTCGTTCCACTCCTCGTGGAACTTGACCTGCCTGCCCATGGCCCTGTGCTTGTCGATCCCGTCCCTCGCGGTATCGCTCCAGTCCCTCGCAAAGCGGTCGGGGAAGATCTGGTACATGACGCTCCTGCGGAACCAGGCGGGGGTCTCGAAGTCCTTGTCGTAGACAGTGAGCCTGAAGCCTTCGCCCCTGGAGCTCATCAGCTGGCCGAATCTGCCGTTCGCGCCCGCGCAGAGCCAGTATTCCCCGCCGGCCAGGCTCATCCTGAACGAGTACCAGAGCGCGGCGGCCTCGTCCGGCATCTTCAGGGTCACGAACCAGCGCCCGTCCTCAAGGGCCAGTTCGTAGCGTTTTTCAAAACCGTCGCCATTCAAGACGAGTTCGGCGTCGAGCACGGCTCCTGCCCCGTCGGTGAAGGCAAGCGTCACCTCGCTCCCGGTCTTCGCCGGGCCGATGGGACAGCGGCAGCTCTCTCTCGCCGTGTCGTGTATGATGTGCGGGGTCAGTTCGGAAATAATCATATATCTGCAAACTTGGCGGGCGTGAGTATGTACATGGCGCGGAGCGACCCGGCCCGCCTCTCCTTTGTGCAGTTTATGCGCCCGCAGAGCGCCGCCGAAAGCGTCACCAGGTCGGCTTCTTCGTCCCTGATGACCGCGCTCGCGCCTATCCTGTGCCAGTCTCCAGGCCAGATGTCCCAGAGCTTGCCGCAGAGCTTCTCATTTACCGCCCGGATGAGTTCCGCGTCCCTGGGCTGAAGCGCAGCTATGGCGCCGAGCGGCACCCGGGCATCCCTCGCTCCCTCGTCGGGCCGCAGCGTGAAGCACTTGCCCACGAGCTCGACCGCGCCCTCCCAGGACGCTCCGTGCTCGTCCAAAAGCAGACGCAGCAGTTCGGGAAGTATGAGGGCGTCCAGCCCGCCGCGCAGCTCCCTGTACAGCAGGCCGGGAAGATACCTCGTGTCCCGCAGCTCGGAAAACGCCTCAGCTACCGTGGCCGCCGCCTGGAAATATTCCAGCGAGACCTGGGACAGATGCCCGGAATTCAGCTTCGCCGCCAGCTCCGCGCTCCTCGAAGACTCGTTGTAGTCCGCCTTTACGTCTCCTGAACGTGCGGATGACCTGACCTCGGCCCTGAACCTGTCGCCCACCCTCACGGCCGAGACTTCAAGCCTGTCTTTATATGTGACGGCAAGGCCCGTGTTCGTCCAGACCTCATCGCACTTGCCGCCGAAATACACACTTACCCTTGCGGGCCCCGTTCCGCCCTGTGTCATAGCAGATCTATATACAGCCTCGCATAGCCCTCTGCGGAGCGGTCGAAGCCGAAGTCGGCAGCCATGGCGTTCCGCACGAGCCTGTTCCAGTTCTCGGGCTCGTTGCGGTAGATGTCGAGCGCACGCTCGACCGTCGCCTTCATCTCATGGGCGTTGTAGTTGGCAAATGAAAAGCCCGTGCCCTCGCCGGTGAACTGGTTGTAGGGCACGACACTGTCGCGCAGGCCGCCGGTCTCCCGGACGATGGGGAGCGTGCCGTAGCGCATAGCTATCATCTGCGACAGGCCGCAGGGCTCAAACCTGGAGGGCATGAGCAGCATATCCGCGCCGGCATACACCCTGTGCGAGAGCTCTTCATTGTAGCCTATGTACGCGCAGAAACGCCCCCTGTGCCGGTTCTCGGCTTCCTTCATGAAGTTCTCATACCTCTGCTCGCCGCTGCCCAGCAGCATGAAGCAGATGTCGGAGCCCATGAGTTCGTCCAAGACCCTCTCCACAAGATCCAGGCCCTTCTGATCCGTCATCCTTGTCACCATCGCGACTATCGGAGTGCCGGGCTCGGCCTTGAGGCCCATGTCCAGCATCAGGCTCTCCTTGCACGCCTGCTTGCCCTTCAGGTGGCCTCGGTCGTAGCGCTTGGGTATGAGCGGGTCGGAGTAGGGGTTGAAGACCTTCTTGTCTATGCCGTTCAATATGCCTGTGAGCTGGTGCCGCCTCGCAGAGAGTATGCCGTCCAGCCCCTCGCCGTAGTAAGGAGTGCAGAGCTCGTCGGCATAGCTCGGGCTCACGGTGCTCAGCCTGTCCGCAAACACACAGCCCGCCTTCAAAAACGCCGCGCAGCCGTTTATCTCCATGAACTCGGGCGTGAAGTACCTGTCTTCCACCCGGAGCAGGTCGCGGAAGAAGTCGAAGCCGAACTTGCCCTGGTATGCGATGTTGTGTATCGTCAAAAGGGTCTTGATCCTGCCGTGGACATAGTAGCCGTACTGAGTTCTGAGCAGCATGGGCAGCATGGCCGTATGCCAGTCGTTGCAGTGGAGCACGTCCGGGAAAAAGCCCAGGTTCGGTATGGCGTCGAGCACGGCCCTCGTGAAGAAGGCGTACTGCTCGCCCTCGGCTTGGCCGCCGCGGTATATCTTGTCCCCGAAATAGTATTCGTTGTCCACAAGGTAGATGGTCACACCGTCGAGCACGAGCCGCTCGATGCCGACGTACTGGCTGCGCCAGCCCAGGTCTACCGAGAAGCTGAACATATGCTCCACCTTGTCGCGGTACTTGTCCTTCACGCACCTGTGATACGGAGTTATCACCCTCGCGTCCATGCCCAGGGCGGCAAGGCTCTTCGGCAGGGTGCCTACCACGTCGGCCAGGCCGCCCGTCTTCGATATGGGCGCGCACTCCGCAGCGGCAATGAGCACATTGGGCAGCCTTTCAAGGCCCTTGTCGAGCAGAGCCTGCTGAAATTCGCGTTTCATATTTACCATTCCTTTCGCTTGGATGGTGGTATGCTGTGCCGTGGCCTCGGTTTATTTTTTCTTCTTTCTTGAAGCGGCCTTCTTGGCGGCGGCGGCTTTTTTCGCCGCCTCCTCTTTCAGCTTCTTCTGAGAGGTCGGCGTGAACCTGAACCAGACGCAGGACATCGGCGGCAGCGTTATCTTCGCCGAGCAGGGATGATCCAGGAAGGGCTCGTCCTCGGACTCTATCTCGGGCCTGTTCAGGATGCCTGAGCCCCCGTACTGCACGTCGTCCGAGTTTATGAGTTCCTTTAGTACTCCGGGCTTGGGCAGACCGATGGAGAAGTCGTCGTACCGAACCGGGGTGAAGTTCAGGGCGCAGACCACCGCAGACCTCTGTGACATACGCATGAAGGCCACGGAGCTCCTGTCCGAATCGTCCACGTTCAGCCAGGAGAAACCGTCCCAGGAGTCGTCCACCTTCCAGAACGCCGCGGTGGAGGCGTACAGCTTGCCGAGGTCGCGGACGTATTTCTGCATATTTGCGTGTATCGGGTATTCGAGCAGCGGCCAGTCGAGCTGCTGGTTGTAGTTCCACTCTATGAACTGCGCGAACTCCCCGCCCATGAACATGAGCTTCTTGCCGGGGTGCGCGAACTGGTAGCCGTAGAGCGCACGCAGCGAGGCGAACTTCGTCTCGTAGTCGCCCCACATCTTGTTCACCATCGAGGCCTTGCCGTGTACGACCTCGTCGTGTGAAAATGCCAGCACGAAGTTCTCGGAGAAGGCGTACATCATGGAGAAGGTGAGCCGGCTGTGATTATAGCTGCGGAAGTAGGGATCCATGGCCATATAGTCGAGGGTATCGTGCATGAAGCCCATGTCCCACTTGAAGACGAAGCCCAGGCCCCCGACCTCAGGCGGCCTTGAGACGAGCGGGAAAGCCGTGGATTCCTCGGCTATCGTGATGGCTCCCGGATACTCCGTCAGGACGGCGGTGTTGAGCTTCCTGAGAAAATCCACCGCACCGAGATTGATATTGCCCCCGTCCTTGTTCGGAGTCCACTCCCCGAACCTCCTGCCGTAATCCAGATACAGCATGGAGCTCACCGCGTCGACCCTGATGCCGTCGACGTGGTATTTGTCGAAGAAGAACATGGCCGAGGAGGTGAGGAAGCTCTGCACCTGCGGCCTTGAGTAGTCGAAGATCATGGTGCCCCAGTCCGGGTGCTCGGCCATGCGCCTCTCGTCGCCCTCATAACAGGGAGCGCCGTCGAACATCCTCAGGCCGTGCTCGTCCCTCGGGAAGTGCGCGGGTACCCAGTCGATTATTACGCCTATGCCCTCGGAATGGAGCTTGTCCACGAAGTACATGAAGTCCTGCGGAGTGCCGTAGCGGCTGGTGGGCGCGAAAAAGCCCGTGACCTGGTAGCCCCAGCTGCCGTCGTAGGGATACTCGGTTATCGGCAGCAGCTCGACGTGGGTGTAGTGCATGGACTTGAGGTACTCCGCCAGCTCGTCCGCCACTCGGCGATAGTTCGGGAAGACCTCTCCCTCCTTCTTGCGCCAGGAGCCCATGTGCATCTCGTAGATGGACATGGGCGAGTGGATGGCGTCCTTCCCGCGCCTTGCGTCCATGTAGGCCGCGTCAGTCCACCCATAGCCCTCGATATCCCAGATCTTCGAGCCCGTGGCAGGGCCGGTCTCGGCGTGGAAGGCAAATGGGTCGGCCTTCAGGACGGTGTTCCCGTCAGCACCGACCACGCGGTATTTATAGATGTCCCCGTTCTTGAGGCCCGGGATGAACAGCACCCAGATCTCGTCTTCCCGCCTCCACATCGGGTGAGCGTAGCCGTCCCAGCCGTTGAAGTCGCCCACGACCGAGACTTCCCTCGCGTGCGGAGCCCAGACGGCGAACCTGTGCATCCCGCACTCAGATATGTAGTGGCAGCCCAGAAGATGATATGCCCTCCTCGCTCCGCCTGTATTGTATAGCCAAATGTCGTCATTGGAAACGTATCTCTCGATAAGCTCTCTCTGATCCATTATGCCACCTCCTGATGTATCCCGGCCGGGTCTCTCTCTTGCCCCGTGCCCATCTTACGTCCTATTATACAATTTTTCCAGCGCGAATCAAAGCATTTTTTCATATATGTCGTTT
>CABVBV010000092.1 GCA_902496595.1 uncultured Eubacteriales bacterium | reverse complement strand
CCGAGGCCCGGAACAGCTCCGGCGTCTCCGCCTTCTGCAGGCAGATGGTGTCCTCAACGAACGGATACACGCGCCACGCGCCGCCCTCGGAGTCCGTATAGTAGTTCTTGCCGTCCTTCGTGGCCCAGACGCTCATCGTCTCGCGCTCCGGGTCGCCGCCGGCCTCGGCTATCTTCTCACCGAGGAACCTGGTCACGCCGACGATATTGGCCATGACCTCGTCCGGGTGCTTGAAGGCCGCGGAGCTTATCCTCTGGAGAATGAACCTCCTGCACGGCTCCTCGCCCGGCTGAGTGTGTACGACAAAGGTGTCGTTTATATGGCCCGAGCCGTAACGCACCGCTCCGACCAGTGTGCCGCCGAAATCGAACGCCGCCAGGGCCTCACCTAGCAGCTTCTCCGCCTCTGCCATGCCTCATACCTCCCACAGCTTGTCGGGATACAGGCCCGACGCCGTCTTCTCCGCGATAGCCGCAACGACCGTCGGCTTGTCCTCCTTATAAGTCACACCGTACCACTTGTCCGCGCTCCTGAGCACCTTCACCCTGGCCTTGCCCTCTTCGAGCAGCTGTGTCACGACGCTCGGAAGGAAGTACTCGCCCTTGAGCGGGTTGGTCTTCATCGCATTGTCAAGGAACTTCGGGAACCTGGCCTCAGCTTCCTTCAGGAAACTGTCGGTGAAGCCCCAGAGATTCATGGAGACTATGGTGCTGCCCGGGACTTCCGTCCAGGTCTTGCCGTCGTCCTCGGTGTACCTGGCGTCGTCGCCCATCTTCTCAATGTGGGTGTGCTCCGTGACTTTGACGAGGTAGTTGTCCGCATCCTCCTCGCAGATGCCGCGGGCGACGTGGCCGTACTCCGTTACCGTATTTCCCAGGAGATATCCGACCATGGCGAACTCATAGCAGTCGTCGGTGTCCGGGTGGCTCTCGAGGTACTGATATATCTCCCTGAAGCCTTCGGGGCCGTAGTAGTCGTCGGCGTTCACTACGGCGAAGGGGCCGTCCACGACCTTCCTCGCCGCCAGCACCGCGTGGCAGGTGCCCCAGGGCTTCACGCGCCCGTCCGGCACCTCGTAACCGTCAGGCAGGTCGTCCAGCTGCTGGTAGGCGTATTTGACGTTTATAAACTTCGACAGCCGGTCGCCGATCGCCTCGTGGAAGGCCTCCTCGATCTCATGCTTTATCACAAACACTACCGTGTCGAAACCGGCCCTCTTGGCATCGTAAATGGAGTAGTCGATTATGAGCTGGCCGTGATTGCCCACGGGGTCTATCTGCTTGAGACCGCCGTAGCGGCTGCCCATCCCTGCGGCCATGACAACGAGTACGGGTTTCTTCATAGCTTTGTCCTCCCTCATATTTTCAGCTTATCACTCAAAATATGGCCCGCGTGAGCGGGCCATATCCTATTGCTGCTCTATTTTCAGCCTCTGTAACCGTTCGGGTTCATGCTCTGCCACTTCCAGGACGAGGCGCACATCTCTTCGATGCCGTACTGAGCCTGCCAGCCCAGCTCCTCCTTCGCCTTGGTCGGGTCGGCGTAGCAGATGGCGATGTCGCCCGGACGCCTCGGGTCGACGACGTAGGGCAGGGTCTTGCCGCAGGCCTTCTCGTAGGCGTGCAGCACGTCGAACACGCTGTAACCCTTGCCGGTGCCGAGGTTGCAAACGAACAGGCCGCACTTCGTCTCGAGCTTCTTGAGGGCGGCGATGTGGCCCTTCGCCAGATCCACGACGTGGATGTAGTCGCGCACGCCGGTTCCGTCGTGCGTCGGGTAGTCGTCGCCGAAGACGTGCAGCTTCTGCAGTTTGCCCACGGCAACCTGCGCGATATAGGGCACGAGGTTGTTCGGGATGTCGTTCGGGTCTTCACCGATGAGGCCGCTCTCGTGAGCGCCGATGGGGTTGAAGTACCGCAGCAGGGCGACGTTCAGGCTCGGCTCGGCCTTGCAATAGTCCATGAGTATGCGCTCGATGAACAGCTTCGTCGTGCCGTAGGGGTTGGTCGTGCCGCCGGTCGGGAAGTCCTCGCGGATGGGCACGGAGGCCGGGTCGCCGTACACCGTCGCCGAGGAGGAGAACACAAAGTTCTTCACGCCGTAGTCGCGCATGACGTTGAGTATCATCAGAGTGTTGACAAGGTTGTTGGTGTAGTACTCCAGCGGCTTCGCAACGCTCTCGCCCACGGCCTTGAGGCCGGCGAAGTGGATGACGGAGTCGATGTTCGGGTAGTTGCGGAACAGCTCCTTGACCTCGATGGGGTCGCAGAGCTCGCACTTCACGAAGGGCACCTTCTGCCCGACGATCTGCTCCACACGGTGGACTGCCTCTTCGCAGGAATTTATAAGATTGTCCGCTACGACGATCTCGTAGCCCGCCTTGATAAGCTCAACACAGGTATGGCTGCCTATGTAACCCGCACCGCCGCTGACAAGAATCATTGCTCAAACACTCCTTGTATTTATTGTATTTTCCAGACTGAGACCATTGTAAAACCTTTCACAAAAAAATGAAATATACGGAAGCTCAGATTATTTGCACATTTGGCCGCCTTCATTTCCCCGGCTTTGTCTTTAAAGCCAGCGCCCGGACTCCGGTGGCGTATTCGCTGGGCGACATACCGGTGACTTTTTTGAAGTGCCTGGAGAAGTAGTAGATAGACTGATAACCGAGGCGCTCCCCGATTTCGGAGAAGTTCCCGCTGCCTCGCCTGATCATCTCCTTGGCTGCCTCGATCCTGAGCTTGCCGAAGTATTCCATGACCCCTCCGCCGGTCTCGGCGTGGAAGACCTGCTGGAGCCTGCTGCGGCCAACCAGATTGTCCCGGCAGATGCGGTCTATCGTAAGCGGCTCGGGAAGATGCTTGGAGAGATAGTCGGCGACCCTGGTGAAGATCTCGCTCCTGCTCTGGGCGCTGGGCTGTTCGCAGCCCCGCTTTTCGCCCTCGCCGCGCCTGAGCAGCCGGATGAGCAGCTCCTCGATGTAGGCTCCGACGAGCTGTTCAGAGCCGAAGGCCGCACCGTCCTTTCTTTCGAGCGCGGTAGTGGAGGGATCGTCCAGCGGCGCCTTGAACGCAAGCTCCGCCTCGGTCACGATCCCGCCTATGAGCGCACGCTCGGCCTCCGTCGCGGAAAATACGCTGCCGCACAGCCGCTCCAGCTCCGCACAGCTGCAGAAGAAACTCGCCACCACCAGATTCGGCGCCGACTCCCCGGTGGCTCTCAGGGCGTGGAACTCCCCCGGCGGGTGGAATATCAGGCTGCCCCTCTTCAGAAGCAGCTCGCGGCCGCCGGATTCGACATGGACTTCGCCCTTGTCTACATATAGGAACTCCCAGAAATCGTGCTTCTCGCCCTCGAAATAGTAGTTGCTGGAATATTCAAAATAGTGCACCGTCACGACCCGGTCGACCCTGACCGGACGCTTGAGCACCGTGGGTGAAAACGGCATACGCGCACTCCCTCCCTAGGCGCCCGACCTGAGCCTGGCGCTCCGCCTGTATTCCATAGGGCTCATGCCCACGATCCTCTTGAAACTCTGTGAAAAATAGCTGGGAGACGAGAAGCCCAGCATATGCGAGATCTGACTGAGAGAATGGTCTGTGCCCCCGAGCAGATACTTGCTTTCATCGATCCTCCTCATGATCAGATAGTTGATGGGAGATGTCCCGAACTCCTTCGTGAAGGAGTGTACCATATAGTACTTGTTGACGTGTACGAGCTCACTGAGCAGGTCGAGATTTATGTTTTCTTTGAAGTGGTTGTCAATATACCTCTTTACCTCTGCGCATTCCTTGTTCTGCTGCCTGCCCTTTTTGCGGCTCTCACCGCTGGTGGGGAGGAAGCTGAGCCCCGCGTGCCTCATAAGCCTGACTATGAGCACTTCGAGCAAGTCCTGACAGATGAGCTCGTAGCCCGGGGCCTTGAGCTCTATCTCCTTGAGCATTTCCCTGAGCGCGTGCAGCAGGGGATCGCGCTCGCTGTGGAGGTTCACCATGAACCAGCAGGCGTCCGCGTCCTCCTCCGCCGAATACTCGAGCCCGTCCACACCCAGAACGATGTACTCCAGCGGCCTCCTGTTGAAGCTGACCTCGGTGTGCTCGACATTCGGGTTGACTATCACCATGTCGTCCGTCTTCACCGGTACCAGCTTCCCGGAGATGTTGAACTTGCCCGAGCCGCCGACAACATAAAAGACCTCGGTGCAGCCGTGTGTGTGAAGCGTGCTGTGCCAGTCTCCGCCGTACTTGGCCGTGCTGACATACAGAAGTTTGACCCTGTTCCGGTCTATCGGATTCTCGCCAATATCTTCAATGTTGTATCTTCTGGTACTCAGAACCGGCCCCTCCCGACTTTAGCAATGTTGCGTCAACCGTCCCTCACGACTATACCACATTCCAACCGGCTGTGCAATATGCGCAAAATGACCTATTTTTCAGCCCAGCTCGCGGCGTATGAAACAAAATGTTCGCTTGGGCGGTGGAAAGACCTTGTTTAATTATTTTGACACGTTGCACAAAATTGATACGTCAATTTCGAGATTGCAGTCAAAAATGACACATAGAGCAAAAAATATAAAAAATAGAGCAATTATTTGATTGAATCAAAATCAGGAAAGATTATACTTAGACCAACAGGGATGGAAACGCCATCCATAGTGTTTATTTTGTAAGCGATACCCGAAATTTATGAAAAGAGGAATGGAAATGAAGAAACTCCTTGCGCTGCTGCTCGTGTTCGTACTCGCCCTCGGCGTGTTCTCCGCGTGCGGCACTACCGAGCCCGCCGCCGACAGTGCGGCCCCCGCTGACAGCGCGGCTCCCGGCGGCGACGTCGCCGAGCCCGCCGGCTCCATCCAGGTGGCCGCCATCGAGACCAGCTACGGCACCGAGGTCTGGCAGCAGGTCGCCGACGCCTTCACCGCCGAGACCGGCATCGAGGTCGAGCTGGTCGTCGACCGCAACCTTGAGGACGTCATCGGCGCCGCCATGCAGGGCGGCGATTACCCCGACGTCATCCACCTGGCCGTCGGCCGTGAAAAGGCCCTGACCGAGCAGTTCATCAACGACCGCAACATCCTCGAGATCACCGACGTTCTGTCCATGACCGTCCCCGGTGAGGACGTCACCGTGAGCGACAAGCTCATCGAGGGCTTCGTGAACGACAACTCCACCACCAACCCCTACGCCGACGGCAAGACCTACCTCGCCCCCATGTTCTACAGCCCCTGCGGCCTCTTCTACAACGCCGGCCTCTTTGAGGAAAAGGGCTGGGAAGTCCCCACCACCTGGGACGAGATGTGGGAGCTCGGCGACAAGGCCGCTGAGGAGGGCATCAGCCTCTTCACCTACCCCACCACCGGTTACTTTGACGCCTTCTTCTACGCCCTGATGTACGAGGCCGGCGGCGAGGACTTCTTCTACGACGCCACTCACTACGCCGAGGGCATCTGGGACACCCCCGAGGCTCAGGCCTGCTTCGACGTCGTCGAGAAGCTCGCCACCTACACTCACCCCATGACTCCCGCCCAGTCCAGCGATCAGGACTTCACCATGAACCAGCAGCTGGTGCTTGACAACCAGGCCCTGTTCATGCCCAACGGCACCTGGATCGTCGCCGAGATGGCCGAGGCCCCCCGCGCCGACGGCTTCCAGTGGGGCATGACCGCCCTGCCCGCCATCACCGAGGGTGGCGACCGCTACAGCTACACCTTCTTCGAGCAGATGTGGATCCCGGCCGGCGCCGAGAATCCCGACGCCGCCAAGCAGTTCATCGCCTTCATGTACAGCGACAAGGCCGTTGAGCTCTTCGCCGCCGCCGGCGCTGCTCAGCCCGTCAACGGCGTCGTCGACATGCTGACCGGCGACAACGTCATCTTCTACTCCATCTACGAGGACGGCGCGAAGGCCGCTCTGGGCTCCTTCGCCGCCTACACCGCTGTTGCCGGCCTCGGCACTCAGCGCGAGGTCTTCTTCGACCCCGTGAACAGCCTCGTCTCCGGCTCCATGACCCGTGACCAGTGGGTCGAGAGCATCAAGACCGCCAGCGACCAGATGAGGGCCAACCTCGCCTGAGTCAGGGCGCAAGTACATAATACCCTGGGTCTTTGGGGGACGTTGAGCCGCGGCTCATCGTCCCCCTTGACAAATGAAAAAGCCGCAAAAGAGACTCACGCAAGGAAAATGAAACCGCTCGGAAAGGAGCTGAGCACGTGGAAAAGAATAAGGGGCGCAGCCGCTTTATTGTGCTTTGCGTTGCCCCGGCAGTCATCCTCTTCGTCATCTTCATGATATACCCCACGCTGAACGTCTTCCGCATGTCCCTCTATGAGCGCGGCGCTTATTCGCCCACCGAGACCTTTGTGGGCTTCTCCAACTTCAAGGCGCTGATGACCGACTTCAACTTCATCCGCTCCATCCAGAACACCATACTCCTAATCGTCGTCGTCACGCTCGTCACCTTCGCGCTCGCGCTCGTCTTCGCCAGCATCCTCACCCGCGAGACCATCAAGGGCAAGGAGCTGCTGCGCGTCATCTTCTACATACCGAACATCCTCTCCATCGTCGTCATCGCCGGCATCTTCTCCGCCATCTACAAGCCCGACAACGGCATGCTCAACAGCATCCTGTCCATCTTCAAGGGCGAGGCCGTTACCACGCTCTGGAAGGGCGAGGACCTTGTCATGCTCAGCCTCATAATCGCCATGGTCTGGCAGGCGGTGGGCTACTACATGGTCATGTACATGGCTTCCATGGCCGCGGTGCCCCAGAGCCTCTACGAGTCCGCCGGACTCGACGGCGCGGGCAGGGTGACGCAGTTCTTCCAGATAACCATCCCCCTCATCTGGACCAATATCCGCACCACCCTCACCTTCTTCATCATTTCGACCATCAACATGGCCTTCCTCTTCGTCAAGGCCATGACCAGCGGCGGGCCAAACGGCGCCTCCGAGGTGGCCCTGTCCTATATGTACGGGCAGAAGGACGCCGGCCTTTACGGCTACTCCATGGCCATCGGCGTCGTCATCTTCCTGTTCTCCTTCATCCTCTCGGCGCTCGTCAACAAGGTCACCAAGCGCACTCCGCTGCAATTCTGACGGGAGGGAGACACTATGGAAAACACGAAAGACCTCCGCAAAAGCGGAAATTCCGGAGAGAAGATATACAAGATCTTCATCTACGTCGTCCTCATCCTCCTGGCAGTCAGCATAGTCGTCCCCGTGGCCTGGGTCTTCATGGCCTCCATCAAGCAGAACAGCGAGTTCTACGGCAACCCCTGGACCCTGCCCATGGGCTTCTACTGGCAGAACTTCGTCGACGCCTGGAGCAAGGCCAGCATGGGCGACTACATGTTCAACTCCGTATTCGTCACTGTGCTCGCCCTCGTGATACTCCTGGTCGTGGCGCTGCCCGCCAGCTACTGCCTGTCGAGGTTCAAGTTCGTCGGCCAGAAGTTCCTCAGCACCGCCTTCATGGCCGGCCTGTTCATCAACGTCAACTACATCGTCGTCCCCATCTTCCTCATGCTCCGCGACGGCGACTCCTGGCTCAAGAGCGTTTTCGGCAGCGGCTTCCTGCTCAACAACCTCGTCGTGCTGGCCATCGTCTATGCGGCGACGGCGCTGCCCTTCACCATCTACCTGCTCTCCGGCTACTTCGCCACCCTCGCGCACGACTATGAGGAGGCAGCGTACATAGACGGCGCGGGCTACGGGCGCACGATGGTAAGCATCATCTTCCCGATGGCCCAGCCCTCGATAGTGACAATAATCCTCTTCAACTTCCTCTCCTTCTGGAACGAATACATCATCTCCATGACCCTCATGAGCTCCGCCACCGGCACGAAGACCCTGCCTGTCGGCCTGCTGAACCTCATGCAGGCGCAGCAGTCCGCGGCGCAGTACGGCACGATGTACGCCGGCCTCGTCATGGTCATGCTGCCGACCCTCATCCTCTACATCTGTGTCCAGAAGAAGCTCATCCAGGGCATGACCGTCGGCGGTCTGAAAGGTTAAGGTGAGGACATGAAATTCTGGAAAGAACACATGGGCCTGCGCGCGCTCCTGATGCTCATCTTCGTCGTCGCCGGCCTCGCGCTCGTCATAATCGGCTGGAAGATGACCGGGCTGATGACCGGGCTGATCATCATGATCGTCGGCCTCATCCTGCTGCTGACCGCGCTGCTGCTCTACAACAAGCCCTTTGAGGACCCCAAGAAATAACAAGGAGAATAGAATGAGCGAAAGTGAACTCAAGAGAGGCCGCGTCACCATCCCTACGGACGTTGACGTCGTGCCTGAGACCATGGAACTGCTCAAGCGCTGGGGCGCGGACGCCATCCGCGACTGCGACGGCACGGACTATCCCGAGGAGCTCAAGAGCGTGGACGCGAAGGTGTACTCCACCTACTACACCACCCGCAAGGACAACGCCTGGGCGAAAGCCAACCCGGACGAGGTGCAGCAGTGCTACATCAGCACGGGCTTCGTCACGGCGC
>CABVBV010000091.1 GCA_902496595.1 uncultured Eubacteriales bacterium | reverse complement strand
AAATCAACTATCTCACCGAGGGTTACTACGTCCTCGTCAAGTTCACGAGCGGCCCCGAGTTCCCGGCTGAGCTCGACCGTATCCTCGGCATAACCGACGGCGTCATCCGCAGCCTCATCACCAAGAGGCCGGAATAAGGGGTACAGAGGATGCTCAACCACATCGTATTGATGGGCCGCCTCACACGCGACCCTGAGCTGAGATACACTCAGAGCCAGACCCCCGTGGCCTCGTTTACCCTGGCTGTTGACAGGGATTTCGGCCGCGGCGAGGAGAAGCAGACCGATTTTATCGACTGCGTGGCTTGGCGTCAGACCGGAGAGTTCGTCTCGAAGTATTTCCAGAAGGGGAGTATGGCCGTCGTGAGCGGCAGGCTCCAGATAAGGGACTGGACAGACAGAGACGGCAACAAGCGCAGAAGCGCCGAGGTCGTTGCCGACAATGTGTATTTTGGCGAGTCGAAGCGCCGCGAGGGCGAGCCCAGGGACAGCTACGGCCCCAGGGACAGCTACGGTTCTCGCGACAATTACGCAGCCCGCGACAGTTACGGGCAGAGGGACAGCCGTCAGGACAGCGCTCCGCGCCAGCCTGCGCCGTCGCCTTTTGCCGAGCTGGACGACGGGGACGGCGAACTGCCGTTCTGATAATTAAAAGGAGGTATAGTCTTGGCTTTCGATAACAAGGGCCCCAAGAATCGCAAGCGCAAGAAGGTATGCCAGTTCTGCGTGGATAAGTGCACTTATATAGACTATAAGGACGCCGCAAAGCTCAGGAAGTTCATTTCCGAGCGCAGCAAGATCCTTCCGCGCCGCACTACCGGCACCTGCGCGATGCATCAGCGCGAGCTGACCGAGGCCATCAAGCGCGCTCGTCAGATCGCTGCTCCCCTACGTCACCGACTGACGGCAGGGACGTCATTCATAACACAAAAGGCGGACGCCGTGCGGCGTCCGCCTTCAGCTTTTTTATTTACTCCGACCTCGTGTCGACAACCTCGAGCGAGAGACCGTTATAGACGGGAACTGCGAGCGTCTTGGTCTCGCCGGAGCCCAGACCGCCCTCCAGCTCGAGCTCTATGGCTACGGCTCCGATATAGTTCGAGCCTCCCTTTATCCTGAGACTTACGACCAGGCCGCCATCTATGTCCGCGCCTGTATTTGTGACATTCAGTTTCCCTGACTCATAGGCGTATTCCAGGCCGTCGACGCCCGGCTCTTCCACGAAGCTCGCGCTCTTCAGCTCGGCCCCGGCCAGACTGCCGCCTATGCCCAATTCTCCGCCTTCAGAGGCGCAGACGTCGACTGCTGCCCCGGCGGGCAGGCACTCTACATGGAAACTCGCCGTGCCCAGGCTGGTCGTGACCGTGAAATCGGCGGAGCCAAGCGCAGCGCCCCCGCCGTTCTTCAGCGTGACCGCAAACACATCCCTGACCTGTTCGGGCTCGCCCGAGTCTATGCTCACTCCGCTGTAACTGCCAACCCTGATTATCTCCAGTCCTTCGCCCAGCGACAGCGGCAGCAGCGCAGTCATATCCGTGGACGACGCTGGGTAGAGCTCGCTGTACGACAGATCCGTCTCCGAGGAACCAGGAACCGGCGCCTGCGTCGGCTCTGTGCTCTCATCTTCGTCCGCCCCGGTCACCACCGGCATCGGAAGTTCGCTTTGAACGGCGGGGCCGTCCCCGCACGCGCTCAGAACGAGCAGCAGAAGCAGCGCAGAGAGCAGGATAAGGTATATTTTCTTCATATCTCCGACCTCCCTATGTAACTCTCATAACTTTACACCAGGCGGCGCAGCCTGTAAAGCCCCGTTTTTATTGACAGTGCCGCCGCGGCTCCACACTTCAAAACCGTCAAAATCAACGATTCAGCCGTCTTGAACATCCTAAACATTACAGACGTTTTGTGCATTTCGCGGTAAAAAATCTCGATATTTCGCATGATTTTTGTACTTTTTATTTGATTTATCCGGCGACATGGTTTAGAATGTTTAAAGGGCCGGTAACACGGCCTGTTCAGTACATATCTTAGGAGTGATGGACGTATGGAGAATTACTTCTGGATCGGCATTGTTGGAGCGGCGATCGCTCTTATCTTTGCCTATTGCCAGGCCAAGAAAGTCAAGCAGTTTTCCGAGGGCACGCCTACTATGCAGAAGATCGCGGCGGCCATACGCAAGGGTGCGAACGCATATCTCAAGCGCCAGTACAAGACCGTCGGTATCATCTTTGCGATAATCGCCGTGGTGCTTGCGTTGCTCGCCTTTGTTCCGATGTATAACGGCGCGGGTCTCGTTTCAAAATTTGTGCCCTTTGCGTTTGTGACCGGTGGTTTCTACTCCTGTCTTGCGGGCTTTATCGGTATGAGGATCGCGACATCCTCAAACGCGAGAACGGCAAACGCCGCCAGTGAGAGCCTGAACCGCGGCCTGCGCGTAGCCATCTCCTCCGGCTCCGTCATGGGCTTCACCGTCGTGGGCCTCGGCATCCTCGACGTATCCGTTTGGTTCCTCATTTTGAAATACGGTTTCCACTGCGACTCATCCACGATTGCGAACACGATGGTCATGTTCGGCATGGGCGCTTCCTGTGCGGCGCTCTTCGCCCGCGTGGGCGGCGGCATCTTCACCAAGGCGGCCGACGTAGGCGCAGACCTCGTAGGCAAGGTGGAGGCCGGTATTCCCGAGGACGACCCGCGCAACCCCGCCACCATCGCCGACAACGTGGGCGACAACGTAGGCGACGTCGCCGGTATGGGCGCCGACCTCTACGAGAGCTATGTCGGCTCCATCCTCGCCACCTTCGCCATCGGAGCTTCGGCCGGTTACGGTTGGAACGGTATGTTCCTGCCTCTGGCCATCGCCGTTGTCGGCGTCATCTGCTCGCTCATAGGCTCTTTCATGATAAAGACCGGTGAAAAGGCCTCGCAGCGCGAGCTGCTCAAGTCCATGCGCACGGGCACCTATTTCGCCGCCGCGCTCTGCGCCGTGCTCTGCATTCCCCTCACCTGGTTCGTCATGAAGGACGTCGAGGGCGCCAGCTGGGTCGGCATACTCGTCTCCATCTTCTGCGGCCTCGCCGCGGGCTGCGCCATCGGCTATGTCACCGAGTACTACACCTCCGACACCTACAAGCCCACGCAGGCCCTCTCCGACGCCACCGAGACAGGCGCCGCAACGACGATAATCGGCGGCATCTCCCTCGGCATGGTGAGCACCGCCGCGCCTATACTCATCGTCGGAGTCGCGGTCATAGTCAGCTTCATCGCCTCCGGCGGCTCGCTCGTGACGAACTCCGAGGCATATGAGCTCTCCTTCAACAACGGCCTTTACGGCATAGGCATTGCCGCCATCGGTATGCTCGCCACCCTTGGCATCACCCTCGCGACCGACGCCTACGGCCCCGTCGCAGACAACGCCGGAGGCATCGCCGAGATGTCCGGCCTCGGCCAGGAGGTCCGCGAGCGCACCGACGCGCTCGACTCCCTCGGCAACACCACCGCCGCCACCGGCAAGGGCTTCGCCATCGGCTCCGCCGCGCTCACCGCGCTGGCCCTGCTCGTCTCCTATGTCGAGGTCGCCGAGAGCGCCATGGGCGGCGCTCAGATCGACCTGGCTGTCACGAACCCCGCGGTTCTGGTCGGACTGTTTGTTGGAGCGATGCTGGTCTTTGTTTTCGGCGCACTGACCATGTCCGCGGTACAGAAGGCCGCGCAGCACATAGTCATTGAGGTCAGGAGGCAGTTCAGGGAGATCGCCGGCATCATGGAAGGCGAGGCCGAGCCGGACTATGAGAGCTGCGTTGACCTCTGCACCTCCGGTGCGCTCCGCGCAATGGTCGTTCCTGCGCTGCTGGCCGTCGTAGTTCCCATCATCACGGGACTCATACTCGGAGTCGAGGGCGTCGTGGGCCTCCTGGCCGGTACGACGGTATGCGGTTTCGGCATGGCCGTCTTCATGTCCAACTCAGGCGGCGCCTGGGACAACGCCAAGAAGTACATCGAGGCCGGGCACCACGGCGGCAAGGGCAGCGAGTGCCACAAGGCCGGCGTCATCGGCGACACCGTGGGCGACCCCTTCAAGGACACTTCCGGCCCCAGCCTCAACATCCTTATCAAGCTCTGTTCCACCGTCTCCATCGTCTTCTCTGCGGTCATCGCCAACGTCCATCTGTTCTAAGTTCGGATACAAACCAACACCCGCTGAGGCCTCGGCCTCGGCGGGTATTTTTTATGCCCTGTAACTGGTAAATAATAACATTTAATTTTTTGATTTTTGCACTTACGCTTTGCCCGAAAGTCTGTATATTATCCCGCAGCTGGAGGTGAGGTCGTGGCTGGCGTCAAGAGGGAGTCGGCGAAGAGGTTCAGGGAGCGCATCGAGCGCTATTTTACCGACAGGGAGGCGCAGGGGCGTTTCCCGACGGAAGCGGGGCTGCTGCTTGAGCTCGGGCTCACCGAAGAGGAGTATGCGGGGAAGCTAGCGGACGAGAAGCTCGGGCCGGAGCTCGAGAGGGCTCGGCTCCGGCGTATGGACTGGCTGGAGAACCAGATGGTTACGGAGTCGGGAAAGGCCACGGGCTGCATGAACGCGCTCAAACAGGAGAAAAACGGAGGCTATGCGGACAAGGCCGGGCCGGGCTCGGAAAAGAGGCTGGTCATACGGCTTGAGGGCGTTGGAGACGGGGCTGCGGAATGACGGGAGAATATGTCTGGAACCCTGGAGAAGCCAACCCCAAGCAGAAGCTGTTTTTCGCCTCGCGCAAGCTCTACACCGCCTACGGCGGAGCCAAGGGCGGAGGCAAGACCTGGGCTGTCCGCACAAAGGCCCTGCTCGGCGCCTACTACTACTCGGGCATCCGCATCCTCATCCTCCGGCGTACCTATCCCGAGCTCCAGTCGAACCACATAGAGCCCATGCTCAAGATGATAAACACCGAGTTCTGCTCTTACAACGGCTCGCTCCACTCCATCTACTTCAAAAACGGCAGCCTCATCCACTTCGGCCACTGGTCGGGGGAGGCCTCCGAGCTGGAGTACAACGGCCAGGAGTACGACTGGATATTCATCGACGAGGCGACGCAGTTCACCTGGCGCAGCTTTCAGTTCCTCGGCGGCCTGCTGCGCGGCGTGAACGATTTTCCGAAGCGGATGTATATCACCTGCAACCCCGGGGGCGTAGGCCATCGCTGGGTGAAGCGTCTCTTCATCGACAGGGACTTCATAAAAGACCCGGACGACCCCGAGGCCTGCGAGGATCCTGAGGACTACGTCTTTATCCCGGCGACGGTTGAAGACAACGCGGCGCTCATGAAGTCATCTCCGGCCTATGTGCGTATGCTCGCTTCCATGCCCGAAGACCTGCGCAGGGCCTATCGGTATGGAGAGTGGGACGCCCTGGGCGGCAACTACTTCCCCGAGCTGGCCGGCTCGGGAAACATAATCAAGCCTTTCAGGCTCCCGGAAGGCTGGAAGAGGTATAGGGCCTTCGACTACGGCCTGGATATGTTCGCCTGCGCCTGGTTCGCCGTGGACGAACAGGGCCGGAGCTTCATGTACAGGGAGTTCTCCGCAAAGGGGCTCATAGTCCGCGAAGCGGCCGAGGCCATGCTCTCGCACACGCTGCCGGGGGAGCGCATCGAGATCACCTTCGCACCCCCGGATATGTGGAACAGGCAGAAGGACACGGGCCGCACCATGGCCGAGATATTTATGGATGCGGGCGTGCCCATCGTCAGAGCCGACAACAACAGGGTACAGGGTCATCTGCTCATCCGCGAGGCTCTGGCGAAGCGCCCGGACGGGAAGCCGATGCTCCTGTTTTTCGACTGCTGCCGAGAAACAATAGAGGACTTGAGGGACATCCAGGCCGACGAGCGAGACCCCAACGACTGTGCAAAGGAGCCGCACGAAGTCACACACCGGGTGGACGCCGTCCGATACTACTGCATCAGCCGCACACTATCCGCCGAAAACGCCGCGCCCGCGCCCGCTCGCGGCGACGAGGGAGAGCCGCTGGAGGGATACGACGAGTTCATGACCGGCGGCGACCTCAGACTGAGTTATTTGCAATATTGACATACAGGAGGTAAACATGGAGATCATTCTGCTAATGGCCGCGCTCGTCTGCGCGGCGGCCAGCGTGGCGGCGGCTGTGTCGCTCTCGCGCTGCCTCAAGGCGCTGATGGACTGCTCCGCCCGGGAGACCGGCGCTTCTGAGGCTGAGCTCGACGCCGTGCGCGAGAGGGCGCTCCGGGAGCAGCGCCGCTTTGAAGAGGCCCTCGCGGGCATACTCAGCTACGGCCAGGCCGATATGCGCCGCAGGCCCGGAGAGGAGGCTTGAAGATGAGGTCTAAAGAGCTCAGCGCCGACTCGATCTGGCGCGAATATGAGAAGATGCTCGCCTACAACGACAGCATCCAGCTCGACGACACCGTCAGGGTCAACGAGAACTTCTTCATCGGCAAACAGTGGGAGGGAGTCGAGTCAAACGGCCTGCCCACGCCGCAGTTCAACTTTCTCAAGCGCGTGACTCTCTTCACCGTCGCCTCCATCACGAGCGACAAGCTCAAGCTCAAGTGCTCGCCCCTGCCCTCCGGCGCGGGCGACCGCGGGCTCAGGAGGGCTTCCGACGTCATCAACGCCGAGTTCGAGGCCCTCTTCGAGCGAAACAAGCTGCCCTGGCTGCTCAAGGAGTATATGCGCAACGCCGCAGTCGACGGAGACGGCGCGACCTACACCTGGTGGGATCCCGAGGCAGACGCCGGAGACGGCAGGAAGGGCGCCATCGTCACCGAGATAGTCCAGAACACCCGCATAGGCTTCGGCAACACCGCAGACCGGAACGTCCAGAGCCAGCCCTACATACTCATAAAGCGCCGTGAGATGACGGACGCCCTGCGCGAGAGGGCGCGCCGCCTCGGCTGCGCCGACTGGCAGTCCATAAAGGAGGACACCGACGAGCAGCTCATGGACGCCTACAAGGACACCGGCGAGAAGACCACCGTCATCCTCAGGCTCTGGAAGGACGAAAAGACCGGTACCGTCTGGGGCTGCGAGTGCGCCCGCGGAGTCATGATACGCAAGCCCTGGGATCTGGGCCTGAGGCTCTATCCCGTCACCTGGCTCTGCTGGGACTATGTGCAGGACAGCTACCACGGCCAGGCCATGATAACCGGCCTCATCCCGAACCAGATATACATAAACAAGCTCTTCGCCATGAGCATGATATCCCTCATGGCCACGGCCTATCCCAAGATAGTCTACGACAAGACCCGCATCCAGCGCTGGGACAACGGCATAGGCCGGGCCATCGGCGTGAACGGCGGCGGCGTGGACAATGTCGCCCGCGTGCTCGGCCCCGCGCAGATATCTCCGCAGATTGCACAGTTCATCGAGCTCACGCAGAGCCTCACTCAGACGAACCTCGGAGCCACCAGCGTAGCTCTCGGCGAGGCGAAGCCCGACAACACCTCCGCCATCATCGCCCTCCAGAGGGCGGCCGCCACGCCCAACGAGATAACGCGACAGAACCTCTACCAGAGCATCGAAGACCTCGGCGGCATCTACATGGACTTCATGGGCTGCTGCTACGGCCTGCGCCCCGCCGAGATAGACCCTGTTGCCGAGGTGCCGGACGATATACTCGACTTCGTCGGAGACAGGCTGCCCAGGGCGGACAACGGGAAGATCTCCGTGCTCTTCGACTTCTCCAGCCTGCGCGAGCTGCCGCTGCGCCTGAAGCTGGACGTCGGCGCCGCCGCCTACTGGAGCGAGATAGCCGCGACTCAGACCATGGACAACCTGCTGGCGCAGGGCCACATCGACGTGCTCGAGTACCTCGAGCGCGTGCCCGACGGCTACATCACCGACCGCCAGGGCCTCATAAACGCCATCACCGCCCGCCGTGCAGCCGAAAGCGCCGCGCCGGCCGAGGCTGTCTGAGAAAGGAGCCTTCATGGAAGAAATGAACGTTCAGCCCGGCGCCGTCGAGGCCGCCGAGGCCGGGGAATGGAAGGTGGACGTCGCCGAGATGATGCGCGGCGTCGTCGATGAGGCCGAGCCGGCCATGAACGCCAAGCCTGAAAAGCCCGCCGAGGCCGAGAGCTTCACGCTGAAGCATCTGGGCGAGGCAAAAACCGTCGGCCGCGAGGAGCTCATAGCACTCGCGCAGAAGGGCATGGACTACGACCGCATCCGCTCAAAGCTCGGCGATGCGAGCCGCGAGATAGAGTCCCTGCGCTCCGGAGGCACGGGTGAGGTCAGCCCCGAGGAGCGCCGCCGCCGCGAGTGCGAGAGCTTTGTGAAGGCCTTCCCCGAGGCCGCGTCCAGGCTCCGCACAGACCGCGAGGCCATACCCGCAGAGGTCTGGGACGAGGTCAGGCGCGGCGTCAGCCTCAGCGACGCCTACGCCGCCCACCTCTCGCGCCGCGAGGCCGCGGAGCGCGAATCGGAGCTTTCCCGGCTGCGCACCGAGCTCGAGCGCGAGCGCCGGGAGCGCGAGAACGCCCGCCGCAGCGCAGGCAGCGCCGTCTCCGCAGGAGGCGA
>CABVBV010000090.1 GCA_902496595.1 uncultured Eubacteriales bacterium | reverse complement strand
AATTCGGCGGCTCGCTGCCGGCCTTCATCGCGGCCTTTGCGAAGAACAGGCGGCTTTCAAAGACGGAGCTGGACGAGGTGCAGCGGATGATAGACAGCTTCAGGGAGGGCAACGGCGATGGCTGAGGTGTTCCAGAAGCTCATAAATATGAGCATCGCCGCGAGCTGGCTGATACTTGCGGTGATAGTTCTGCGGCTCCTGCTCAAGAGGGCGCCGAAGCGGTACACGCTGCTGCTCTGGGCAGTCGTTGGGCTGAGGCTGGCCTTGCCCTGGAGCATAGAGAGCGCCCTGAGCCTCATACCCAGCGCGGCGACGCTGCCTGAGGGCATCATGCTCGAGGGCGCGCCGGAGCTGGACACGGGCATAGCGGCGCTCAATGAGGCAATAAACCCGGGTTTCACCGCAGCCTTCACTCCGGAGCCGGCGGCGAGCGCGAACCCGCTGCAGGTGCTGCTGCCAATAGGGTCAGTAATCTGGCTCGCGGGAATATGCGTAATGCTGATTTGGGCGCTGTCGAGCTGGCTGAGGTTGAGGATGAGAATGCGCACAGCCGTGCGGCTGGATGGGAATGTGTATGAATCGGAGAGGGTGGAGAGCCCCTTTGTCCTGGGCCTTTTCAGACCGAGGGTCTATCTGCCCTTCGGGCTGGGCGAAGCCGAGCGCGGCCATGTGCTGGCGCACGAGCGCGAGCACATCAGAAGGGGAGATCAGGTCGTTAAGCTGCTGGGCTTCCTGCTGCTCTGCCTGCACTGGTTTAACCCTTTGGTGTGGCTGGCGTACGCGCTGCTGTGCCGTGATATTGAGCTCGCCTGCGACGAGCGGGTCGTGCGCGGAATGGCGGCGGGCGAGAGGGCGGATTACTCGCAGGCGCTCCTAAATCTCAGCCGGCCGAGACGCTTTGTAAGCGCCTGCCCGCTGGCCTTCGGCGAGGCCTCGGTAAAGAGCCGGGTGAAATCGGTGCTGTGCTATAAAAAGCCCGCCTTCTGGCTCATCGCGCTGGCAATTGTGGTCTGCATAGGCGCGGCCGTGTGCTTCCTGACCGACCCCAAGGCCGCCGCAGAGGACACGGGAGAGAACGAGAACGAGCGCGTGACAATAACGGCGCAGCTGGACGAGAATTACCCCGAGCAGGTGCTCTGTTGCGCCGTCAACTGCACAGTGAAACAGGTGGAGATGATGAGCTGGCTCAAAGTCGAAAGGGCCGAGATAACCGACCTCACCTGTTACGCCGAGACCGAAGGCCCCGAGGGCGAGACGCTGCTGCTGTTCAGGCTCGGTGCCAGGTATAAGCTGGCGGAGCCGGAGAACGTGATGCCCGTGGGCGGTATGCAGATAGAGGATGGCTGGCTTACACGCATCGACAGCGGCGGAGACAGGTATATGCTGCTGGCGCGTGAGGGCGAGGACTGGCGCTATATCGGCGTCGTCACCGAGCTGTCGGTCAGCGAGCTGGGCGGTAGTTACGTGGCTGCGGCGCTAGAGCTGTACGAGCGCATCTATGCCGGCGGCGTGGACTGGACGTCGAATCTGGCGGTGAGCAGCCTCTACGGCATACAGTTCATGTTTGATTTCGACTTCGACTGGACGCGGATCGAGGCGAGCTGCGACACAGGCTGGCTGCAGCGGAATCAGGAGGGAAGCCTGAGCCTGGAGGCCGGGCAGGAACTCAGCTGGACACCGGACACGGATACCGCCGCAGCGACGATAAACTTCACCGTGTATGACGGTGAGGCGGTTCAGTACAGCGGCAGCATCGGCATCGTGCGAACGGCGCAGCCCAGCACTATAGAAAACACCTATCACGCGACCTTGACCTGCCCAGGTCTTGCCATGAGCGCCAAAGGCAACAATATGGGAGCAACGATATTGGAGATACAATAACAGCTGCGGCTGAAAGCGGAAAATGAAAAAACCAGCCCCGCGTTCGTATGTGAACAGCGGGGCTGGTTTGAGTTATATTCATTTTATCCATCTCGCGAAGCACTCGGCAAACAGCTCGTCGCCGCGGGATTTCAGTTCCCGACAGAAGCGCTCATAGTCGGAGAGGATGGCTTCCGCCTCTTCCGTCAGAACGGCTCCGCCTCCGTGGCGGCCTCCGGTAGTGCTGTCCAGAAGCGGAAAGCCAAGAGCCTGTTCACTGTCTTTCAGTATCCTCCAGGCCTTCGAGTAGGCCATGCCCATCTTGGCCGCCGCAGCGCGCAGCGAATGAAGCTCCCGCACCAGCGTCAGCAGCGTCGCCAGTCCGGGGCCGAAGCATTTCCCTGCCGTGAACAGTCTCACGGATATGTTGTAATGCATATTTTCCATGAAAATATTATACCACCCTCCGCCGAACTCCGTCAACGCTTGACGAGGGTGGAAATGGGTGGTATTGTTATTCTCAGTAGAGAATAACGAGGTGAGTTGATGGTTTTCACTCAGGCGCTCGGGCTCCGGCGCGGCCTGACTTCGGTCATAGGCAGCGGAGGCAAGTCCACGCTTCTGGAAACGCTGGCGTCGGAGCTGCGGGCTGAACACAGGGTGATACTCTGCACGACCACGCATATGTTCCCGGCCTCTGGCATGGAGACAGTGGGAGAGCCGGATGAGCGCAGGATATTGGAGCTTCTCTGCTCCGACCATGCGGTTTGCGTTGGCGAGCCGGCACAGGACGGAAGGCTGCACAGTCCTCAACTGCCAATGAGCAGACTGATGGAACTTGCCGACTTTGTGCTGGTAGAGGCCGACGGCTCGAAGCGCCTGCCGCTCAAGGCCCATGCCGGGCATGAGCCCGTCATACCGGCTGAGTCCTCGCTGACTGTCTGTGTCGTTGGGCTCTCCGGGCTCGGCAGACCTGTCCGGGAGGCCGTGCACAGGCCGGAGCTTTTTCCGGGCGGAGCGGACGGAGACGTCACCGTCGAGCGCCTGGCGGAAGCGCTGAACGCTGAGGCGCTGGGAGATATATATTTTCTCAACCAGTGCGATGTCGCAGGCGAGGGCCGGGCCGGGCGCTTGGCGAGGCTGCTTGACAAGCCGTGCGTGGCCGGCAGTCTTCAAAAGGGGGTCGTTCAATGCTTGTTTTAATACGCGGCGCAGGAGACATTGCATCCGGCATAGCGATAAGGCTGCACAGATGCGGATTCCGTGTCGTCATGACCGATATGGCCAGGCCGACGGCGATAAGGAGGACGGTCAGCTTCTCAGGAGCCGTCATCACAGGCAGCTGTACCGTAGAAGATGTCACAGCAAAGCTCGCGGGAACTGCGGCGGAGGCCCTTGAGATATGCTCACGCGGCGACATAGCCGTGCTCGTGGACGAGGACTGCTCCTGCCTTGGCGAGCTCCGTCCGGATGTGCTGGTAGACGCTATACTTGCGAAGCGGAACCTGGGCACGAGGGCGGATATGGCGGGAGCGGTCATAGGCGTTGGGCCGGGCTTTACCGCTGGAGTGGACTGCCATGCAGTAGTTGAAACTATGCGCGGCCACACGCTCGGCAGAGCTTACTACAAAGGCAGCGCCATGCCGAACACCGCTGTTCCGGGGCTCATAGGCGGCTATGCGGGCGAAAGGGTGCTGCGCGCCCCGGCAGACGGTACGTTCAGGCAGCTCAGAGACATTGGAGCCATGGTCGAGGCCGGCGAAGCGGTCGGAATGGTTGGGGATGCCCCGATGGTCTGCACTATTAGCGGAGTTCTGCGCGGCATACTGGCGGATGGGACTCCTGTCACCAAGGGAATGAAATCCGGAGACGTTGATCCACGCGGCGAGGCAGGAAACTGCCTCACAGTATCCGACAAGGCGCTTGCCGTAGGCGGGGGAGTCCTGGAGGCAGTGTTGAGGCTTACCGGGGCCGTAAAGGAGGACTGAGAAGATGGAAAACGAGATAAAGCTGACCAAACTTGCCAAGTGCGCGGGATGCGGGGCCAAGGTCGGCGCCGGAGTGTTGGCTCAGTTGCTGGAAGGCATCAAAGTTCACACAGACCCGAACCTGCTCGTCGGATTCGACAAGAGCGACGACGCCTCGGTCTACAAGCTCACGGACGAGCTGGCGATAGTCCAGACTGTGGATTTCTTCCCGCCCATCGCAGACGACCCGTACACCTTCGGCCAGATAGCTGCGACAAACGCGCTCTCAGACGTGTACGCCATGGGCGGCGAGCCGAAGCTGGCGCTCAACCTCATGTGTATACCGGAGAAGATGCCTAGAGAAGCCGTCCACGCCCTGCTCAGGGGCGGTTATGACAAGGTCTACGAAGCCGGAGCGATAATCACGGGCGGGCACAGCATACTCGACGAAGAGCCGAAATACGGACTCGCGGTGACGGGCTTCGTGCATCCGGATAAAGTGCTGACAAATTCCGGCGCCAGGCCCGGAGACGTGCTCATACTCACGAAGCCTCTGGGCATAGGCGTACTCACAACGGCGGCGAAAGCGGAGCTCTGCTCGGAAGAGACGATGGAATTTGCCGTTACGCTGATGACGACGCTGAACAAAAACGCCAGGGACGCAATGGTCAAATACCGCGTCCACTCTTGTACAGATGTGACGGGTTTCGGGCTCCTTGGCCACTCCGTGGAGATGGCTGAGGGCAGCGGAGTCACGATAGAATACGATGTCTCGAGTTTCAGGTTCATAGATGAAGCTGTGGAGCTGGCAAAGGAAGGGCTGCTGCCGGAGGGTATGTACAGGAACCGCTCCTTTGCAGAGTGCCGAGTGGACGCCGGGGCCTCGGAGTTATGGCAGCAGGATCTGCTCTACGACCCTCAGACATCCGGAGGACTGCTCATGGCCGTTGACCCGGAAGATGCCGACGAGCTCATGCGCGAGCTCGAGGGCCGGGTGCCGGCAGCACAGAGGATCGGCGTCGCGGTAGAGTACAGCGGCGGAGCATATATAAGGCTCAGGTGAAGAGATGATCTACCTCGACAATGCCGCCACATCATACCCCAAAGCGCCGGGTGTGGCAGAAAGCGTTTACAACTACATCGAAAAGGTCGGAGCTACCATAAACCGCTCCAGCTACGCTTCCGCACAGGAGGCGGGCCTCGTCACGCTTGCGCTCAGGGAGCGGCTGTGCAGGCTGTTTGACCATCCAGACCCGACCCGAGCCATTATCACTCCGGGGGCAACGGCCGGCATCAACATGATAATCAAGGGCTTGCTCAGGCCCGGAGACCACTGCGTGGTGTCTTCAATGGAGCATAACGCTGTGATGCGCCCGCTCGTTCAGCTGCAAAAAGATGGAGTGAGTTTCGACAGGATACCCTGTGACAGTGAGGGGAGGCTGGAACTCGACAGCCTTCCAAGCCTGCTAAAGCCCAACACCAGGCTCGTCATAATGGCCCATGCCTCAAATGTCTGCGGCACCGTACAGGACGCTGAGACGGTGGGGAAGATATGCTCCGAGCGCGGCATACCCTTCGCCCTGGATGCCGCTCAGACTGCTGGGCATATCGACGTGGATTTCCGGAGGTTCCGGCTTTCCGCGCTGGCTATACCGGGACATAAAGGGCTGCTCGGGCCTCAGGGCATAGGAGCCCTGCTGCTCGACTCCGAGTTTGCGGAGCGGCTAACCCCGCTCATTGCCGGAGGCACCGGCAGCGCCTCGGATATTGAAGAGCTGCCGGACTGGATGCCGGACAGGTTCGAGTCGGGAACCATGAATATGCCGGGCATCTATGGCTTTGAAGCCTCGCTCCGGTTCATTGAAAAAACCGGTATTGACAAGCTCGAGGAACACGAGCGCAGGCTCAGCCGAAGATTCCTTGACGGCCTCGAAAATATCAGAAATGTGAGACTATACGGCTCAAAAGGAACCGAAGGCAGAACCGGCGTCTTCTCGATCGGCTTTAAAAATATAGACAACGCCGAGGCCGCCTGGAAACTGGAAAGCAACTTCGGCGTCCTGACCCGCTGCGGCCTGCACTGCGCACCATCAGCTCATAAAAGCCTGGGCAGCTTTCCAGAGGGCAGCGTGAGATTCTCCCTGAGTTACGCCAACTCCGATTCCGACGTCGACGGAGCGCTTGAGGCAATAGAAGCGACTGCCAGCTAAAAAATATTCGCCTTTGATAAATAATTGTTGAAATCCCTAGAGCGTTGTTCTATAATGAGAATAACGCTTGGGGATTTTTTATAAAGAGAGGTAGTGTTATGAAAAAGGTAAGCTGGATGGTAGTTGTGGCGGGCCTCGCGGTAGGCATAGCTGCGGTGGTGCTGACGCTGCTGGGGAACCCGTCGAACATGGGCTTCTGCATCGCCTGCTTTTTGCGTGACATAGCGGGAGCCTGCGGTCTGCACTCGGCGGCGAAGGTGCAGTATGTGCGGCCTGAGATCATCGGCCTCGTGCTGGGCGCGTTCATCATCGCCGTGGCGACGGGCGAGTTCAAGGCGAAGGCGGGCTCTTCTCCTGCGACCAGGTTCGTGCTGGGCGGATTTGTGATGATAGGCGCGCTGGCGTTTTTGGGCTGCCCGCTGAGGATGGTCATCAGGCTCGGCGGCGGCGACCTGAACGCGCTGGTTGCGCTTGCGGGTTTCGTCTGCGGCATACTCTGCGGCGTGTTCTTCCTGAACCGAGGCTATTCGCTCAAGAGGGCGTATCCCGTGGGCAAGGCCGAGGGCGGCGTGCTGCCGGTCATCATGGCTGGCCTGCTGATATTGGTTCTGGCGGTGCCGACGCTGTTCAAGGCGAGCACGGAGGGCCCGGGTTCCATGCACGCCCCGGTAGTCGCGGCGCTGCTCATCGCGGCGGTCGTGGGCGCTCTGGCGCAGAGGGCGAGGCTCTGCATGGCGGGCGGACTCAGGGACGTGTTCCTGTTCAGGGACTTCAAGCTGCTCTACGGCTTTGTGGCGATCTTCGTCGCTGTGCTGGTGGGGAACCTCATAAACGGCAGCTTCAAGCTGGGCTTTGAGCTCCAGCCGGTGTCGCACAGCTCGCACCTGTGGAATTTCCTCGGCATGGCGCTCGTGGGCTACGGCTCGGTGCTGCTGGGAGGCTGCCCGCTCAGGCAGCTCATCCTCGCCGGCGAGGGCAACGGCGACAGCGCGGTGACGGTGCTCGGCATGATGGCGGGCGCGGCGATCTCGCACAACTTCGGCCTCGCGGGCAACGCCGACGCGCTCAACGAGGCGGGCGAGCTGGTCGTGGGCGGCATCTCGACGGCGGGCAAAGTCGCGGTAATACTGGGCTTTGTGGTCTGCCTGGTCGTGTCGCTGATGAATCTTCCGGGGAAGGAGGAGAAGGCGTGAAGACAGTTGACGCGAGGGGCCACAGCTGCCCCATCCCGGTCGTGATGGTGCGCAAGGCGGTCGCGGCCGAGAAGCCGGAGGCGCTGGAGGTGCTGGTGGACAACCAGTGCTCGGTGGAGAACGTGACGCGCTACGGCAAGAGCCAGGGCTATAAGGTCGAAGTGTCGCCCGAGGGCGCGGATTTCAGGCTGA
The DNA here is from genome assembly GCA_902496595.1 of uncultured Eubacteriales bacterium. Lineage (GTDB taxonomy): Bacteria > Bacillota > Clostridia > Oscillospirales > Oscillospiraceae > Scatomorpha. The sequence goes on along the minus strand of CABVBV010000090.1, from coordinate 1,186 downwards.
GCCTGAAGAAATGAAGCGGTACATAGCGACCTTCCATACACATCTGGCGGCGCTGAGGAGCAGCCGCAGCCTGAGCGGGAAGGGAATAGCGGCGCAGATGACGCCTGTGCCCAGGAAGCTGTCGAGCAGCTGCGGCACTTGCGTGAGATACGAGTCCGAGTCCCCTGAGCTGGACAGCCTAGACCGTGATACTGAAGCGGTGTATGAGGACAGGATGGGGGAATACTTCGAGGTCTATAAGGCCGAAGCCTGACTTGAACTGAAAAAAACGGAGCACCCTTGTCCGGCGGAGCCGGACAAGGGTGTGTTTTTCGTATGTATGCCCCATGACTTGCGGAGCCTGCTTCTGGATTCAGTTCTCGCTTATGTCCCTGATGAGTGCGTCGGACGTCTCGATTATTTCGCTTATCTCGCTGCTTTTGAATTTGCCGACGGCAAATCTGCGAAGCTCGTTGTAGACGGAGGCGGAGGAGCCAATGGTGGCTAGCAGGCTGTGACCGAAGTCATCCATATTCATACCGTTGCTTGTCAGGAAGGCGTACTGATAAAGGAGCTCGCCGCTGGACTCGTTGTACTTGATACAACCCAGCCTTTTATCAAAGTTTTCTTTTACGATCAACCTGCATAGAGGATAGGCGTACAGCTTGTCGGCGCAGATTGGCATGACGACGTCCAAGCGGCAGCACATCGGTTTGTTTTCGAGTATGATTCGGACTTTCAGCGAGATGCTGTCATAGTTGACGCCCAACTCAATGAGAACGGCGTTCTCGGACAATCTCCTGTCGCTGAATACCAGCTCCTTTTCTACAAGGAAGCGCCTTACTGCTGCGGCCATATCGTCGATCGTGTACATAAGTTTCCCTCCGTTTGACTTGGTATTGTTCGTCTTTCCAAAAATACCGGACATTGTGAACTCCCCTTTCTCTGTAATCCTTACGTGCATATAGTACACGACGCGATATGCAGTTTTGTTCATTTGCGAAGTCAATTTGAAAAAACGAAAAAATGTTTGCCAAGGTATTTCCCAGAAGAAAACGAATGGGAGAGGCGGAACGCCTCTCCCATTCGTTTTTTGTTCTTCACTTGCAGAAGCGCATGAAGAAGGTCGCCGCGTGGGCCCTGGTCGAGTTCGACGCCGGGTTCAGCGCTCCGGTCTCGTCTCCTTCGATGAGTCCGATGCTCGCCG
>CABVBV010000089.1 GCA_902496595.1 uncultured Eubacteriales bacterium | reverse complement strand
CCGGTTGGGCCTGTCGGGCCGGTGGGCCCCGTTGCTCCGGTGGAACCTGTTGCGCCCGTCGCGCCGGTAGGCCCGGTAACAGTTACCAGATTGAAGTCGGGCGAGCTGCCGGGTATGCCTCTGGGATTATTGGTATTTACGTCATACAGTGCGCCGCTATAATATACCAGATCACCTATCGAATAGGGTGTGCCAGGGACGAACTGCTCTATCGTATCGATTCCAGCGCCTGTCGCACCAGTCGGGCCGGTGGGGCCGGTCGGGCCTGTCGCACCGGTGGCGCCGGTGGGCCCCGTTGCTCCGGTAGCGCCGGTAGCGCCCGTGGGCCCGGTGGGGCCGCTTACGCAGCAGACATGGCCGCAGCCACGGGTGTTGTTGCAGTCGTGGTCGCAGGGTTTGACCACGTTCATCTCGCAGCACTCGAGCTTGTCGCGCCAGTCTGAGTCGTTGCACTTCCGCATATGCTTACTCCCTTCACCATGGTTTCAAGGAAAATACGGCACCTTTTTCGTGCCTGTATCATTGTATGCAGCGCCAGTGCTCTTGTGACGACGCAAGAATCGTATGCAGTTTAATCCGGTTCAGTTATTCCTTTTGCTCTTTTGCTCTGCCCATCAGGTTCAAAGCCAACAGCAGTGTGGGAAAGGCGATCGCGTAGAGCAGGCCTGTCTTGAGGTCGCCTCCAGAGTTTTCTGCCGCAAAACCGACGACCGCCGGGCCTGAGCTGCATCCCACGTCTCCGGCCAGCGCCAGAAGCGCGAACATTGCCGTGCCGCCGCCCCTGATGCTCGCCGCCGCTATGCTGAAACTACCCGGCCACATGATCCCCACCGACAGCCCGCAGAGCATACAGCCCAGCAGCCCCAGCCATGGCGCCGACGTGAGCGTGGCCAAAAGATAACTCATTATACACAGAACGCTGCTCGCGTTCATGAACCTGCGCAGGTCGAGCCGGTCGCCGAATTTCCCGAAGAACATCCTCGAAAGGCCCATCATGACCGCAAAACAGCACGGGCCGAGCAGGTCGCCCAAGGTCTTCGACACGCCCAGCGAGGACTCCGCGAAGGCCGAGGCCCACTGGCTCATCCCCTGCTCCGACGCACCAGCACAGAGCATCATGAGAAAGAGCCGCCAGAAAGTGCCGCTTTTGAGCAGCGCCGCGACCTTCATGCCGCCGCGCTGCTCAGTTATATAAGGCACGGGCAGGGTGCAGAAGTTATAGAGGTTATACAGCGGAACGAGCGCCCAGAGGCAGGCCATCACGCGCCAGTTGTCCAGCCCGAACACGGTGAAAAACGCAGTCGAGACGAGCACGACGGCCACATGGCCCCAGCAGTAGAACGAGTGCAGCAGACTCATCTCGGCCTCTTTGTGCTCGAATGGGCAGGACTCGATTATGGGGCTGACAAGCACTTCCAGGAGTCCCCCGCCGACGGCGTAGATGACGACTGAGACGAGCACGCCTGTGAACGGCTCCGGGAACAGCTCGGTAAAAAACCACAGCCCTGCCAGCCCGACCGCCGAGAGCAGGTGCGCCAGCCTCATGCTGGGCCAGTAACCGATCTTGTCGACATACAAAGGGCTTGTGAGGTCGGTCAACAGCTGAACTCCGAAATTGAGCGTCACAATTAGTGACAGCTGTTCGAGCGACACGTCAAAACTCCGCTGCAGCGTCAAAAACAGCAGCGGAAGGAAGTTGTTTACCACCGCCTGCGTGACATAACCAATGTAGCAGGCGTGTTTAATTCTCTTGTAGTTCATGAAGACCTCTTCATCTCGAGTTTTATGAACCCGGCACTCTGTATCACAGTTATAGATTATGAAAAGCAGCTCTAAAACTTCAACGCATCCTTTGGGCACTCTTCCACGCAGCGCAGACAGAGGATGCACTCCTTTGGGTCGGGCGCTGACGAGACCCGGATATCCATCGGGCAGACGCGCTCGCATCTTCCGCAGGAAATACATTTCCCCCTGTCCACCCGCACACGAAATAGCGCAAAGCGGCTCGACAGCCTGAGGAGCACCGTCACAGGACAGATATATTTACAGAACGCCCGATTGTCGCGGCATTTGAAGGCCAGCACGATACCACACACATAGTAGGCGAGGTTGCCGAAGATGAAGGCATACCACATGATCCTGCCCATATCCGGCGCATCAAACAGGAACAGCGCACCGACAAAGGCGAGAGAGGCCGCGAACAGCACACAGCTAACATATCCGAAACTCCTGCGTCCCCCCTGCGGGGTCTTGAACGGCAGCATATCCAGCACCATAGCCGTCCAGCAGGCATAACCGCACCAGCCCCTGCCAAACAGCACAGGCCCGAAGATCTTCGCCACAGCGTAGTGTATGACCGCCGCCTCGAACACGCCCAGGAAAAGGTAGTACCAAAACCCCTCAAGCTGCATATTCTCCCGGCATATGATGCCGAGGTACACCAGCATATACGACCCAACTGCGAATTGCACAAAGTTACGCGCATACCTCAGCTTTGCCGAATACATGGCTAGCCCCAACCCAAGCGCCGAACCGATGTAGCTGAAGTTCAGAAGATAGAAGACATTATCCAGCGCAATCCAGAGCGTCACGGCAATGAGCTCAAAGAGCAGCCACATCAGGCCCGCCGGAAGGTACTTTTTCATATTCCCGCTCCAGTGTTCTCGAGGTAGTCCAGGTATTCGCGCTCCCATCTCACCCGGTCGGACTCGCCGATTTCCCGGAGCACCCGGCAGGGGTTGCCGGCGGCGATGCAGTTCGGCGGTATGTCCTTCGTCACGACCGAGCCGGAGCCGATGACGACGTTTGAGCCTATCGTGACTCCGGGATTTATCACAACGTTCCCGCCTATCCAGACGTCCGAGCCTATCGTCACCGGCAGGCCGAACTCCACGTCGCGGTTCCTGACCCCGGCGTATATCGGGTGGCCCGCGGTGTAGATGTTCACGTTCGGGCCGAGATACACGTTGTCGCCGAACCTGACGGGGCACACGTCCAGTATCGTCAGCCCGGTGTTTGCATAGAAGTGCCGCCCGAAATACACCCTGTCGCCGTTGTCGAAGTACACCGGCGCGGTGAGCACCATGTCCTCGGGCGCCTCGGCGAAGCATTTGCGCAGCTCGTCGAGCGCCGTCCTGTCGTGCCAGAACTCGGACTCGTTGAACTTCTTCTGCGCCGCGTGTACCCGCGCCCATGAGTCTCCGCCGACCTTGTACGGACAGTAGAGCCGCCCGCTCATCATCCTGTCCCATTCGACCTTTGATATCATCTCTCCGCTCCCCCAGCCTGACTGCGCAGGATGTTCAGCGTCTCGCTGTCCTGGAGTCCGCCGTAGTACTTGTCCAGCACTTTCAGGAAGACCTCATTGTCCTCGCAGGCTTTGGCGAACAGGGTCATGCAGGAGCGCAGCTTCAGGTCGTCCGGCCAGCCCATGACCGCCACGGGGTCGTTGGAATCCAGCTGCAGCAGGGCCTCGGATATCTCGCGCAGGTTGCCGCCCAGATAGGGGTCGGCAATGAACGCCCGGGCCTCGTCTATGTCCCTGATGGCATAGTAGCGGGCCGAGCTGCTCCTGCCCAGACCCTGAATCTGCGGGAAGATGTACCACATCCAATGGCTGGCCTTGTAGCCTCCGCGTATCTCTCCCAGCGCACGCTCGTAAGAGCGCCTGTGGGCGTCCGTGAATCTCGAAAGGTCGTTGTCGTGCGTCATGTCGTTCCAGCTCCTTTCCAGGTCGTGCCGTGGCACAGGTTTTTTGTGTATCTGCGGGTGATTATCTCGCGTCCGTCTATGGTGTTTTTTACTTTGTCGAGGAGGGTGAAGCCGTTTTTCTCCATCACCCGCGCTGAGGCGATATTGTCGTCGTCGCAGGTGATGAGCACGGTGGATATACCCAGAGCCTCGGCCTTTTCCAGCGCCAGCCGGAGCATCAGGGTTCCGCAGCCCCGGTTCCACTCCGATGGACGAACGGCGTAGCCGATGTGCCCGCCATAGCGCTCGAGCGCTTCGGTCAGCCTGTGGCGGATGCAGACTTCGCCGATGAAGCGGCCCCTGCCCTCGTCCACCAGCCAGTAGTGGTCAGCGGCGACCCAGCCCGGCGGCAGATTTCGCCCGTGCCTGAGGTCGTCGTATCTCCCAAGCAGTTCTTCAGCCGGCGCACCGCTGAATCCCTCGTCTGCCATGCCGCCCGCGAGCGCCTCCTCGCGGACTTCTAGAAAGGACGCGAGGTACTTCTCGCAGGGCTCTACGAGTGTGAGGCCCGGCGCTTTCACCTCGGGCGCAGGGCGTCGGTTTTTCTCTATCCACTGCACGGCAAAGTCCACGAGTTCGCGCTGGCGCATCAGTCGGAGCGTGCCGTTGCCGAGCGCGGCCCTTCGGACGTCGTGCGACTGCTCAAAGGCGGCGCCGATGTCGCTGAAATCCTCGCCGTCCACGTAGAGCGTCTCGTACTCCTTCCACACACGGCGGCCGTTTTCCATGACCGCGCTGTGCTCGACGCAGTTGTGCTTGCTGAGGTAGTCAGCTCGGGCGTCCGCCAGGTGCAGCGAGGTGTTTTTGTCATAGCCCACGCCTATGAGCAGCACCCGGGCGTCGAGCTCGTAGAGCTTGCCGATGGGCGAGCCGTCGCCGAAGATGTTGGAGAGGCCGTGGCCCGAAGTCAGGTATTCGGCGTATTTCCCCCAGGCGGCCACGGAACGCGCCGGGTGGTCGCTCCTAAGTGCGCCGGGCCATTTGCGGAACATCTCGGCCACAGCGCCCATCGTGTTCGTCGGGGTGATTGCCTTGTCGTATGCCGGCCAGTTCTCCCGGATGAGCGGCCACCAGCTCTCCGGCTCCTCCCAGTGGACGCCGGTGCTCGGGTCGAGGTTTTTCCACGACTGCGCGGGCATCATGACCGTGCCCTCGCTGCCGACGGCCTCCAAAAGCGCCTCGATGACCACCTGCGCCCCGCCGCAGACAAAGCCGAGCGAACTCAGCGAGGCGTGAACCATAAGCGTCTGCCCACGTTCCACGCCGACAGCGGCCAGGGCGTCGAGGATGTCCTGTTTCAGTACGATCTTACGCTCCATACAGCGCCTCCGTTGTATGTTCGAGTTTGGACAAAAGTACTACCGTCTCGACATGGGCTGTTCTTGGGAACATATCCACTGCCGTGGCTTTTTCTGCGTGGTAGCCTAGTTCGCTGAGGCGTTTCAGGTCTCTGGCCAGGGTCGCGGGGTCACAGGAGACGTATGTGATATGTTGAGGGCGCATCGACGCTATTTGCTCCAGTGCGTTTCCGCTCATACCCTTTCTTGGGGGATCTACGACAACTACATCGGGTTTGGCGCCTCGCTCCGACAGCATTTTTGCGGCGTCGCCCGCGTCGGCGCAGATGAACTCAGCGTTTCCTATCCCGTTCCTCAAGGCGTTCCGGCCTGCGTTCTCAACCGCCTCCGGCACGATCTCGGCACCTATCACCCGTTCCGCACGTTTGGCGAGCGTCAGGCTGATCGTTCCCGCCCCGCAATAGAGATCCAGCGCGATCCCGCATGGCTTGGGCAGCGCATAGCTAACTGCCAACTCGTACAGCCTCTCCGCCTGGTCGTGATTTATCTGGTAAAACGCCTGCGGACTCAACTCGAACTCGTTTTCGCAGAGCCTGTCAACAAGCGTTCCGCTGCCCCACAGGGTACGGAACTCACCGGCAAGCACCGTATTCCCAGGAGTCCGGTTCAGGCATTCGACCAGGCCGATCAGCCCCGGGCAGGCGCTTCTAAGCGCGTTAACCAATGCGTCTGACTCTATATCCGAGAGGCTCCTGCCGGTTACTATGCAGCAGAGCGTGGCACCGTTCCTCGCCTGTCTCGTATAGATATGGCGGATCCCAGTCTCACCGGCGTTTACTCCCAGCGCGTTCATCCAGGATACGACTGCGCCTGCGCAGGACGAGGCCTCTTCGGACTGGAGCAGGCAATTATCCGCCCTAATGATATCGTGGCTGCCGCTTCGATAAAATCCAGCGAAGGCGCCGTTCTCGTCCTTGCCCACGGCGTAGACGGCCTTGTTCCGGTAGCTTTCGGTCTTCTCAGAACCAACTATCTGCTCCGCTCTCAACTCGAGGCCTCCAATGCGTTTGAACGCCTCGTTCACGCGCTCGAGCTTATATCTCAGCTCAGCCTCATAGCTCATGTGCAAGAAGTCACAGCCTCCGCAGCGTCCGAAATTCGGGCATCGGGGCTCAATGCGCTCCGGCGACGCGGAAAGCAGCTCCTCACCTCTGCCGTACACCGCCGTTTTTGTGACCTTCACTATGCGCACGCGCCAACGCTCGCCCGGTATCGCCCTAGGAACGAACACTGCCCTGCCGTTTATTCGGCAGACGCCTGCGCCCTCCGAAGTCAGACCGGTTACAGCTGCCTCAAATATATCATTTTTCTTCAACTCTTCCATGCCCGCATTGTACCACGCCTCTCATCCGGCTTCAACTTAATATCAAATAATTTGCAATTTAAGCGGGGCTATGCTATCATATTTAGTTGAAAACGCGCTGGCGGCGCATGGAGGTCTGATATGAACAAGAAATTCAAAATCGCACTGATAACGCTGGCCGTGACCGTTGTTCTGGTTTTGGCTGCGGTACTGATAGCCACCCTGATGAAGCCCGACTCGCAGTCGCACACCGAACCCTCCGAGCTTCCAAGCGCCGGAGCAGTATCTGTGGAGGGCACCGATGCTCCCGAGGAGACTCCGGAAGCCACTCCAGAGCACGTGAACACAGTCTCTTCCACCCTGGCGGTGGGCGGCGACATTGTCATGCACACCGGTCTCAACGGTGAGGCCATGACCGATTCCGGCTACGACTATGTGCCCATCTTCGGCATACTCAAGGACTTCATTGCCAACGCCGACTACTCCGTCTGCTCGCTCGTAACCACTCTGGGCAGCGGCAACTACACCGCCTATCCGCTGTTCAAATCACCGGTCGACCTGGCCGCCTCGATAGCGAATGTAGGCTTCAGCCTTGTTAACACGGCCACGAGCCACTGTGTAGATTCCTTCAAGGACGGTATCGTCTCCACTCTTGACGCTCTCGACAATGCTGGGCTCGACCACGTTGGGACGTACAGGACACAGGAAGAGCGCGATTCTTCCGGCAACAGGCACATGGAGGACATCGGCGGCATACAGGTCGCTTTCCTGAGCTACACCACCGACACAAACGCCGTGCCAGTGGCTGGCTTTGAGTACGCCGTCAGCATCTGCTCAACGGACTACCTGACCGGCGGCACGGAGATAGACTATGAACTGATGCAGAACGATCTTGCCGCCGCAAAGGACGCAGGGGCCGACATCGTCTTCGTGTTCATGTCCTGGGGCACCGAATTTGCGACGGAGCCGACCGAGCAGCAGCAGCAGATTGCCGATTTCCTCTTTACCAACGGCGCCGACATCATTATCGGCGGCCACTGCCGTGTGCCTCAGCCGATGGAGCTCAGGACTATCACGGATGTGGACGGCAACGAGCGCCAGGGTTTTATTTGTTACAGCCTCGGCAATATGCTCTCCTGCCAAAACGATGAGTACACAGACATCTCCGCCCTGGTGAACATCGTGCTCACCAAGGATACAGACACCGGAGAAGCCTGGATATCCGACGTGAGCTACAAGCCCATCTACATGGCCGACCTCTACGACTACGGCATCAACGACTATGGCTGGCACTATCGGATGGTCGACCTTCACGCGGCGATCGACTCTTACACCTCCGATGAGCCGTGGGAGTTCATGAACGACGAGATATACAAGGACATGACTTCCGCTTTGGAAGCCGTCCACACATTCTTCGGCGCCGAGCTTGACTCCGCCGTCAAAGCTGAGGGCGCGGCTGAATGATATAATTTACAAAACAACACCGGCCGGCGTCAAATGGCGCCGGCCGCAATTTTACGAAGAAGACGGAGCCCTCTTCGACAAGCTGCAAAGCCCGCTGATACTGCGGGCTTTATTTTTTTCTCTCCTTTACCGCTTTACTGAGCAGATATTCAATCTGACCGTTTATTGAGCGGAAGTCTTCTTCAGCCCAGGAGGCGATCTCATCCCAGAGGCTTGGGGCAAGGCGGAGCACCAACTGTTTCTTAGAGCCTTCCTTGGCCTTTACGGCTCTCTCTTTCTCCTTTATCTCCCGCTCCAGAGCCTCTATCCGCTCAAGCCGCTCCCTTAGTTCCCGTTCTCGCTGCTCCGGGGTCTTCTGCGCGGCCATCAGTATATCGACCCACTGTTCACAACAGGCTGGGCGTCGCGGTTGCCGCAGAGCACGACCAGCAGATTCGACACCATCGCCGCCTTGCGCTCCTCATCCAACACGACTATCTCGTCCTCTCCCAGCTTATCGATAGCCATCTTCACCATACCTACTGCACCGTCCACTATCTTCTGCCGCGCCGCGATTATCGCCGACGCCTGCTGACGCTGCAGCATAGCAGCCGCTATCTCCTCCGCATAGGCCAGGTGCGTTATCCGCACCTCCTCTACCACGATACCGGCGTCCTCCACCCTCTTCTGAAGCTCCGCCTTCATGCTCTCCGCTATCTCCAGCGAACTGCCTCTGAGCGACTTCTCGCTTGCCGCCGCGTCCTCGTCCTCATCAAAGATGTCGTAGGGATACAGTCTCGCGATGTTCCTTATCGTCGAGTCAGTCTGTATAGACAGGAACGACGGATAATCCTCCACGCAGAACACCGCCCTTGTCGGGTCTACCACGCGCCAGATGACCACCGCGCCTATGATTATCGGATTGCCCAGCACGTCGTTCACCTTCTGCCGGCCGTTGTCCAGCGTCATCGTCT
>CABVBV010000088.1 GCA_902496595.1 uncultured Eubacteriales bacterium | reverse complement strand
GCCTTCTGGCCCTGGCCTTCATGGGCTTCTCGGGCATGAAGATAGGTTAAGGGGGTAAGGCGTTATGATGAACATAGTCTACGCCATACTCGTCCTGGGCGTCATGGGCGCGGTCTTCGGAGGGCTCCTGGCCTTTGCGGCGAAGATCTTCCATGTGGAGCAGGATCCGAGGATAGAGGAAGTCCGCGCCGCGCTGGCGGGCGCGAACTGCGGCGGCTGCGGCTTTGCCGGCTGCGACGCCTATGCCGCGGCGGTGGTCGCGGGCGAGGCGCCCCCCAACAAGTGCTCGCCGGGCGGCGCGGCCACGGCGGAGAAAGTCGCGGCCATCATGGGCCTTGACGCGGAGCCCGAGGTCAAGTATGTGGCCTTCGTGCCCTGCTCCGGCGGCACGGGCGTGGCGAAGGAGTTCTTCGACTACGAGGGCCCGAAGGACTGCGTCGCGGCGATGCGCTTCGGCAACAAGGGCCCGAAGCAGTGCCAGTTTAGCTGCATCGGCCTCGGCAACTGCGTCAGGGCCTGCCAGTTCGGCGCGATGCACATCGAAAACGGCGTCGCGGTGGTGGACAGGGAGAAGTGCGTGGCCTGCATGGCCTGCTACGACGCCTGCCCGAAGAAGATAATCCGCAAGGTGCCCTACGAGCAGCGCGTCCTCGTCGGCTGCCGCTCGGAGGACAAGGGCGCACAGACAAGGAAGATCTGCGACGCGGGCTGCATAGGCTGCATGAAGTGCCAGAAGGAGTGCCCGCACGAGGCCATAAAGGTCGTGAACTTCGTCGCAACGATAGACTACGACAAGTGTACCGGCTGCGGCCACTGCGCGGAGGTCTGCCCGAGGCACATCATCCACCCGCAGAAGGTCTACGAGCAATAATCCTGATACAGTCAAATCGCCCCGGTGCGACAGCCTTCAGGCTGACGCACCGGGGCTCAGCTTGTCTGAGAAGGCTTTGCCATTTCAGACAAGAGGACGGCGCTGCGCTCCGCGACCTTTGGATCTATGCCGCGGCGGCCGCGAAACTCTGCGGTTTTTTAAACTGAAATACAAACGACCGGCCTTGTTTAAGGGCCGGCCGCTTGCAAAAAGAGAGGGGAAAATGTATGGAAAAGGAGTGAGAAGTATCAGTATATATCGCTCGTCTCAACGAGCTCGACGTTCACGAACATCGTCTCTCCATCCCGGTAGATCTTCAGAGTCATCAACGTTCCCACGTCGAACTCCGAGATGGCGTTGCTCAGGTCGTCTATGGCGTACACCGCGTCGCCGTTGACTTCCACGATGATGTCGCCCTGTCGGATGCCCTTGACTTTCGCATCGGAGCCCTCGGCTACGCCAATGACATAGAGCCCTTCCGGAATGCCGAAGTATTCCGCGGCGCTTTCGGGGATGGCCCCGACGGTCACGCCCATGGCAGGCCGGCCGCTCACGCTGCCGGAGGCTATGAGCTCGTCGACTACGCTCCTGATGGTCTTCACGGGTATCGCGAAGCCTATGCCCTCGATAGCCGTGGCGCTCGAGGTGGCGGCCTTCATCTTCATGTTGGTGATGCCGACCACCTGGCCGTGCATATTGATGAGAGGCCCGCCGGAGTTCCCGTCGTTTATCGCCGCGTTCGTCTGCAGCAGCGTCATCGAGTGGTTGTTATAAGGAATATCCCTGCTTATCGCCGAGATTATCCCGTCGGTCATCGTGCCCCTGAGCTCCGCGCCCAAGGGATTGCCTATCGCCGCTACCGAGTCGCCCACGCTCACCTGGTCGGAGCAGAACTCCGCCGCCGTCAGGCCCTCGGCCTCGATCTTCAGCACCGCAAGGTCGCTCACGCTGTCTATGCCCACCAGCAGAGCCTCATACTCACGGTCATTCCAGAGCGTCACCGTCGCCGAATACGCGCCTTCGATTATGTGCGCGTTAGTAGCGATATAGCCGTTTTCCGAGATCACGATGCCCGTGCCCCAGAAATAGCTCATGTCGCTCACCACGGCGGTTATGCCTACCACTGAAGGAGAGCACTTTTCGTAGATCTCCTGGAGCGTCAGCTCCTCCGTTTCCGGCTCAGGCACAGGTTCGAGCGCAAAATCGTCCGCAGAATCGACCCTGGGTATCCCGCTGCTTCCGCTGAGCGAGCCCGAGGTGTTCTCGTAGTAGTTGTTGAAGAAGTCGCGATAGTCGTTGTAGTCCCCAAAGTCGGCGCCGCTCACGGAGCCCTGCGGACGGCCGGACGCCGCCGAGTAGCTGCTGCCTCCAAAGGCCAGAGACGATGCGGCGATGAGGACTACTGCGAGCAGACACAGGGCGACAGCCCTTACAGAACCGTGTCCCCTGCGCACGGCGGAGCCGTATTCAGGGTTGCCGGCGGAGCGGCGGGGAGGTAGTTGTGTGGGGTGGGGAGCCGCTGCCGCCGGCTGAGTCTGTGTCTGCCCCCCGGGGTAAACCGTCCAGCAGCTGGTATCGTACCACTGCCCGTTCCGGTTTTCGTTTTCCTCGTGCATGAGCTTTACCCCCTGAGGTCAAGTTTAAGATAACTCCGATTTTTGTGCTGGGTATGAATAACTTAAAAACATTCTGTGAATTAGCCCTGCTCCGAGTCCTGCTTCTTCCGGCCCTCGGAGCGCTTCTTCGACTCCGGCTTCTGCTTTACTTCCTTCGCCAGCGTCAGAGTGAACACGAACTCGGTCATGCCCGCACGGCTCGTCACGGCGATGTCCTCGTTGTGAGCGTCCAGGATGCTCTTCACCAGATACAGGCCCAGGCCGACCCCGTCCCTGTCCAGACTCCTCGACCTGTCGGATTTGTGGAACCGGTCGAAAATGAGGGGCAGGTCGTCCTCCGGTATCGTCTCGCCCTCATCCTTCACTGAGACGTAGGCCTTCCCGCCCTGCTTCCAGAGCAGAACGGATATCGTGCTGTTCGGGGCTGCAAACTTCACGGCGTTGTCCAGCAGATTGTAGAGCACCTGCGTTATGGAGTCCGGGTCTGCCGTGACCGTCATGTGATCCTCGGGCAGCTGCGGGTCTATGTTCAGGCCCTTGTCCTCCGTCCTGCCCTCGAAGCTCAGCAGCGTCCGTATTATCAGCTCGTTTAAGTCAAAATCCCGCCGCTTCGTCAAATCCGAGCCCAGGCTCTCCAGCCGCGACAGGCTCAGCATATGCCGCACCAGCCGCGAGAGCCTGCGCGTCTCGTCCGCTATCGTGGCGAGATATTTGTCCTCCTGCTCCTTGGGTATCGTCCCGTCAAGGATGCCGTCGGCAAAGCCCGCGATGGTCGTCATGGGCGTCTTCAGCTCGTGCGACACGTTCGCGATGAACTCGTTTCTCTGCTGCTCAGAGCGCTCCAGGCTGTCCGCCATGTTGTTGAACGAACTCGTGAGCGCCGCGAGCTCATCCGTGCCCTTGTCCTCGCGCACGCGCACCGAGAAATCCCCGTGCGCGAACTTCCGGGCTGCCGCCGTCATCTCGTCGAGCGGCTCCGCCATCTTCTTCGATACCACAAGCGAGAGCACCAGCGCCAGGAACAGCACTGCCAGCGTCACCGCGAAAAACACCCAGATGAACGCGCTCCACGCCCCGATGATCGTCGATTTGTCCGTGCTGACAAAGACGTAGCCGAAGGCGGAGTCGCTCTCCGTATACTTCATCGGCATGGCAAAGACATAGCGCTGCGAGTCGAAGATGCCGCCGAGGTCTGTGGTCGTGTCCAGAGCGCCCGTGCGGTCGAGCGCATCTATATAGTATTCCGGCACATAGTTGCCTATGTGCTGGCAGCGGCCTATCTCGTCGGAGCAGGTGTAGATATAGCCGTCCGTGTCGCAGAGGAAGACCTGGTTGCCGGAGAGCGTCTCCGTGAAGGTGAGCATGACCCGCAGATATATATCGTCGAAATACCTGCCGGTGGAGGACATGGACACTATGAGCTTCGTCACCGTCTTGGCGTTCTGCTCCATGCTGTCCCGGTGCGACTTTATGACGTAGCTCTGGCCGATGAATATGAAGGCCACGCCTATCATGAGAAAGCTCACCAGCACCATGACCGCCGTGGCCAGAAAGTTCTTGAAATATATGCTTTTCATGCCGCGCCCGTCAGCTGCCGCTGACCTCGAACTTGTAGCCCACGCCCCAGACCGTCTTCAGCGACCACTTGTCCGACACGCCCTCCAGCTTTTCGCGCAGGCGCTTTATATGCACGTCCACCGTCCGCGAATCCCCGAAATAGTCGAAGCCCCAGACCTCGTCCAGCAGCTGGTTGCGGGTATACACCCGGTTCGGCGAGGCCGCGAGGTGATACAGGAGCTCCATCTCCTTCGGAGGCGTGTCTATCTTCTTCCCGTCCACGATCAGCTCGTACGAGTCCAGATTGATTATCAGCTTGTCGTACTCGAGCTTCTTCTCCGCCGGGCTGTCGCCCCCGTCCGTGCGCCGCATGACTGCGTGTATCCTCGCCATAAGCTCCTTCACCTCGAAGGGCTTCGTCACGTAGTCGTCCGCGCCCATCTCCAGGCCCGAGACCTTGTCGTAGGTCTCGCCCTTCGCAGTCAGCATGATGATCGGCACCTGGGACGTGCGCCTTATCTCCCGGCAGACCTGCCAGCCGTCCATTACAGGCAGCATTATGTCCAGCAGCACCACGTCCGGGCTCTCGCTCTCAGCAAGCTGCAGGCCCTTGCCTCCGTCAGCCGCGATGGAGACATCAAAACCGTCCTTCTCCAGATACAGCCGCAGCAGCTCCGCTATGTTCTTGTCGTCCTCTATCACAAGCGCCTTTTTATTCATATCGACACCTCCATATACCAAGCGACAACATTTTACACTCAGTCAAAGCCCTCTTGGGTTAATATTTTGTGAATATTCGCGCACATTATCATTGAAAAAAGAGCGGTCGGGGCCGCCCTTTTTTCGCTTTGAGGTATTCAGCTCAGTCGGCGCCCGTGAGCGCGACCCGGAAGACCCAACTGTCTCCCGAACTCTTCCAGCCGATGCTGTCTCCATCCTCACAGAGCATGAATCCGTCTATCACGACGCCTGTGCAGCCCGAGCCCAGGAAGTAGCCCGCAGAGTCGCAGAGGCGCCCGCTGTCGGCCTCGAAGATATAGGTGGTGCCGGTGGCGATATCGGTCACGAAGCTGCAGTCCCCGGCGGCGACGACGCGGCTGTATGCGTCCATGACCGCGGTGGTGCCGTCAGCCAGCTCAACGAGCCACAGCTCCCCGGAGTTATCCAGCAGCTCGACGCCGCCGGAGAAGTAGACCTGGGAACCGTCGTTCCTGAACACCCTGACCCCGCTCTCTCCCGCGACCCAGAAGCCGCCCTCGCAGGGCTCTCCGGTGTAGCCGTAGAAGACCGCCTCCTCCAGAGCGGTGGTGTAGTATGTGCCGCCGGCCTCGACATAGCCGCTGCCTATCGTCACACCGTCCACGCCCTGGAACTCGCGCTTAACGCTTCCGCTCTTGTCTATGACGCACCAGACCCCGCCCTTTTTCACCGCGGCAAGGCTGCCCACAAAGCTGCCCGCCTCCTCGAAGCCCGGGTCTATCACGTATTCCCCGTCAGTGTTGATATAGCCCCATACGCCGTTGTTCTTAACAGCTGCCAGGCCGTTCGAGAAGGGGAGCGCGTCCTCGAAGAAACTGGCCCGCTCGGAGGCCCTGTTCAGCACGGTGCCGTCCGCCGAGATGAAGCCCTTCTGCCCGTTCACGTAGACGATGGGCATGAGCCCGCCCTCGCAGTCCGCAAGACTGGTTATGCTGCCCGCCTGGATGTTGTAGAGCTCGCCGAAGTCCGAGGTGTCGAAGGCCACGGAGCCGTCCTCCGCGTAGCAGACCGCGAGCTTCGCTTCCGCGTCCTCTATGCACAGGACTCCGGACTCCATGGGCAGGATCTGTGTGTAGCCGAAGCCGGTACACCAGGAGCCGTCCGCTCCGCAGGCGGCAAACAGGCCCTCGTCGTTTTCGAGAATGTAGATGTCGAGATACACCGTGCCGGAGGCGGACTCGTATGCCGCGGCGGTTATGGAACTGCACACCGTGTCGAGCACGATCTCGCCCTGCTCGGTAACAAGGCCGCCGGCGAATGGCAGCAGCCTGCCGTAGCTGCCCGAGGGCGCCAGAGCCTCGATGAGCTCGCCTTCGGCCCTGGTATAGACCGACTCGAAGGGCACATAGTCCGACAGCCGCTCCCTGTTCGTTGCGATGTTCGGAGCGCTTATCTGGGCGTCCAAGTCTTCGGAGCTGCCTTCACCGTTCTCATAACGCTCGACAGCGGAGTCGATATAGTCGTCCTTGACCGTCTTCAGCTGCTCGGTGAAGCCGCAGCCGGAGAGGATGAGCGCCAGTATCAGCGCGGGTATTATCGTTTTTTTCATTTTGCCGCCTCCGGATATCCCTGAGAGGAGATGAACGCCTGGCCGACGCCGCCCTGGAGCCAGAGCCAGAGCGCCCGCTCGGGCGAATCGGACGCCGCAGAGGCGCTGATGCCGGCGAGCACGTCCACGCACAGCGGGTATTCCCCGGAGGCTATCGTCTCCGCCGTCGGCTCCACACCGTCCACCGTCAGTATCTTGTAGCCGTCCGCCATGCCCATCAGCACGGCCTCGTTATAAAACCCGTAGCCCAGCACTTCGCTGCTCGTGAGCGCCGTGGCTTCCTCGGACACCGCCAGCTCGTCGGCCCCTATGAGCCTGCGCAGCGCAGCCAGCGAGCCGGAGCCCTCCGGCCTGCCGATGACGACGATGTCGCCCGTGCCGCCCATGCCCGTCCAGCTCTTCGTCCCGCCGGAGATTATCGACTTGAGCTGCGCCGTCGTGATATCGTCTATCTTGCTCCCGGCCCCGACGTAGAAGACCAGGGCGTCCTTCGAGACCACAGCGGTCTCGACTCCCTCCGGAAGCTCGTCAGGCTCGGCCGCCAGCACCAGCCCGGCCTCGCCGGACTCCAGCATGAACCAGGCCTCGTCCGTGCTCCCGAAGCTCAGCTTGTCCGCAACCGACTCGCGGGACTCCCCGAGCATGATTGCCGCTACCGCCTCGGCGAGCGGCTCCTGCGCCGCGCCCCCCGCGAGCAGCGGGAAGTTCGACCTGTCGAACGAGTAGTCCGTCGACAGGTTCGCCGCCTCGGTCGGATCCGGCGCAAAATCCCCGCAGCCCGCCAGTGCGGGCGCCAGGGCAAGTATCAGTAGTAAAGCAGTCAGTCTTTTCATAAATGTCCTCCGCAACAAGCCTTTTCGACATCCCTTATATTATATATAAACATTTATGAACAATCTGTCAATTATTCGTTTGCTCCCCTTGACATTGAGTGGAGGCGGTGATATATTAGCACTCGAGGTTCGAGAGTGCCAGCACTCGGGAACCCAGGCTGCCAGATAAGGAGCTTTGACGATGGGTTTGAGCGGCAGGAAAAAGAAAATACTTGCCGCGGTCGTGGAGGAATACATCCGCACGGCCGAGCCGGTGGGCTCGAAGACCGTGGCCCAGACGACGGATCTCGGCTGCTCGTCGGCGACGATACGCAACGAGCTGGCGGAGCTGGCCTCGATGGGCTATCTCGAGCAGCCGCACACCTCGGCGGGCAGGGTGCCGACGCCGCAGGGCTATCGCATCTACGTGAACGAGCTCATGCAGCGGCAGAAGCTCTCCCTGGAGGAGACGGAGGAGATAAACCGGAGCCTCAACGAGAAGATGCGCGAGCTTGACAAGCTCGTCTCGAACGTGGGCGCTCTGGCCTCGAGCCTGACGAACTATCCGGCCATGGCGATGGCGGCGCCTCCCGCGGCGACGATAAAGCGCTTCGACCTCATCTACATCGACGCGAACACCTTTATAATAGTTGCGATGATGAGCAACAACAGCGTGAAGAACAAGCTGGTGCATCTGCCGGTCTCTGTCGGCCAGGACATGATACAGCGGCTCTCCTCGGTGTTCAACGCGAACTTCACGGAGATCACGGAGGACAAGATAACGCCGCTGCTCATCCGCTCGACGGAGCGGGCCGTGGACGACACGATGGGGCTGACGGGCGTCATCGCCTCCTTTGCGATAAGCATACTTTCGGAGGCTCAGGCGGCGGAGACCTGCATCTCGGGTGCGAACAGGCTCCTGGCGCAGCCGGAGTTCCGCGACCCGGCCAAGGCCCACGCGCTCATGAGCTACCTCTCCGACGCGGAGCATCTGCACGACCTCGACGCCATAGACTGCGGCGGAGACGTGAGGGTGCTGATAGGCCCGGAGAACGTGGCCGAGGAGCTGCGCGATTCGAGCGTGGTGCTCGCGAGCTACGACATGGGCGGAGACACGAAGGGCCTCATAGGCGTCGTGGGGCCGACGAGGATGGACTACTCGGCGGTGGCGGCGAAGCTGAGCCTCATAGCCCGGGCGCTCTCGGAGCGTTTGGGCGGCGGGATAGCGCCTCCGCCAGGCCTGGACAACAAACTCATAATAAAGGGAGATATAAATGAGCAGTAAGAAGAAAGACCCGCCGGAGCCGATGGAAGAGAAGGAGCTCCCGGCGCAGGAGACAGATAAAGAGGCCGAAGCCCCCAAGCCGGAGGAACCGAAGGAGGAGCCGAAGGCCGAAAAGGAGCCGGAAAAGCCGGCCGAGCCCTCGGCGGAGACGCTGCTGAAGGCCGAGAAGGACAGGTATCTCAGGCTCGCGGCCGAATACGACAACTACCGCAAGCGCAGCTCCAAGGAGCGCGAGAACATATATCAGGACGTCCGGGCCGACACGGTGACGAAGTTTTTGCCGGTCTACGACAATCTCGTCAGGGCGCTCGGGCAGGATACCTGCGACGAGGCCTACCGCAAGGGCGTGGAGATGATAATGGCCCAGCTGAAGGACATCCTCTCGCGCATGGGCGTCACCGAGATAGAAGCGCTCGGGCAGAAGTTCGACCCGTCCCTCCACAACGCGGTCATGCACGAGGAGGACGAGACGAAGGGCGAGGGCGAGATAGTCCAGGAGC
>CABVBV010000087.1 GCA_902496595.1 uncultured Eubacteriales bacterium | reverse complement strand
GAGGTAGGCGAGGCCCTCGCGGAACTCCTGCGCGAGGCTGCCGTGCTCGGAGCGCACATGGCTGTCGCCGCCCTTGATGCGCGTCTCGAAGCCGGCCGCGACCAGGAAGGTGGCGGCGTTGAAGGCGAAAAGCGGCTCAAGCCCGACCCGCTCGTAGACGAAGGTCGCAAGCGGAATCATGACGACCGAGAAGGGGTAGATGAGGCTGGAGATGGAGTAGGCCTTCGTGAAGCAGCCCTCGGGTATGAGCGTGGGGTAGAGGCTCTCGTAGCTGACCTCGTAGGTGCTGTCGATGCAGCCGATGACGAAGCAGAGCCCGAGGAAGGGCCCGTAGCTGAAGAGCCCGGCGTCCAGCAGCAGATAGATGCCGAGATAGAGCCCGGCGGAGATGAAATCGAGGGTGTATATGGCGCGCTTGCGCGAGTAGATGTCGAGAAACGGCCCGGCGACGAGGGGCATGATTATCCTCGGCAGGCTGTAGACGACCATGTATAGCGTGTGAGGAAGACGCTGCCCGTGTAGTCTAGCACCAGCAGGCTGATGGCGAAGCCGGATACGGCGTTGCCGAGCATGGAGACCACGGTGCCGAGCGTGATTATGGTGAAATCGCGGGTCCAAAGCCGCTGTTTGCCTTTCATTTTTTTCCGTGGTAGAGCTTTTTAGTCTGGTACTTGGGCTCGCAGGTGAGGTTCATGCCGAGGCGGTGGAAGACGTTCTCGTCCACGCGCGAGAGTATGACGGTGGAGTGCACCTCGCCGCCGGCGAGGGCCGCGAGCTGGTCCATGGCGCGCTCTGCGTTGGGGTCGGTGACGGCGCAGATGGACAGGGCGATGAGCACCTCGTCCGTGTGCAGGCGCGGGTTGTGGTTGCCCATGTGCTCGACCTTGAGATGCTGTATGGGCTCGATTATGTTCGGGGAGATGAGCAGCACGTCCGAGGGAATGCCGCCGAGGCACTTGAGGGCGTTGAGCAGGCAGGCGGAGGAGGCGCCGAGCAGGGAGGAGGTCTTGCCGGTGACTATCTTGCCGTTCGGCAGTTCCATTGCCACGGCGGGGGCGCCGGTCTCCTCTGCCCTGGCAAGGGCGGCGGGGATGACGGGGCGGTCGTTGGGCTTCACGCCTATCTGGTTGAGCAGCATTTCGAGCTTGTAGACCTCGTTCTGCTCGGAGAGGCCCTGGCGCAGCGAGCAGAGGCTCTGGTAATAGCGTCGTATTACCTCCTGCTCGGAGGCGCGGCGGCAGGCTGCGTCGTCGATGATGCAGAAGCCGGCCATGTTGACGCCCATGTCGGTGGGGCTCTTGTAGGGGCTCTCGCCGTAGATGCGCTCGAACATGGCGTTGAGGACGGGGAAGATCTCCACGTCTCGGTTGTAGTTGACGGTGGTCTCGCCGTAGGCCTCGAGGTGGAAGGGGTCTATCATGTTGACGTCGTCGAGGTCGGCGGTAGCGGCCTCATAGGCGAGGTTGACGGGGTGTTTGAGCGGCAGGTTCCAGATGGGGAAGGTCTCGAACTTGGCGTAACCGGCCTTGACGCCGCGCTTGTGCTCGTGGTAGAGCTGGGACAGGCAGGTGGCCATTTTGCCGCTGCCCGGCCCGGGCGCGGTGACGACAACGAGGCGGCGCGTGGTCTCGATGTAGTCGTTTTTGCCGAAGCCCTCGTCCGAGACGATGTAGGAGAGGTTGGAGGGGTAGTCTGGTATCCAGTGCTGGAGATATACCTTGACGTCCATGGCCTCGAGGCGCTTTTTGAACTGCTCTGCGGCCTGCTGGCCGCGGCAGTGGGTGATGGACACGCTGCCCACATAGAGGCCGATGGCCTTGAAGGCGTCGATGAGGCGCAGAAGGTCGTCGTCATATGTGATGCCGAGGTCGCCGCGGCGCTTGCTGCGCTCGATATCGTCGGCGGAGATGACGATGACGATCTCCGCTTCGTCCTTCATCTCCAAAAGCATCCGCACCTTGCTGTCCGGCTCAAAGCCGGGCAATACTCTCGAGGCGTGGTAGTCGTCGAAGAGCTTGCCGCCGAACTCGAGATAGAGTTTGCCGCCGAAGCGGGCTATCCTTTCGCGTATCTTCTCCGATTGCAGGCGCAGATATTTGTCGTTGTCAAAGCCTATCCTGAGCATATAAACTGCCTCCCGGTTCCCCTGTTTTTCTTTTTCACAACTTCCCTTATCATACAACAAAGTCACCAAGGCTTCAATCAGTTTTTTGCACGATTGTAAGCGCGTTGGGAATGTGTTAATATGACGATAGGGAGGCGAGAGAATTGAGAGAACTTAATTGCCTTCGCTGCGGTGCGCGGATGGAGTTTCTGGTTTTCGGCAGGATTCCCACGGGCGATTTTGAACAGATGCCGCTGAAGACCGAATACTACCTCTGCCGGAACTGCGGCAAGCTGGAGTTGTTTCTGGCGGAAGAGCAGGACGTTGCTGCCCGCGGAAACCAGTGCAAAAGCTGCAAACACTCATATTTCAATAACAAACTGTGAGAATATCACAAGGCCGACGGGCCCGGGAACTCAGATGCCCGGGCCCGTCGGCCTTGCTTGCCGTTTTGATTTTCATGCGAAAAGTATGCCTGCCTCGTCGAGTTCTCTGACCGTGCGCCCGAAAGACTCCTCGTCGGGGCAGAGAAGGGTGTGAAGATGTATGCCTCCGGTGAGAGTGGAGAGCGGCGGAGCCTGTTCCGAAGAGATACGCTCCATGAACTGCTTGACATCATGCCGGCTGGAGAGCAGAAGCTCTCCTGTCAGCTGCCCGTACACCGCGTGCTCTATCACCACGTCTAGCACTGTGCAGCCGTTATCCACCATGATGTTGAGCTCCCGCTCCATCTCGGCGAGCTCGTTGTGGATGGTAGCCACCGTACGGCGGAGCCCGCCGCCGCTCTTTCCCGTGATGTAGCCCCTGGGCGTTGCGGTGATCTCCGCCCCGGAAGCCCGAAGCAGGGCTATATCTCCGACTATGACCTGACGGCTCACTCCCAGTTTCGAGGCAAGGCTCGCGGCGGAGACGGGAGCCTCCGCTTTGGACAATATCTCGGCTATCTCAGCCCTCCTGCAAGCCCCGTCCGTCATCTTCTGGCGTTGAGCAGTCCGGTCTTGATCGCCAGCAGCTCGTCGGAAAGGTCGACGTAGTAGTTGTGAGGATACTCGAAGCGCCTTACCTCCGGCCACAGCGTGGCGATCTCCTTCCGGCAGTATTCCTGTATTTCCGGCAGCTTGGGCAGCTCGTATACCAGCTCGCCGCTTTTGAATATCGGCACCAGCAGCTCCCGGGCCTTGTAGTTTGTCATAGTCTTCTGCTTCCAGGTCGCCTCCGGGTCTCGGATAACGAGATCTTTCGTGTCGTCAACCGTCTCGTTGTAAACGCAGATGTAGTCCGCCTCGGCCATGCCCGTGTCCCGGCCGTAGAAGCGGTAGACTTTTTTGAAATGCGGGTTTGTAATCTTGCCGATGTTCTCGCTTATCTTGATCTTCGGCACGATGGAACCGTCCGGTTCTTCCACGGCCGCCAGCTTGTATACTCCGTCGAACACCGGAGAAGACCGGCTCGTGATGAGCCTTTCGCCCACGCCGAAGGAGTCAATGCACGCACCCTGATGCAGCAGGCCCTTGATGAGATGCTCGTCCAGTGAATTTGAGCAGGTGATCTTGCATTCCGTCCAGCCGGCGTCGTCCAGCATCTTTCTCGCGCACTTCGTCAGATAGGCCATATCGCCTGAATCGAGCCTTATCCCGCATTTTTTGATGCCCATCGGTTTGAGCACCTCGTTGAAAGCCCGTATCGCGTCCGGAACTCCGCTCCTGAGCGTGTCGTAGGTGTCCACAAGCAGGACGGCGTTCTGGGGGTAGGCCTTGCAGTAGGCTCTGAAAGCGTCGAGCTGGGTGGGGAACATCTGCACCCAGGCGTGGGCCATGGTACCGCCTGCTGTGACGCCGTAGATCTGGTCTGAGAGCACGCAGGCCGTGCCCGCGCAGCCGCCGATGTAGGCCGCCCTGGCGCCGAGTATGGCCGCGTCCGGGCCCTGAGCCCGCCTGGAGCCGAACTCCAGCACGACCCTTCCGTCGGCTGCACGGACGATGCGGTTCGCCTTCGTGGCAATGAGGCTCTGGTGGTTGATTGTAAGCAGCAGAAATGTCTCAAGCAGCTGCGCCTGTATCGCCGGGGCTCGGATTATCATGATGGGTTCCCGAGGAAATACCGGCGTACCCTCGGGCATGGCCCAGACGTCGCCGGTGAACCGGAAATTCTTCAGATAGTCCAGAAACTGCTCCGGGAACATACCCCTGCCGCGCAGATAGGCAATGTCCTCATCGGAAAAATGCAGATTTTTGATATAGTCCACGGCCTGTTCCAGACCTGCGGCAATGGCGAAGCCGCCTCCGTCCGGCACCGTCCTGTAAAACAGGTCGAAGTAGGTTATCTTGTCGCCCAGCCCCGCTTCAAAGTATCCGTTGCCCATCGTTAGCTCGTAGAAGTCGCAGAGCATGGTGTAATTGAGGCCGCCGTATTTCTCCATTCTATTACCTCCAAAGGTGTCTTTACACCTAACGATTATATGCCAAACCCGCCCTCTTTTCAATCACCCTGGCAATAGTTATATTTTTATCTTGCAAGTACAAGATTTTTTAACAAAATTGTGTTATACTCCCACACAGACATCAGATCTGCCAAGGAGGATACGAGATGGAGCAGAAAAAAACCATCCCGCACATCAGCAGCAAACTGAGGCACCACATACTGGAGGTACCGAACGAAGCCAGAGGCGTGAGCGGAATAGTGATAAACGGCAAGCGTATCAAGACGCTGGTATTCACAACGGACATAGCGATAATCCGCAATTGCTCGGCGGATGCGGTGCTGGCGGTGTACCCTTTCACCCCGCAGCCCACCATATCGGACGCCATTCTGAGATACTCGTCGCTGCCGGTGTTCTGCGGAGTTGGAGGCGGGACGACTCAGGGGATAAGGACTACCCAGCTGGCCTGGGACGCTGAAGCACAGGGCGCCATGGCGGTAGTCGTGAATGCTCCCATGGGCAATCTGGATATCGAGCGGATATGCAATTATATCGACATCCCGCTCGTCGTCACCATACTCAGCGAGCATACGGATATAGAAGCCAGGCTGGCTGCGGGCGCGTCGATACTCAATGTCTCTGCCGCAGCCAGGACGCCGGAGGTAGTCCGGAAGATACGGGAAAAATTCCCGGACGTGCCGATCATCGCCACCGGAGGCCCGACCGCCGAGTCGATAACCGAGACCGTAAAAGCCGGGGCCAACGCGATCAGCTATACGCCGCCTACAACAAAAGAGCTGTTTTCCAGAATGATGTGGGACTACCGGGAGAGATGAACCGCAAGCCATAACCGGCCCGCGGCGCATGAATATCAGCGCCGCGGGCATTTTTGCGCGGAAAATGCCCTTGCGTGAGAGACTGGGTTGGTATATAATGCTTCAACGTAAATAATTTGTATGGTGAAGAGGACATGGTATTTTCTAGCCTCATATTCTTATACGCTTTCTTGCCCCTCTCGCTTTTGGTTTACGTGTTGTGCCGGAGCAGAGAGGCAAAAAATATGTCGCTGCTCGTGTTTTCGCTCGTCTTCTATGCCTGGGGCGAGCCGAAGTATGTGCTGCTGCTCATGTTCATGGCGCTCAGCTCCTGGTTCTGCGCGCTTAGGGTGGAGAAGGCCGGGAGCCGGAAGAAGAAAAAACTCTGGGTAGCCGTCTCCTGCACGATAGATATCCTGCTCATCGGCTTTTTCAAGTATTCCGGCCTCGTCTGCTCGATTTTCGGCGAGGTGCCGGGCTTCATAGCCGACATCGCCCTGCCCATAGGCATCTCGTTTTACACCTTCCAGCTGCTCACCTACGTCGTGGACGTGTACCGGGGCGACGCCGAGGCGCAGCCGAACTACCTGAACGTCCTGCTCTACGCCGCGCTCTTCCACCAGTGCGTGGCGGGGCCCATAGTCAGATATAAGACGATAGCGCATGAGCTGTTTGTGGAACGCGACGGGAAAGACCTGCTCCCGGGCATATCCAGGTTCACCGTGGGCCTGGCGAAGAAGACGCTGCTCGCCAATCCCTGCGGCGCCCTGGCCGACCAGCTGCTGCTGGCCACCGACAAGGCCTCGGACGCGGCTCTCTTCACCGAGAACCTGCACACGCTCTCGAACCTCTCGGCCCTCGGAGCCTGGGTGGGCGTCGCCGCCTTCATGCTCCAGATATACCTGGATTTCTCCGCCTACTCCGATATGGCCATAGGCATGGGCCGGATGCTCGGACTGCACTACCTCGAGAACTTCGATTATCCGTATGTGTCCAAAACCATCACGGAGTTCTGGCGGCGCTGGCACATCTCGCTCGGCACGTTTTTCAGGGACTACGTGTATATCCCTCTGGGCGGAAGACAGTGCTCAAAGGCGCGTTCGATCTTCAACCTGTTCGTCGTCTGGGCGCTCACGGGGCTCTGGCACGGCGCGAACTGGAACTTCGTGCTCTGGGGCCTCTACTTCTTCGTGTTTATCGTCATCGAGCGCCTGTTCCTCAAAAAGCTCTTTGACAGGCTCCATGTCCTGCCGCACATATACCTGCTGTTCGTGGTCTTCGCCGGCTGGATACTCTTCCACTTCACGGACGTGCGCCTGGGCTGGACGGTGTTTTTGGGGCTCTTCACGGCAAACGGCAACGCGGCCTCGGACTTCTTCAGCCTGACGCTGCTGAAGAACAACCTGTTTTTGCTTATTGTCTCCGCCGTCGCCTGTACCCCGCTGGTGAAGTCCATTGCAAAGGGCGCGGAGCGAAAACTCTGCCGCAGCGTTTCCGGGGAAAAGTTCAGGAACCTCATGGGCTACATCGTTTTCCCAATAATCATGCTGCTGCTCTCGACCGCCTCGCTGGTAGGAGACAGCTACAATCCGTTTATCTACTTCCAGTTCTGAGGTATGCTAATGAACGACAGCGGAAAGTATAAATCTGAAAAGGCCAAACAGCGGGAGCGAAAACGCAGGCGCTCCAGAATAGCGTTCCCGTTTTTCGCCGTGCTCTTTACCCTGACGGTGGTCGCGTTTATCATACCGCTCAGACCCACAGAGTCGGCAAGCGAGAAGCGCAAACTGACGGAGTTCCCGGAGTTCTCTGCGGAATCGCTGCTGTCAGGAGACTACTTCGACCAGATCGGGCTCTGGTTCTCGGATACCTTCCCGTTCAGGGACTATTGGCTCTCGGTATCCACCCGGCTGGGCGAGCTGCACGGGATAAACGACGTGGTGATCTACGGCGACCTGGGCGAAGCGGACGAGCTGCCGCCCGTGGAGAGCGACGCGCCCGATACATCCCCGACGGCCACGCCGGAGCCGACGCCAACGCCCGAGCCCACTCCGACGCCCACCCCGCCTCCGACGCCCGAGGTCGTGCTGACCTCGCCGCCCGAGGAATCCGTCGAGCACTGGGGCGGCCTCGAGGTCGACGACGAGACCGAGGTCATCTACGGCAACGTGCTCCAGATAGGCGACGCGGCCTTCGCGTACTACGGCTTCTCGCAGTACGGCTCGGACAGGCATATTAAGCTCGTGAACTCCTGCGCGGATATGCTGGAGCAGTACGGAGCCAAACTCTACGATATCCTTATCCCTACCAGTGTCGGCATAGTCGTCTCCTCGGACTATATGGAGCTGCTCAAGTGTACCGACCAGGGCCAGACGATAAGCTATATCTTCTCTCAGGTGAACGACAACGTTGAGGCCGTGAACGTGTTCAATACGCTCATAGAGCACAACGACGAGTACCTCTACTTCCGTACCGACCACCACTGGACGGCGCTCGCGGCATATTACTCCTATGAGCAGTTCTGTAAGGTAGCGGGTTTTGAACCCGTGCCGCTCGAGGATTTTGAGGAGCTCGACATGGGCCCCTTCCTGGGCTCCTTCTACGGGAACTGTGCTCAGAGCTCTAAGCTGCGGGAGGATAACGTCCTCGCTTACGACCCGCCGGGCGATATCACCATGATGATAACAAAGGATAACGGCAGTTCCTTCGAGTGGCCGGTTCTGACGGATATGTCAAAGTCGAGCATCTACTCGAAGTATATGACCTTCCTGGGCGGCGACCATCCGCTGGTCACTATCACCAACAATGACCTCCCGGACGGGCCGAACTGCGTGGTTATAAAAGACTCCTTCGGCAACCCCTTCGCCCCATACCTGAGCCAGCATTACCATAATGTCTACGTCATAGATTACAGGAAATATAACGCGATGACGCTGAGCTACTTCGTGCAGTATTACGACATTGACGATGTGCTGCTCACCGAGAGCCTGGCCATGGCCCAGGGCGAGGGCACGCTGGATCTGCTGGAATGGCTCTGCAAATAATCTGAAAGAGAGGCAAGAAAGAGATGTCCATTGAGAGGGGACGCGCATACTTCAGACAGTTCGGTATGGAGGATCGCGTCATAGAGTTCACGGTGTCGTCAGCTACGGTGGAGCTTGCCGCCAAGGCGCTGGGCGTAGAGGGCGCGAGGATAGCCAAGACCCTGTCGTTCAAGAAGCCCGACGGGGGCGCGATGCTCATCCTTGCCGCCGGAGACGCCCGGATAGATAACCACAAGTTCAAAGATAAGTTCCACTTCAAGGCCAAGATGCTGACCGCGGAAGAGGTGCTGGAGCTTGTGGGCCACCCGGTGGGCGGCGTGTGCCCCTTCGGCATAAACGATGGGGTGGACGTATACCTGGACGAGAGCCTGAAGCGCTTCGAGACGGTCTACCCCGCAGTGGGCAGCGGCGCGAGCGCCATAGAGCTGAACATGGACGAGCTGTGGAAGTACTCCAACGCCCTCGAGTGGATAGACGTCTGCAAGCTGCCCGAGTGAATAGCAAAACCTGCGTATAACTAAGGTTATACGCAGGTTTTGCCTATTTTGGTGACCCAGCGGGGATTCGAACCCCGGACACCCTGCTTAAAAGGCAGGTGCTC
>CABVBV010000086.1 GCA_902496595.1 uncultured Eubacteriales bacterium | reverse complement strand
AAACGGGATAAATGTGAGGCTGTAACATGGACTTGGACAAACTGAAATTCGACGAGCGGGGCCTCATCCCCGCCATAGTCGTGGACGCCATAAACAAAAAAGTGCTCACCCTGGCCTACATGAACAGGGAGAGCCTTGAGATATCCATAAAGGAGGGCCGCACCTGCTTCTGGAGCCGGAGCCGGAAGGAGCTCTGGCGCAAGGGCGAGACGAGCGGCAACGTGCAGCGCATAGTCTCCATCACGGCGGACTGCGACCTCGACGCCCTGGTCGTCATGGTCGAGAAGGCGGGCCCCGCCTGCCACACTGGCGCCGAGAGCTGCTTTTTTAACCCCGTCTACGAGAGCGACGAGCTCAATGAGTTCTCGCTCGACGGGCTGTACGAGCTGCTCCAGGGCAGAAAAAAAGCGCTGCCCGAGGGCAGCTACACGACCTACCTGTTCCAGAAGGGCCTGGACAAGATATTAAAGAAGGTGGGGGAGGAGTCCACCGAGGTCATCATCGCAGGCCACGCCCGGGACAGGAAAGAGACGGTCTATGAGATAGCCGACCTCGCATATCATGTACTGGTGCTGATGGTCGAGCTGGGCATAGAGCCCGATGAGGTTAGACGAGAGCTGGCCTCGAGGCACGTCATAGACCACAAGGTCAAGCAGGAGAAGATGACCTGAAAAACTGAAGAAGATAACATGAGAAAAGGCAGAGCTTCCGGAGTCCCGTAGAGCTCTGCCTTTCCCGTGCCACGCAAACGATCAGACCTTCTCCTCGAGCATCCTGATGCAGTCGGAGCAGACGTTCTTGCCCCTGTAAGAGACAATGTCCTTCGCGCTGTCGCAGAAGATGCAAGCGGGCTGATACTTTCTGAGAATGATCGCGTCGCCCTCGATGTAGATCTCCATCGAGTCCTTCTCAGCAATGTCGAGAGTCCTTCTCAGCTCAATGGGAAGAACTATTCGGCCGAGCTCGTCTACTTTTCTTACGATACCAGTTGATTTCATATAATTCCCTCCAAATCTGCCGTGTCCAGTATTCGGCACTGCAACATTATATATGACAAGCGGCATAAAGTCAACATACCGGGAATAAATATTCATGAATAAATCTTGAAATTTCCATGGTTTGAATTTGGGAGGAATGTACAATATGTCTAAAATGTGGACAACTGCATTGGTGATTGCAGTGATTTTTGCCTGTTTAACAGGAAATGGTGCGGAAACCGGTCTTGCCGCGCTTGAGGGCGCGCCCGCTGCGGTGAAGGTCGTGCTCGAGACCGGGGGACTCATCTGCCTGTGGTCGGGCGTCATGGAGGTGATGCGCCGCTCCGGCCTGACCGACGCGCTGTCACGTGCACTCCGGCCGCTGCTTAAAAAACTCTTTCCCAGAGCCTCAACAGACTCCGAAACCATGGCCGCCCTCGCTTCCAACGTGTCCGCAAACCTCCTCGGCCTCGGGAACGCCGCGACACCAATGGGTATCAAGGCCGCAAGAGGAATGGCCCGGCTCGGAGAAAGACCCGGAATTGCCGGAAAAGAGCTCTGCCTCCTCGTGGTTCTGAATACGGCGTCAATCCAGTTACTGCCAACCACTGCCGCCGCGCTCAGAGCGGCAAACGGAGCTGCCTCGCCGTTTGATATCCTCCCGGCGGTTTGGATAAGCTCGGCGCTGTCCGTCACCATTGGACTCCTCGCCTCCGCGCTGCTTGCGAGGGCGTTCGGGGAATGATGGGCGCACTGGCGGATATGTCCGCCGCTGTCATAATAGCAGCGACGGCGCTGTGGGGTTCTCTGAGCGGAGTGGACGTCTTTGAAGCCATGCTTGACGGCATCCGCGACGGTTTTCAGACACTATTAAGAATACTGCCGCCGCTCATTGCGCTGCTGACCGCCGTTCTGATGCTCAGAGCTTCCGGAGCGCTCGAAGCCCTCACTGGCCTTCTGGCCCCGGCGCTAGACCTCCTGGGCATTCCGGCCGAGACCGCGCCGCTCATGCTGCTGAGGCCGGTCTCGGGCTCCGGCGCAATGGCCGTGGCCTCGGAGCTGATGTCAGAATATGGAGCAGACAGCCTCGTGGGCCGCACCGCCGCAGTCATGCTCGGCTCGACGGAGACGACCTTCTATGTCATCGCCGTATACTTCGGAGCGGCAGGCATTAAAAATGCCCGCTGGGCCGTCCCGGCAGCTCTGGCCGCAGACCTGGCAGGCTTCGCAGCCTCCGCGCTTACAGTCAGGTTCTTCTTCGGACAGTGATTACAAAATAAATTTTTAACAAAATGTTCGCATCCGCTTTACAAACCTCTATAAACGTGGTATCATGCTCTTAGATTGTTATTAGAATAACAAAGTCGCCTCTCCACAGACTATTTTCTCTCTCCCCCAGAAAAGCGCCGGAAGGCGCTTTTTTGGTTTTTTAGGCCGAAAATTGGTTTTGTTCATGAGCATAATTTCAAAGCGCCTGCTTTCTTTGCACCAATCCAGCTCGACAGTCCAAACCAAAAACAGGTCGAAAACCGGCTTCAAAAAGGGGAGCAATCGTATTGCAATAAAATACCAGACGCCATTCATTCTGACGGCGTCTGGCTGAATATTGCGGATATATAATCTTAAGAAATGAGTAAATATACAGTCGCTCACATCTGCTCGGGCGCGTTGACGCCGAGGATGCCGAGGCAGACGGCGATGGCGTCTCTAACGCAGTCGGCGAGAAGGAGCCGGGCCTCGAGCACACCGGGTTCCGCGCCTTTGATTCGGCAGGCGTTGTAGAAGCGGTGGAACCTGGCGGCAAGCTCCATGGCGTAACGATTGATGCGGCTCGGGTCGAGGGTTTCGGCTGAGTGGAGTATCTCGTCCGGTAGTCCGGCGAGCTGCTTTATCACCTCTCGCTCCTGCTCGGTTTCGAGCAGGGAGGCGTCTATCGACGCGGCCTCAGGCACCTTGTGACCGTCGGCGGCGAGGTTGCGAAGCACGGAGCAGATCCTGGCGTGGGCATACTGGACGTAGTAGACCGGGTTCTCGCTGTCCTCCCTGACCGCGAGGCCTAGGTCGAAGTCCATCTGCGTGTCGGGCCTTGAATTGAAGAACCAGCGTGCGGCGTCTACGGGGATCTCATCGAGCAGGTCGCCGAGGGAGATGGCCTTGCCGGTGCGCTTGGACATACGCACTACCTCACCGTCGCGCATGAGCTTGACGAGCTGCATGAGCACGATCTGGAGCCTGTGCTCGCCGTCGAGCCCGAGAGCGTCCATCGCGCCCTTGAGCCGGGCGACGTGGCCGTGGTGGTCTGCGCCCCAGATGTTGATGACCCGGTCAAAGCCGCGCACCTCGAGCTTGTTGCGGTGGTAGGCGATGTCGGCGGCAAAGTAGGTGTAGAACCCGTTGGCGCGGCGGAGCACATCGTCCTTGAGGTCGAGC
Organism: uncultured Eubacteriales bacterium; assembly: GCA_902496595.1. GTDB lineage: Bacteria > Bacillota > Clostridia > Oscillospirales > Oscillospiraceae > Scatomorpha. The sequence goes on along the minus strand of CABVBV010000086.1, from coordinate 5,587 downwards.
TTCTCGATGTCCTTCTCGGATTTGCCGGCCTTCCGAAGCTCGTCTCCGAGGATGCGGGAGGTGGCGAGCCAGAGGGCTCCGTCCTTCTCATAGGTGAAACCGCGTTCCGTGAGCAGGGCTACGGTCTCGGCCACAAAGCCGCTCTCGTGCAGGGAGCTCTCGAAGAACCACTCGTCGTACTCGATGCCGTAGCGCTGCAGGTCGGCTTTCATCTTCGGCAGGTTCCGGTCGAGGCCGAAGCGGGCCATGGCCGCGTGGCGCTCGGCGACAGGCTTGTCCAGCCAGCCGGGGCCGTTTTCCTCGAGGAAGGCGCGGGCCAGCTCCTTTATATCGTCGCCGTGGTAGCCGTCCTCGGGGAACTCGACTGCCTCCTCACCGAGCACGAGCTGGGCGTAGCGGGCCTCAATGGATACTGCGAACTTCTCGATCTGGTTGCCGGCGTCGTTCACGTAGAACTCGCGCCAGACCTCGGCCCCGGCCCTTGAGAGCACTTCGGCGAGGGTGTCGCCCAGGACTCCGCCTCTGGCGTTGCCCATGTGCATAGGCCCGGTGGGGTTCGCGGAGACGAACTCCACCATGACCTTCTGCCCGGCAAGCGCCTGCGAACGGCCGTAGTCGAGGGCCTCGGCCTGCACGGCGGCCATGACCTCGGCGTACCAGTTGGGAGCGAGCCGGAAGTTTATAAATCCGGGCCCTGCGGCCTCAGCCGAGGCGAAGAAACTGCCCTCGAGCTCGAGGTTTTCTATGAGCGCCTCGGCTATCTTCCTCGGGGCCATATGCAGGGCCCTTGCCCCGGCCATGGCGTGGTTTGCGGCGAAGTCGCCGTTGTTGGCGTCCTTCGGCACCTCAACGATGCCTGAGAGCGACGCACCGGAGGGAAGCTCGCCCTTCTGCGCCGCACGTTCCATACTCTCCGACAAAAGGGAGTCTATCTGTTTTTTAGCCTGCTCAACAAGATTTGCCATCTAATGCACCAACCTGTTCCCTGACGTTGATCCTGAATTTGTTCCGTCCGACGACGGCGTGGTCGAAATCCACCACATAGTCTATTTCCATGTCCCCGCCTCTCGGCCCCATGGTGGAGTGGATCTTGTGGGTGTCGAGGCCCATGGTAGCTGAGCCGAAGGGCGTGTCGTAGAGGAAGGTGTTCTTTGTGCCCTCGCGGAAGATCATCTTGCTGGTGAGCGTGCCCTCCCTCGACAGGATCACCTCGTCCGGGGTGAAGGTGAAGGAGGTCTTCGTGCCCTGCATCCCGGTGAGCTCGCTCTCCATGTAGCTGAGGACGCCCTTGCCGTCCCTGAAGCTGTACTTGCCCTCGGTGACGAGCTCAACGGCGTCGTCCGAGCCCTGCGGGTAGTTCTGGACTCCGGTTATTGAGATTATAACGTCTTTCATATAACTCACATCCTTACACAGAGCTGACATTATACATCATATGCGCTCCGATGTCAAAGCCTTACGGTTCTATTTCGCAGATTTTCAAGCCCTTTTGCACGGCATAGCGCAGGGTGTTGAGCGTACCGCCGGGCTTGCCGTTGAACACGGCTATTATGACCGAGGAGTGGTCGACCATGTATTCGTTTCTGCGCTGCATACAGTCCCTGGTGTACTCCTTGCCGAGAAGCGTGACGCAGTCGCAGGAGGCGAGCAGCCGGTCGTAGCGGTTCGAGCGGGCCTCGCCCCAACCCTGATCCTGGCGTTCGCAGGGCACGGCGGCCTCCAGCCGGACGTCGGGCTTCTCCTCGCGGAGAGCGATCACCGCCTCAGCAAAGTAGGTGTCGCAGCCTATGGCCATGCCGCAAATGAAGCGCCTGATGCCCGAGTCGTAGGCATCGAGCACGGCTTCTGCGATCTTCTTTCTGAGTTCCAGGCAGCGCGGGTCGTTTTCGTTGCCGCCCCAGGGCAGCTTTGTGCTGCGATGCCCTGTAAAGCAGCAGGTTTGTTCCCTGTCCGTCATACGCTCACCTCCAGGCAAGTTTATAACCATATGCGGGAAATGTCAAAGGGGTATTGCAAAATGGAAAGAGAAGTGGTATAGTACGGCTGACAACCGAAAAGATGTCTTCGGGGCAGGGTGAAATTCCCGACCGGCGGTAAAGTCCGCGAGCGGAGGCTTCGGCCAAAGCATGAATCGGTGCGATTCCGATACCGACAGTACAGTCTGGATGGAAGAAGATGCGTATTTTGCACCTTTGCAATTATTACGCCCGAAGGAAGACACCTTCGGGCGTTAATCTATTAAAGGGGTGCATTTTATTATGGATGCAGCAAAAACAACCGGAAAAAAGCGCAAAGTGGACGTCAAGAAACTCGTTATCCTCGCTATGCTGACCGGCATAGCCTACGTCGTCATGCTCGTGTCGAAGCTCATGCCCAGCGTCAACGGCTTCCTGGACTTTGACTTCAAGGACGTCGTCATCTGCATAGGCGGCTTCATCTACGGCCCCGTTTCCGCCGCCGCCATGTCCCTCGTCGTGTCCTTCATCGAGATGGTCACTGTCAGCCACACCGGCATCTGGGGCTTCCTCATGAACTTCCTCGCCACGGCCAGCTTCTGCTGCACGGCCTGCTACATCTATAAAAAGCACCACACGATGAAGGGCGCGGTCCTCGGCCTTGCCACCGGCGTCGTGGCGCTGGTCGTGGTCATGCTGCTGTGGAACTACCTCGTCACGCCCATCTACCAGGGAGTGAAGCGCAAGGTCATCGTCGAAATGCTGCTGCCCGTGTTCCTGCCCTTTAACGCCGTCAAGGGCGGCATGAACCTCGCCGCCACGCTGCTGCTGTATAAGCCCGTCGTCACCGCGCTCAGGAAGGCGAAGCTCATCCCGGCCTCCGAGAGCGCGACGCCGCCGGTGCTGGGCAAGAAGCGCATCGGCTCCTACCTCGTCTCTCTCTTCGTGCTCGTGACCTTCGTGCTGCTGGCGCTCGCCCTCGCGAACGTCATCTGAACCGACAATTGAACCACAAGGCGGGCCAGAACGGCCCGCCTTTTTAATTTTGCCGCAGCGCCCGGCGCAGCCTGAGCACCGAGAGCGTGAAGTTCAGAAGCTCGTTAAAATATATGATGCCGATGTACGCCGGCAGTGCGCCGACGGGCAGCAGCTGCCAGACGAGCAGCACGCCGAGACCGGCGTCGAGAATGTTGATGCCCATGCTCCACACCTGCTGGCCGAGGCCCTTGAGGCAGCCGTCCACTACCATGTCGGTGTAGATGACCGGCACGAGCGGCGCGAGCAGGCGTATGTAGCGCCCGGCCTCGATAGAGCCGTAGACCGCCTCTCCCAGCGCGCCGCCGAAGCGCCAGAGTATGAGCGCACAGCAAACGGAAAAGAAGCCGCAAAGACGCAGGAGCTTGCCTGTTATGCGGCGTATGCCCGCCCCGTCGCGGCGCATCTGCGCCTCGGTGAGCGTGGGAACCGTGAGCTCGGCCACGGCGGAGAGGACGCAGGAGGGAAAGCCTATTATCGGCATCGCCATACCCTGAATGACGCCGTAACCGGCCAGCGCCGCATCGGCTGATAGCCCGGACTTGCGGAAGCCCTTGGGCACGAGCAGATGCTCGAGCGTCGAGAGTGCGCTTCGGGCATAGGCAGATACGGCAAGGGGCAGCGCGACGCCGAACATCCTGGAAGTGAGCCTGACGGAACCGCCGCCTTGCTCCGAATGCCTTCTTCTGTCTCCAATGTAGAAGGAGAGCATCATCAGCAGCGAGAGTATATCCGAGGCTGTGACGCCGGCTGCGACCGCGCCGCAGCTCTTTTCAATATCGCCCTCGGGAGCGCGGCTGAGGAAGAATACCACCAGTCCCGCACAGAGCAGCTGCTCCAGCAGATGAACGAGCGAGGGCTTCCATATGCGGCCGCAGGCCGTAAAATATCCTGACAAGACCGAGGAGAGAGCGATGAAGGGCAGCCCGAAGGAGAGCGTTCGCAGGCTCATGACAGTCCTTGCGTCGCCTATCCACAGAAAGCCTATCGGCTCGGCAAAGAAAAAGAGAAGCAGGCAGGCTGAAAAGCCGAAGGCCAGACTGTACGCGGCGCACCTGGACATGGCTGCTCCGACCCCGGAACCGCGGCCCAGCCCGATCTCCTCGGCTACGAGCCTCGTGGCGGCGAAACGTATGCCGCTGATGGCAAAGGTCGTGGCAAGCAGTTCGACGCTCATGACGAGCTGATAGAGCCCTATGCCCGCCGCGCCGATGCGCCCGGCCAGCCACGCCTGGAAGACCATGCCGATGCAGCGCATCAGCAGGGAAGCGCCTGTCAACAGCGCGGTATTCACAATGAGCCGCTTTTTCATAGAAGAAACCCCCGCTTGTACTCATATGAGTATATGCGGGGGCTTGCCTCAATTGAACCTTCCTCCTGAGAGCGCCATGAGCTCTCCGGCCCTCTCCCTGAGCCTGGCGTTTTCCGGGCTGGAGAGTTCCGGGTCGTCCTCCAGCAGCTTCTTAGCCGCGTCCTGCGCAGCTTTGAGGACGTTCATGTCCGCGCCCAGGTCGGCGATATGGAGCTCCGGCAGGCCGTGCTGCCGCGATCCGAAAAAGTCTCCCGGGCCGCGGAGCCTGAGATCCTCCTCGGCGATCTTGAAACCGTCGGAGATGTGGGTCATGGCGGCGAGCCGGGCCCTTGCCTCCTCGCCCTTGGCGTCCGAGACGAGTATGCACCAGCTCTTGTGCCGCCCGCGCCCGACCCTGCCGCGCAGCTGGTGGAGCTGCGAGAGCCCGAAACGCTCCGCGTTCTCGATGACCATGAGCGCCGCGTTCGGCACGTCCACGCCGACCTCGATGACCGTCGTCGAGACTAGGACGTCGATGCCGCCATTTGAAAACTGCGACATGAGCTCGTCCTTTTCCTTCGCCTTGAGCTTGCCGTGGATGCAGCCTATCCGCAACCCGGGCAGCTGCTCGCGCAGCTCGGCGGCGTGCTCCTCGGCGGATTTCAGGTCGTCGGGCTGCTCCTCGTCGTCCTCGATGCGAGGGCAGACGACAAAGACCTGCCTGCCCTCGGAGACGAGCTTTTCAATGAAGCCGTTGAGCCTCTGACGGTAGCTGGAGTCCACTGCGAAGGTGTCCACCTTCTGCCTGCCGGGCGGCAGCTCGTCGATGAGTGAGACGTCCAGGTCGCCATAGATGATGAGCGCCAGCGTGCGGGGTATCGGCGTCGCGGACATGACCAGGATGTGCGGCGGCACGGCGCCCTTTTCCGCCAGAGCGGCCCGCTGCTGCACGCCGAAGCGGTGCTGCTCGTCCGTGACGACGAGGCCGAGGTCGTGAAATTCCACGCCCTCGGAGAGCAGCGCGTGCGTGCCGACGCAAAGCTGCGCCTCACCCGAAGCGAGCGCTGCCAGCACCTCGCGCTTCTCTTTCGCTTTCATGGAGCCCGTGAGCTTGACGACGCGGATGCCGAAGGGTTCGAGGAAGCCGGTCAGCGTGGCAAAGTGCTGCTCGGCAAGTATCTCCGTCGGGGCCATGAAGGCCGACTGCACCCCGGACTGCGCCGCGTACCAGATGCAGGCGGCGGCGACGAGGGTCTTGCCGCTGCCGACGTCGCCCTGGACGAGCCGGTTCATGGCCCGGCCGGAG
>CABVBV010000085.1 GCA_902496595.1 uncultured Eubacteriales bacterium | reverse complement strand
CACAAGCTCGGCCATCGGTGGATAGAGCATCATGATATAAGCACCTCTGTAACTAGATTTATTCTGTCCGCCGTCTTGCACTTCTCGGCGGTGATGATGGAGTCAAGTTCCCTCGCGGCCCTGTCAGGGTCGTCGTTCACGACTATATAGCCGTATTTTCCTGCCTCTGCGCATTCGCGCTTCGCCTGGAGCAGCCGCTCTCTTATCTTCTCGTCCGAGTCGGTGTTTCTGTGCCTGAGCCTGTGCTCAAGTTCCTCTCCAGACGGAGGCAGGATGAACACCGTAACGGCGTCGGGGCTGTTTTTCTGCACCTGAGCCGCGCCTTGGACTTCTATGTCGAGTACGACGTTCATGCCCTCAAGCAGCCGGCTCTCTACATAGCCCCTCGGCGTCCCATACCGGTTCCCGACGTACTCTGCGTTCTCCAGCAGATATCCGCCCTCCGCCAGCTCCTGGAATCGCTGCGGGCTGACGAAAAAGTAGTCCTTCCCGTCCTCTTCGCCGGGCCTCGGCGCCCGCGTCGTCACCGACACGGAAAAGCACACGTCGCTCCTCAGCTCCATCAGCCTGCCGATAACTGTGCTCTTGCCCGCGCCGCTCGGCCCGGAGATCACGACCAGCTTGCCCTTGTCATGCCTGTGCATACTCTTCGTCCCCCTGTTCGACCGTGCTTCCGGCCCGTGCAGCCACCGCATCCGGCGTCAGAGCCGACAAAAACAGGTAGCCCCCGTCCGTCACAAGCACCGACTTCGTCTTCCTGCCGTAGCTCGCGTCCACCAGCAGGCCGCGTTCTCTCGAGTCCTGGATCATACGCTTTATCGGTGCAGAGTCCGGAGACAGTATTGAGATCAGGCGCTCCGCAGCCACAAGGCTGCCGAAGCCAATATTTATGAGCTTCATCGTCTCACTCCACGTTCTGGATCTGTTCTCTGATCTTCTCTATCTCCGCCTTCAGCTCCACCACGACGTGCGCAATATCAGCGTTCTGGCACTTTGATCCTATCGTATTAGACTCGCGGTTCAGCTCCTGGATGAGAAAATCCATCTTCCGGCCCGCAGGCGAGTCGCCTTCGCACAGCCCCCTCAGTTGGGACAGGTGGCTCCTGAGCCGTACCGTCTCCTCGTCCACCGCTATCTTGTCTGCAAATATCGCCGCCTCGGTCAGTATCCGGCTCTCGTCAATATTCGTAGAGCCGAGCACCTCCTGCAGCTTCTGCTCCAACCTCGCCCGGTACTCTGCAACGGTCTTCGGGGCGTTCTCCTCCACGATGCCCGTGAGCCTGGATATCTCGTCCACCCTGGAGAGCACGTCGTCCCGGAGCTTCTCCCCTTCTCTCAGCCGCATCTTATCGTATTCGCACAGCGCCTCTTCGAGTATTGCTCCTATGCCCGACATGAGCGCACTGTTGTCTATCTCCCTCCGGTCGGTGCTGAGCACGTCCGGGAGACGGCAGACTCCCATGAGCGTAAGGTCGTTCTGGAGCCCGTACTTCTCAGACACGGAGTTCAGAGCCTCGATGTATCCCCTTAGCAGCGGTTCGTTCACTCGGACTTCCATATCGTCGGAGTTTGAAGCGTCCACCGATACGAACACGTCCACCTTGCCCCTGGAAATATGCCTGCCCACCGCCGCCTTTATCGGTTCTTCGGCGAAAAGCATTGTTCTCGGCAGCTTCACCGAGACGTCCAGGTACCGGTTGTTCACGCTCTTGAGCTCTATGCTCACCGAAAGGCCCTCGGCGCTGCCCTTGGCCCCGCCGTAGCCGGTCATGCTCTTAATCATACTCAGTCAGCCCCGCATCCGATGATATTTGTTATCTCGTAGGTTATCGGGTTCTTCTTATGCCGCTTCCCGACTATCGCCACGACGGCGAATCCCGCGGCGAAAAACGCAAAGCTGACGAGCATAGACGGCAGCTCTGCCATGTCCAGCAGCAGTGCAGCTATTGCATAGCCTATGAAAAACAGCACGAATGGAACCACGTACACCAGCACCGCCGCCCCGAGCACCTTTGAGGTGGAGGTCTCGATCTCGACCCGGTCGCCCACCGAGGCGCCAATCGGGTTTCTCGCCTCCACCCTTATCTTAGAGGCGTAGTGACAGACCTCGCAGCTGCCGCAGTCGTCGCCGCAGGCCGTGCCACGGAGCACCTCGACCTCGGCCTTCTCAGGCCCGGTGAGTTTTTTAATTATAGCATACTGAGTCAAGCCGCGCCTCCTAGCCCTTTATCTTGATTCCTATCGAATAATCCCCGACCGCTCCCGCGTCGGTGAAGCCGTCCACGATTATCCGCACCTGCACGAACATATCTCCGCTCTGCGTGATATCCGACAGGTCTGCCACAGCGCTCAGGTTCGACGCCTGTATCTGGTCGAGCACATCCTGCGGCGCCCTTATCCTCACGTCCAGGCTCTGTGTGGTTATCTCGTCGACGGTATATCCGCTGGGCAGATTCCGGTAACTGATATTCGTCACCGTGAATATCTTTGTATCGACGCCTGTTATCTCGATCTTGACGTCGGCCTGGTTGATGCCCGTGACGTTCTCCACGCCGTCGGGAAGAGGTATAGCGTACGTATCCTGATGCGTCAGCGAGAAGTCCGTCAGATCAACCGTCGTCAGCACAATGCGGTTGATGCCGCTGACGATCTCCGTGTCGCCCGAGATCGTTATCTTGCTCGGTTCTATATTGATGACCGTGTTCTCCTCGGTCGCGCCCGAGCCGTACACGCACTGGACGTACAGCGGGACTTCCTTCATCATGCTTATCGGTATCGTCACCGTCACCGTCGGCACTTCAAACTCTAGCCCGCTCGTATCCATGGTGTTCCCGTCAGTGTCGATGAGCACTATCGGTATATCGGCCGTGCGCGTCATGGTCAGTTCGTCGCCGCCCATCTCGGCGTAGATATGGTCGATCTTCTCGAGCATAGACTCCGGCCCGGAGACCTTTATCGTCTTGGGCTCATACTCGATCTCGCCCGCGATATAGTTCTCGGCCGTGCTGCCGACGAACTTGGCCTCGACCGGCACCTGCTTCCACGACATCTTGGTCACTTCAAAACTGATGGTCTGCGGGTTGCTGCTCACGAGGCTCACAGCGTCGGCGTTCACGCTGTCAGGGAACGTCAGAGTGTAATACTGAGTCAGTGTGCCGGTGGTGCTTATAAGGGAGACGTCGATGACCGCCTTCACGTCCGAAGCAGAGAGCGAGCCTATATTCCCGCGTGTACCGCTTATCTTGACAGAGACGGTCTCCGCGCTCACGTTCGTGACTACGTAGCCCCGCGTCGCCTGCAGCGTATCTTCACCCTGCAGCTGAACCTCGACATTGTTGAAGGTGGTTGTAATTATCTCCTCCTGTGTCCCGGTTATATACACCCAGATGAAGAGCGAGGCGAGCAGGGAGATGACGGCCCATAAGACCTTGCTGTCTGTCAGCTTGTTCTTTTTCTTCTTACTCATTGCTTTTTCACCTTGAATGTCTTGAGCGAAGCGATAAGCCCCGCAAGGCCCTTTTTCTGTGTCGTCTCGGCGTCCGGCATCAGCTCTGTTCTGAGTATCTTCTCCAGCATTTCAGGAGTGAGGTGCCGCTTCAGCATCCCGTCCATCGCGACCGAGATGGAACCCGTCTCCTCCGACACTATTACCACCACGGCGTCGGAGTGCTCGCTCATGCCGATGCCCGCTCGATGTCTCATGCCCAGGTCGCTGCTCAGGCTCGCGTTCTGAGAGAGAGGCAGCATACAGCCGCCGGCGGCCAGCCTGCCCTCCCGGATTATCACCGCACCGTCATGCAGCGGCGCCTTCACAAAGAAAATATTCCGCAGCAGCTCGCTCGTCACGTCCGCATTCACGATCGTGCCCGTGGCCATCTGTTCGTTCAGGCTTATCATCCTCTCGAACACTATGAGCGCGCCGGTCTTCGACTCTGACATCGACGTGCAGGCGAGCACGGTCTGGTTTATCGTGGACTCAAAGGTCAGCGGAGCGGAACCGCCACCGAAAAAGTACATGAATCTGCCACTGCCCATCCTCTCCAGCAGTCTCCTTAGCTCCGGCTGGAAAATAATCACCAGGGCTATGAAGCCGAGCTCGACCGTAGTCTTCAGGAACGAGTTTATCATCCTCAGCTTTAGCAAGTCGGACAACCAAAGCGCGAGTATGATGAGGACTATACCCCTTGCGACTCTCGTCATATTCGTCCGCCGTATGAGTCCTATCGCCACGTAGATGAGCATCGCGACGAGCAGGATATCCACGATATCCGAGGCCTGCGCGGTTTTCATATAGTTTATCGCGGTGGATATTACGGATTGTATTTTTTCCATAGTGCCTGTCCCCACAGCTTCCGTATCGAGCGCCTCGGCTCATCTGCCGGGGCGCAGCGGTTAGTCATAGTATTATATAACAATCTTCCGCAAATAGCAACTCCATTTACCGCTCAGCAAGAGATTCGGTTATCCGGGCCGCTCTGAGGGTCTCGGTCTCGGAATTGAAGGCTGAGAAGCTGAATCTGACGGTGCCTCCGCTCAATGTTCCGGCGCTCTCGTGCGCTGCCGGGGCGCAATGCAGTCCGGCTCTCACGCAGACTCCGGCTTTCCCCAGCATATCGCCCAGCTCCTCGCTGCCGATTTGCTCGTGTCTTACGGACAGGACGCCCGACTGGGCGCCGCCATCTTCAGAGGCGAAGACCTCAAGGCCCGGCACTGTTTTCAGCTTCTCTGCCAGCAGCGCGGTGAGTTTCATCTCGTGGGCCGCTATATTTTCCGTTCCCCGGGAGCGGACGAATCTGACCCCGGCCATGAGCCCGGCTATGCCGGGAATATTATGAGTTCCCGCTTCCAGTCTGTCTGGAAGGAACTCGGGCATTGTCTGGTTCCTGCTCTCGGAGCCGGTACCCCCGGCCATGATCGGCTCTGCGAAGTCCCGGCACAACAGCACCCCTGTGCCCTGGGGCCCGTAAAGGCCTTTATGTCCCGGCATGGCGATAAACTTTGCGCCCAGCTTCTCCATGTCGACCTCAAGAACTCCGGCGGACTGAGATGCGTCCACTATGAGCGGCACTTCGTATTCCCGGCAGAGCGCGGCTATCTCATATATCGGCAGGATAAAGCCGAAGACGTTTGAGACGTGTGTACAAACCACAGCCTTCGCACCGGGTATACGCGCTTTAAAGGCTTCTATCGCCGCTTCCGTGTCAAAGACCGGGGACACGGCCGTATCTACGACCGCACCGAGCCTGTGGAGCGGTCTCGTGACGGCGTTGTGCTCGTAGCCGGATATTACAACTCTGTCGCCCTCGGACACGAGCGTGTTTATGGCTATATTCAATCCGTGCGTTGCGTTCATAGTGAACACGACGTTCTCGGGTCTGCTCAGGTTGAAGAGCCCCGCCAGCTCATTCCGGCAGTCGTATGCGCAGTCAGCGGCCAGCAATGCCGGCCGGTGCCCTCCCCTTCCCGGGCTCGCCATGGTTCGCATGGCGTTCCAGACTGCCTGGTGGACGCTTCCTGGTTTCTGGAGGCTGGTCGCTGCGCTGTCAAGGTATATCACAGCGTCACCTCCGTATATCCATCCTCGTCCTCCCTGAAAATCTTACCGAAGTTCGCACCGGAGCGTCTCAGCGTATTGACTGCCTGCGTCAGCTTCACGCCGGACACCTTTACGCACCACGCGCAGCCGGAGTTTACGAGCCCCTGCGGTGCGCGGGAGATAGTGGCGGTGATGCCCGAGCGCTCCAGCAGTCTCGCCGCTCTCTGAGCGTAAGTCTGTGAGCGGCACATTATGAGATATCGCATAAAAAATCCTCCCGCATATCAGTGAAGCGTACTCCATTCTATGCGGGCGGTTTTGATTTGACATCAGCCTTCTATTAGCGCTATCGCCTGCGCAGCTATCCCGAGGCCCTCTCCTGTAAAGCCCAGCCGCTCCTCCGTTGTGGCTTTTACGCTGACACGGAAAACGTCCACATCCATTGCCCGTGCCAGATTGCGGCGCATATTCTCTATATAAGGGGCGAGTTTCGGTTTCTGTGCGATAACTGTGGAATCGACGTTTTCTATCTCAAAGCCGCGCTCACGCAGCCTCGCGCAGACCTCTTCCAGCAGGCGCAGGCTGTCAGCGCCCTCATAGGCCGGGTCGTTATCCGGGAAGAGCTTGCCTATATCGCCCATCGCAGCAGCGCCGAGCAGCGCGTCCATAACAGCGTGCGTGAGCACGTCCGCGTCCGAGTGGCCGAGCAGGCCCTTTTCGTATTCTATCTCCACCCCGCCGAGTATGAGCTTCCGCCCCTCGGTCAGCCGGTGAACGTCGTAGCCCTGGCCGACTCTCACATGAAGTCCCCCCTTGCGTCGATTATCGCCGAGGCGGTGAAAACATCCGCCGGCGTCGTCAGTTTCAAGTTCTCCTCCGAGCCTTCTGTGAGGAATACCTCGGCGTCCATGAGCATGACCGCCGCGCAGTCGTCTGTCAGCGCTATGCCCAGCCGCACGGCGTCCTCCAGCGCGGCCCTGATGAGCTCGGCCCTGAACACCTGCGGCGTCTGCATGAGATAGAGCTCGTCCCGCTCGAGCGTTCTGAGCACCCTGCCGCCTCTGGCCTGCCTGACCGTATCTTTTACGTGTACCGCCGGCGCTGCCGCGCCGCGCTCAGCTGCGGCGCTCACGGTTCGCTCGACTATATCCTCAGTTACAAGCGGACGCGCACCGTCATGGATCCCGATAAGTTCCGCCTTCTCCGAGCACTCGCAGACGCCCCTATATGCTGAGCTTGTTCGGTCTGTTCCGCCCTCGACGACACATTTGAGCTTTTCTATGCCCCGCTCCCTGGCCATTTTCGCAATGGTGGGTATTTTTTCGCTCTGTGTGACTACCACGAGCTCGTCAACGCATTTACAGGCCTCCAGGGCCAGCATGGTACGCTCTATCACTGTGCAGCCGCCCAACTCGAGCATGAGCTTATCCCCGCCCATCCTCGTGCCGCTGCCTGCAGCGACTATGACCACAGCGCAATACGGCCGCTCGGTTTTGACTTCCTTTTTCCCAGACATATGTACCTCGCATCGGCATAATTATGGGGCGGCACAAAACCGCCCCGGATTTACGAGCAGACCAGAGCGCTGTTCAGCCGCTCCTCCACTTCTTCGTAGCTGGAACTCTCCGACAGGACGATCTCGGATATGAGTATCTGTTTTGCCGAGTGCAGCATCTTCCGCTCACCCGTGGACAGCCCCCGCTCCTTCTCCCGCTGCATCAGCCCCTTTACGACTGATGCGACTTCAAGAAGGTTCCCGCTTTTTATCTTCATCATATTTTCCCGGTATCGCTTGTTCCAATTCTGCGTCATCTCTATCTCAAGCTCCGGTATTGAGCCGAGTATCTTCTCGGCCTCGTCCGCATTGACGATGGGTCTGACGCCTATCTCCGTGCTGCTCTCCACCGGGATCAAGACCAGCATATCCCCTACCGGCAGCTTGAGGACATAATAATCCCTCTCCCTGCCGCTGACCTTCTTCCTGACAATACTGTCGATAGTCCCCGCGCCGTGCATCGGGTGCGCGATCCTGTCGCCCACGCGGAATGTCATTCTATCCTCCGTTTCCCAGCTATACCACTTCCTCTTTATATATCCATTATACTCTAAGGCCTACATTTTAGCAAGGATTTCCCTGAATTTAAATAAAAAAAGGCGTCTGTTCGATTTGAACAGGCGCCTTTCGGGTAACTATGGATTATTCCTCTACGTCGGGAATGTTGCCGCTGGCCTCACCGGTCTCGCTGACCTCGTATACCAGGGCGTCTTCCTCGGGCTCGACGGGCTCTTCGACAGCCGCCGCCTTCCTCGGCGCCGGCTCGGGCTCGGACATGGCCCTTATCGACAGGCTGATCTTCTGCTTGTCGTTATCGATTGCAGTGACCTTCACGTCCACAACGTCGCCCACGCTCAGAACCTCGTCCGGCTTGCCGATGCGGCGGTTAGCGATCTGGCTGATATGGATGAGACCGTCAACGCCCGGCATGACCTCGGCAAACGCGCCGAAGGGCATGAGCTTCACGACCTTGACCTTGGCAATGTCGCCGACCTTATAGGTGTTCACGAACTTCGTCCAGGGATTGTCCTCGGCCTTCTTATAGCCCAGGGAGATCCTCTTGGCTTCTTTGTCGAAGCCGATGACGTAGACCTCGAGCTCGTCGCCAACGGAGACGACCTCGGCCGGGTTCTTTATCCTGCTCCAGCTCAGCTCGGAGACGTGAACCATACCGTCGATGCCGCCGATGTCCACGAAAGCACCGTAGCTCGTCAGGCTCTTCACGACGCCCTTATACACCTTGCCGACTTCGATCTCGTTCCAGACGGCTTCCGCCTTCTCCCTGCGCTCGCGCTGCAGAACGGCCCTTATGGAGCCCACCACGCGCCTGCGGCCGCGATTGACCTCGGTTATCTTCAGCCTGACCTTCTGCTTTAGCAACTCGGTCATCGGAGTGTCCTTCGGCAGACCCGACTGGCTCGCCGGTACAAAGACCCTGATGCCCTTCACGGAGACGACGACGCCGCCCTTGTTCTCCTCGGTGACGGTGCCCTCGACAACGGAACCGGCCTCCTGCGCGGCCTCGATGTCCGCCCAGTTCCTGACCGTGTCCATGCGCTTCTTCGACAGCTGCGCCGTGCCCTCAACGTCGTTCACGCGAACCACGATCGCCTCGACAGTGTCGCCGAGATGGATGGCGTCCTCGAGCTTTACGTCGCCGTCCTCGGTGAACTCAGTGGTCGGTATGAACGCCGAATACTTCGTGCCAAGGTCGATGCTGACCTCGGTCGGCGTGATCGCCACTACAACGCCGCTGACCTTGTCTCCGTTATATATAGTTTTCAGAGAATCCTCCAACAACTCGTCGAAGCTCTTCTCAGCGGGCGCGGCCTCTTCAGCGGGCGCTTCTGCTGCCGGAGCAGCCTCTTCCACTGCAACCGGCGCCGCTTCTTCTACGGCCGCAG
>CABVBV010000084.1 GCA_902496595.1 uncultured Eubacteriales bacterium | reverse complement strand
GGCTGACAGAAAAGTTTGACAAACTGGCGGAGAATAATTTACAATTGACACTGTCTGTATCGCTTCACGCGCCGGACGACGAGACGCGCTCGAAGCTGATGCCGGCGAACCGGGGCAGGGGCGTTGCGGAGCTTATGGACGCCTGCGAGCGGTATTTTAGAAAGACCGGCAGAAGGATATCATTTGAATACGCGATGATAGACGGGGTGAACGACTCGGACGAGCAGGCGAAGCAGCTGGCGTCGCACGCGAAGAGGGTCGCGGCGCACGTTAACCTCATCCCGCTCAATCATGTGGACGAGCGCTCGCTCAAGCCCTCGAGCCCTGAGCGGATAAAGGAGTTCAAGGCGGAGCTTGAGCGCGAGGGAGTGAACGTGACGGTACGGCGCAGGCTGGGCGGGGATATTGACGCCTCCTGCGGTCAACTCCGAAAAAAGAGTCTCAAGCTGGGGGACAGGACTTAGATGAACAGCTTCGGCATCACCGACAGAGGCAAGGTAAGGCGCGACAATCAAGACAGCTTTCTCATCGAGCGCATCGACGAGAAGGACTGTCTCATTGCCGTGCTGTGCGACGGCATGGGCGGCGAGAAGGCCGGAAACATCGCCAGCGACCTGGCGGCAAAGACCTACGTCAGCGAGCTGCGGCAGAAGTTGAAGCTCTCGCGGCAGAAGAAGCCGGACGCGAAGGCCATGATGGCGGCAGCCTGCCACGTTGCGAACCACATGGTTTACGCCTACTCGTGCTTCGACACGGACTACACGGGCATGGGCACGACTATGGTCTCTGCGGTCATCTGCGGGGACGACAGTTTTGTGCTGAATGTGGGCGACAGCCGGGCGTATAAGTTGACAAAGCGAAAGATGACCCAGATAACGAAGGATCATTCGCTCGTGCAGGACATGGTCGACAGGGGCGAGATAACGGCCGAGGAGGCCAGATACCACCCGAGACGCAACGTCATAACGAGGGCGCTGGGCGTGGATGAGAATGTGCCCTGCGACGTGTTCAAGGTGAGGCTCGCCAGAGGGGACAGGCTCCTGCTCTGCTCCGACGGGCTTACGAATATGCTCGAGGACAGGGAAATATTCGAGCTTTCTAAGGAGAATACCGATCCGCTGTCGCTGGGCAGGGCGCTCATGGAGAAGGCCCTGGACGCAGGCGCGAGCGACAACGTCACGATAGTCATAATATCCAAATAAAACCCGCGATTTGGAGGCAGCCATGGAAACCAATATGGATAAATATCTGGGCACATTCCTGGACGACAGATACGAGATATTAGAAGTCATCGGCACGGGCGGTATGGCGGTGGTGTATAAGGCCATGTGCCACCGTCTGAACAGATATGTCGCGGTGAAGATACTCCGGGACGAGCTGGCCCAGGACGAGGAGTTCCGGGCCAGGTTCCAGACGGAGGCGCAGGCCGTGGCAATGCTCTCGCACCCGAACATCGTCTCGGTCTATGACGTGAGCCATACTGAGGACGTGGAGTATATCGTCATGGAGCTCATCGAGGGCGTTACCCTGATGCAGTACATGAAGAAAAAGGGCGCCCTGGGCTGGAAGGAGGCGCTGCACTTCGCGGTGCAGATCTCCAAGGCGCTGGAGCACGCGCACGAGAAAGGCATCGTCCACAGGGATATCAAGCCGCAGAACATAATGATACTCAAGGACGGTACCATCAAGGTCGCCGACTTCGGCATCGCCGCGCTCGAGTCGGCGCAGGAGAAAAAGAGCGACCAGACTGTCGGTTCGGTACACTATATCGCGCCGGAGCAGGCCAGAGGCGAGCAGCCCGACCCGAGAAGCGACATCTATTCGCTCGGCGTCGTCATGTACGAGATGCTGACGGGTAAGATGCCTTACGACGGGGACACTGCGGAGCAGGTCGCAAGGAAACATATCGTCGGAAACGCCACGCCTCCACAGGAGCTTAATCCGGATATACCGGAGGAGCTGGCAGAGATAACGCTAAAGGCCATGAGCGCGGACATAGACGCAAGGTACCAGAGCGCTTCCGAGCTGCTGGGCGACCTTGAGGAGTTCCGTAAGCAGCAGGCGGCGGCAAACGTAGGCAGCGGCAGTGCGGACGAGAGCGACGTTGAGATCCTCAGCGAGATCCCGCCGGATGTACGGCCTCTCGGCAAGGGCGGCGAGCTCTCGAAGGAGAAATACGCGAGAAGAAGGCGCAGATCGAAGAAAGTCAGTATCCTCTCCGGCGTCTGCGGCGTGCTCGTGTTCATGATAGCCGTGTTCGTATTTCTCTGGAACTACTGGCTGCGCGACATCTTCAGCGTAGCGGAGCGGATAAATATCCCGAACTTTGTCGGCAAGAACTATGAGGATATCATAAACAGCACCGAGTTCAACAAGATATTCAACTTCTCCGTCAATATGACCGTCTCTCCCGACGTGCCTGCGGGGCAGATAATCAGCCAGGATCCCGAGGCGGACAGGAGCATGATGGTCGTGCCCGAGGGCATAGACATGGTGCTGACGGTGAGCACCGAGGTCAAGCAGACGCCGATACCGGATGTCACGAACAAGCATTACCAGGAGGCTATAATCGAGCTCCAGAACGCGGGTTTCATTGCCGAGATAGGAGGCACGGAGGCCTCCGACAGCGTGACGGTGGACTACGTCATCTCCACCGACCCTGCGCCGGGCGAGCAGCTCGCGGCGGGATCGACCGTGTTTATCACCGTCAGCGCGGGCCCGTCCATAAAGGTCGTCACCATGCCCAACCTCGTCGGACTCACAGAGAAGGACGCCATCGCGAGGATCGAGAGCTCCAACCTCAGTTACGGCGACACCACGTTTATACACAGCGACTACGACGAGGGTACGGTCATCAGGCAGAGCATAGAGGCGTACAGCGACGTTGAGGAGCGCACGAGGATATTCATCTGGGTCTCGCTCGGCCCTGAGACAACTCCTACGCCGGAGCCGACGCTGCCTCCCGTTACCGAGAGCAGCGACCCGGGCTATGTCTTTATTGACTGATGCGCGGAGTGATAGTAAAAGCCCTGAGCGGCTTCTATTATGTTAAAACTGAAACGGGAACGGTCGAGTGCAGGGCACGCGGCCGTTTCCGGCTGGACGGAAGCTCTCCGCTGGTCGGAGACAGGGTCGAGATATCGCTAGACTCCAACGGCAAGGGCCGCGTGGATGAACTGCTGCCACGGCGCAATTTCTTCATCCGTCCCGCCGTGGCCAATATCGACGTGCTGATAGCCGTGGCGTCCGAGGTGAACCCGGTGACAGACCCCTTCCTCATTGACCGGGTGACGGCTTTCGCGGAGCATATGGACTGCGAGGTGGTCATCTGCATCAACAAGTCCGACGCCGCGAGACCGGGCAGGCTGAGCGAGATATACAGGACGACCGGGTACAGGACGATCGAGACCAGCGCCGTGACTGGCGAAGGCATAGCCGAGCTCAGGGCTGCGATAGAAGGCAAGACCTGCGCCTTCTCAGGCAACTCCGGCGTTGGGAAGTCGAGCCTTATTAACGCGCTCGAGCCGGGCCTGAAGCTCGAGACCGGGGACGTCAGCGAGAAGCTGGGCCGCGGCCGGCATACGACGAGGCACGTTGAGATATTCCCGGCCGGAGGCGCATATGTGGCGGATACGCCGGGCTTTGCGTCCTTCGATATGGAGCAGCTGCCGCCGATACCGAAGGAGGAACTGCAATACTGTTTCCCGGAGTTCAGGCCGTATATCGGAAAGTGCCGATTTGACGACTGCGCACATTTGAAGGAGCCCGGCTGCGCCGTGAGAGAGGCGCTGGCCGAGGGCGTGATACACCCGAGCCGGCACGAGAGTTACGCAAGGCTCTATGAGATCTCGGCGAAATACAGAGAATGGGAAAAGTAACGTTCAGAACACCTCCCGCATATAATGCAGTGATAAGCTGCAGATGCGCGGAGGTGTTTTTGTGTGCCGG
The DNA here is from genome assembly GCA_902496595.1 of uncultured Eubacteriales bacterium. Classification (GTDB taxonomy): domain Bacteria; phylum Bacillota; class Clostridia; order Oscillospirales; family Oscillospiraceae; genus Scatomorpha. The sequence goes on along the minus strand of CABVBV010000084.1, from coordinate 5,130 downwards.
AGGCGAGGGAACGGTAATAAACTGGGCTGCCTGGTGGTGTTGGCAGGGGTGCTCATCATACTCGCCCTGGTGCTGCCGCCAGGCTTTTGGTGGTTTGCGTTGGCGATTGCGCTCATCTGCGGCGGGATATGGCTCTTAAGGAGGTAGGGATATGAGGATAATAGTCATAAAGCTCCCGGCCTGTATCTCGAGGCTCATCATGAGACTCAGGGCGGGGTACGAGCCTGAGTAATAGAACAGACTTCCTCCGCATAGGTTTTACAGAAACTGCGGCAGGAGGAATAGAAATGGATGTGTCAATGAAACGCAGCGGAATAGCCTGCTGTGAGAAGGTGTTTGAGTATACACAGCCTGTGGAACAGGCGGTCGAAACAGTGGTGCCCGACACGATGCCGGACGTGGAGCGGGTGCTCTGCGCCGAGGGCACGGTGATAATAAAGGGCAAGGAAGTTCAGGATGGAAAGGCGAGCGTGACCGCGGGCGTAGCTGCAACTGTGTTGTACAGCCCGGAGGGCGGGGGCGAAGTGCGCTGCCTCAGGGCCGCGCTGCCCGTGGAGCTCACTGTGGACGCCCCTGGAGTCACGCAGGAGAGCGTGCCCGTCGCCATACTGGGCATCGCAAGTATTGAGGCCCGTATGCTCAACCCAAGGAAACTGCTGGTAAGAGCCGTCGTCAACGTGACGCTGGAATGCTACGTACATACAAAGCTCGATATCTGCGACGGTATCGAGGGCGAGGGCGCGGAAAACGTGGAGACGCTCAACGACGGCTGTACCGTCAGCCCCGTTGTCTGCGTGCGGGAGAAGACCTTTGTCGTCTCGGACGAGTACAGGCTCCAGCCGGGCCAGCCTCCATTGGGAGATATGCTCTGGCACGGCGTCGATATAGTCGCCGGAGGCGCCCGCTCCGTAGGCTCCAAATTGGTGTTCACAGGTACGGTTCGGATGCAGATGCTGTACGAGGCGGCGGAAACGGGCGAGCTGTGCTCAGCAAACTTTGAAACGGAGTTCTCGCAGATGCTCGAAACGGATGCGGAACTCACAAGCCCGGATTGCAGCATTTTCAGCATACTCACAGCAGAATATGTCGAGCCCAGCGCCCTCTCGGGCGGAGAGAAGGGTATAACGGCGGAGTTCCACCTTGTCTCCCAGGCCGTGTGTACCGACAGCGTGCGCATAAGCTGCGTTACGGATTGTTACAGCAACAGCCGCGAGTTGGAGGTGGAGCGACGGGAAAGCGAAATGGGCTGTGTCCAGAGACGGAGCACGGTTCGTTCCGCCGTACACGAGAGCCTGCCGGCAACTCCTGCCGCTGAAAACGTCTGCCGAGTCCTGTGCAGAACCGGGGCTGCAAGTTGCGAGGCAGGCACATTGAAATGCCCAGTGTCTGTTACAGTCATCTATACCGCAGCTGACGGGAACACATACTCGGTGTCGAGACGCCTGACTGCGGAGGCCCCGGCGGAACTGGGGGAGAATGAATATGCCGCTCTGGTGAGAGCCAGCTGCGCCGAAGCCGGCGCCACACCCTCGGCCGGGGGCCTGGACGTGAGGCTGCTAATAGACTTCGAGTTGCTCGCAGTGAGACGGCTAAGGCTGAGCCAGATAGAGTCAATAGTCTGCGGGGAGCCGCTGGACACGAGCGAACTGCCCTCGGTGACTGTTATAAGAGCGGGCAAGAGCCAGAGCCTCTGGGCGCTGGGGAAGAAGTATCACTCGACCGCAAAGCTCATCGCGGCGCAGAACGGACTCGAGGACGGCGAGAGCGCCGAAGGCAGGATGCTGCTGATACCCACGGCAAGGACATAGACACAGACCGGCGGGCCAAAAAGGCCGCCGGTCTTTTTCAGGGCAAATTGTGCTTGCCATCACGGCGTATGAGTGCTAAAATAACAGAGAAATTTATACGCTAGGGGTTTGATAGAATGTCCGGACATTCCAAGTGGCATAACATACAAAAGACCAAGGGCGCACAGGACGCCAAAAGGGCGCAGGCCTTTACCAAGATCGCGAGAGAGATGATAGTCGCGGTCAAAGAGGGCGGCAGCGGCGACCCGGCCAACAACTCCAGGCTGGCAGCAGTCATCACCAAGGCAAAAGCCGCGAATATGCCGAACGACAACATAAAGAGAACGATCGAAAAGGCGCTCGGCAGCGGAAATACCGATAATTACGAGTCCATCACCTACGAGGGATACGGCCCGAGCGGCGTAGCCGTCATCGTCGAGGCCATGACGGATAACAGGAACAGGACTGCTTCCGAGGTGAGACACGCCTTCGACAAGAATAACGGCAACATGGGCGCGGCAGGCTGCGTGTCCTGGAGCTTTGATAAGAAGGGCGTCATCGTTGTGAATAACGAGGACGGCGATTTTGACGAGGATAAGGTCATGGAGGACGCGCTTGAGGCCGGCGCGGAAGATATGGAGGAGGACGGCGACGTCTTCTCGGTCTATACCGGCGTCGACGATGTAACCGCTGTCGCGGAATACCTAACGAGCCACGGCTACGAGCTGCTCTCGGCGCAGGTGGAGATGGTTCCTCAGACCTATATCAAGCTCACCGATGAGGGTGAGATCAAGAATATGCAGAAAATGCTGGATATGTTCGAGGACAACGATGATGTCCAGAACGTCTGGCACAACTGGGATCAGGACTGATAGGTTAGAACAAAAGAAATCGAGGCCAAAAGATCGCGAATTCTGTGTAATTAGTGGTCTTAGGCCTCGGTTTTTCATATTTATCATTGAAATCCTGGAGAGATTATTGACAATTATCGCAAGAGATGTATAATATCTCTTGTTTATTTTTTGTATAAATGTAGCAATGTTGTAAAGCGGTGCTATCTATATGCATACTTGCAGGCTGGCTATGACTGGCGTGACGGACAGTCTGTTATAATAAAGGGGTAATGTAAAGTGAAAAGAACAGTTGCGCTTCTCATGGCTACGGCGATATTCCTGTCGCTTGCAGCCTGCGGCGGATCGCCTGACAGTGATGCCGGCAGTAAGGTTTCGGAACTGCCTGATGTGACCGTCGATGAAACTCCGGTAATTGAGGAAGAGACGGCAGAGACACCGGAACCAACCACTGCGTCTGAAACCAAAACGCTGAGTGTCGATGAGTTTGAAAACCTGCTGAGCCAGATGCCGGTTCATGTAATTTCGACGAAGTACACAGTACAGGATGAGCAGTATAAGAGCCTATATCCTGACATACTCCAGGCTGTTCTTCAGAACGATACTAGCTACGATATCAAGAATGCTGTGGTTGCCTTCGTGGCTTGGGATAAGAACAACCTGCCTGTAAAGATTAAAGGCTCAATTGACTTTTCGGACGGAGCATACATAAAGCAAGTAAATTATAGCGACATTAACCTTGTGCCCGGGTCAACATACGGAGAGACGTCCGGTTATCAGATCGACGAAACCTGCGGCATACAGACGTTCAAAGCAGTGGTCGTTTCGTTTGAGACTTTTGATTCCGATATATGGGAAAACCCGTATTATGATGAATGGTGCAAGCTTTATGAGGGTGTCAAGTACACCGATGACCTTAAGATAGATGTAGCAATAGAAGATGCGGGTTTTGAACCGACCGCCCAAAACGCAGATCAGGGCGACAGCAATATAATGGAAGATGAGCTCGTTGCTGAGATTGAAAGCCAGGAGTTCAGGGTTATATCGACAAAATATGTTGTACAGGATACAAAATATAAAAGCTTGTACCCCGATATGCTTCAAGCTGTGCTCCAGAACGATACGAGCTATGACATTAAAAATGCGGTAGTAGCTTTTGTAGCATGGGATAAAAACAATTTGCCGGTTAAAATCAAGGGCTCTATTGATTTTTCAGACGGCTCATACATTAAGTTGGTAAACTATAACGATATTAACATGATTCCGGGAGCTACCTATGGCGAGTCGTCCGGCTATGAAGTAGACGATGCCTGCGGTATTCAAACGTTTAAAGCAGTTGTAGTTTCTTATGAGACGTTTGATGGCGTCACATGGCAGAATCCTTTGTACGATGATTGGTGCAAGCTTTATGAAGGCGTAAAATTAAAATAATTAAGTGTTTGAGCGGGGAAAGAACTCCGCTCAGACTTTTTCTAGAGGTTTATGGCACATAAGAAAATGTACTTGCATAAATGTGTGAAAGACTGTATAATTAATTTCATGAGGTAGTGCATGAAACTAAACAAATCGGCAGGTGCATATGTCAGCAGATTATATAGGCAAAGCTAAGAATATTGTCTTCATAGGCGAGGCTGGTTCGGGGAAGACGGAGAGCGCCGTGAATCTTGCGCTGCATTTGGCGGCGCAGGGGGAGCGGAAGGTTCACTTTTTCGATATGGATCAGACCAAGCCGCTTTTTCGTGCGAGGGATTGTGAGCCGGAGCTGGTGAAGCAGGGGGTCACGTTCCACTTTCAGGCTCAGTATCTGGACGCGCCGACGGTAGCGTCAGGCGTCATCGAGACGTTGATGGACGGGGACTCGACGGTGTTGCTGGATGTTGGCGGCGGTTCTCATGGCTCGCACATGATAGGGCAGTTCTCGCAGCTCCTGAGGGGCGGGGAGGCCCTGGTTTTGTATATCGTGAACCCGTACCGGCCCTGGTCTGGGAGCCGGGAGGATATAGACGTCACGATGAGAAGGGTTCTGGGCGCGGCGCGGCTGGGAGAGTACAGCCTTGTGGCGAATCCCAACCTGGGGCCCGGAACAACGGCGGCAGATGTGATGGAGGGACTGCGCAGGTTCGGGGAACTGTTTCCGGACGAGCAGCCCCGGTTCGTCTGTGCGCTGGAGGAACTTTGCAGCGAATTGGCAGGGCAGGTTAGGGAGCCTCTGCTCCCGATCCGGCTCAATACCGTCCCTGAGTGGTTGGCGGGTTCGGGGATGAGTGGAGTATAAAAACTATGTGAAGGAGTGGTAAACCAAATGGCCAAAGGCAGAGTGGAAATCTACACAGAAGCCTGCAAAAGCTGCCTGTACTGCGTCAATACCTGTCCTAAAAAGGTTCTGGGCACGACGGACGCGGTCAACTCAAAGGGCTACCAGTACGTGGTGCCCGTAAACCCGGAGGCCTGCATCGGCTGTGCCATGTGCGCCACCATCTGTCCCGACGCTG
>CABVBV010000083.1 GCA_902496595.1 uncultured Eubacteriales bacterium | reverse complement strand
TCGCGCCCCTGGGCTTCGGCATCTGGCAGGCGACGGTGGGCGTCGTGGGCGGCCTCGTGGCGAAGGAGAACCTCGTCACCACCATGGCCATCTGCTACGGCTTCGCCGAGGTCAGCGAGACCGGCGAGGAGATCTGGGGCATACTGAACACCACCTTCACTCCCATCGCGGGCTACAGCTTCATGGTCTTCAACCTCCTGTGCGCCCCATGCTTCGCGGCCATGGGCGCGATAAAGCGCGAGATGAACAGCCCCAAGTGGACGGTCGGGGCAATAGGCTATATGTGCGGCTTCGCCTATCTCGTGAGCCTCATGATCTACCAGTTCGGAGGGCTCATAACGGGCGAGCTCAGCTTCGGCCTCGGCACCGTCGCGGCGATAGTGGTGCTGGCGGGCCTCATGTATATGCTGCTGCGGAAGAACCGCTGGTCTGAGTACGGCGGTGAGCTGAGCGTGAACGCGGCGAAAAAGGACGTGAAGGCAAATGTTTGAGTGGCTGGCCGCCAATATCGGCAGCGTCGCCGTCGGGCTGGTAGTGCTGTTCATAGTCTCGGCGGTGCTCTTCAAGGTGCTGCGGGACAGGCGGCGCGGCAAGGGCTCCTGCAGCTGCGGCGACAACTGCGGCTCCTGCGCCTGCTCCGGCGCCTGCCACGGCTCGGGGAAGACAAAAAAGATATAACAGATATGACATACCACTGCCGCCGGAGAAGGCTCTGCCTTCTCCGGCGGCTGGTTTTGTTGACGGGACGGGAGGGACGTGGTAAAATGATTTGGATTTTTTGACCATGTTCTGGAGGTGAGGCGCATGAGCCTGTTCGGGCGGGCCCTGGCTTTCGCGTCGGAGAGGCACGGAGACGCGGGGCGCAAGGGCGGAGACGGCCTGGCCATTTTGCACGCGGCGGAGGCGGCCTGCATAGCCTCGACCATGACCTCGGACGAGAGGGTGCTCGCAGCGGCAGTCCTGCACGACACCGTTGAGGACGCCGGAGTGTCGCCGGAGGAGATAAAGGAGCTCTTCGGTGACAGAGTGGCCTTCCTCGTGGCCGCAGAGACTGAGGACAAGCAGAGGCGGCTTCCGGCCTCGGAGACCTGGAAGATGCGGAAGCAGGCGAGCATCGAGCTGCTGAGGCGCTCCGACGACCGGGACGTCGGCATCGTCTTCCTCAGCGACAAGCTCTCGAATATGCGGGCCTTCTACCGGCAGAAGAACAGACTGGGCGACGGGCTCTGGCAGCTCTTCAACCAGAGAGACCCGGAGCAGCACCACTGGTACTACCGGAGCATTGCCGACGCGCTGCCGGAGCTCCGGGACACGGAGGCGTGGAAGGAATACGACTGGCTCATAAGCCGGGTTTTTGAAGAAGGGGGCAGATACTGATGAAGGCGCGTATGGAAGACGGCAGGCTCATCCTCTCCGTCTCCGGCCATGTGGATTCGGCGAATGCAGCCGCGGTTGAGGCGGAGCTGATGTCGGAGCTGGGCGGCAGGGAGCACGCCGGCCTGACCCTTGACCTGGAGGAACTGGGATACATATCCAGCGCAGGGCTCAGGGTAATACTCAGGCTCAGAAAGCTGGAGCCCGAGCTCAGGCTCGTGAACGTGGGACAGGAGGTCTACGAGATACTCTCCATGACCGGTTTCACAGAGATGATGCCCGTCGAGAAGGCGTTCCGCAGGCTCTCGGTGGAGGGCTGCGAGGCCATAGGCCGGGGGGCGAACGGAACGGTGTACAGGATAGACAAGGACACGGTGGTGAAGGTCTACCGGAACGGGGACTGCCTGCCCGAAGTCCGCCGCGAGCGGGAGCTGGCCAGGAAGGCCTTCGTCCTGGGCATACCCACCGCCATACCCTACGACGTCGTCAGAGTGGGAGACAGCTACGGCTCGGTCTTCGAGCTGCTCAACTCCAAGTCCTTCACGAAGCTGCTCAGGGCGGAGCCCGGGCGGATGGACGAGTTCGCGTCGAGCTATGTCGAGGTCATGCGCAAGCTGCACTCCACGAGGCTGGAGCCCGGCGAGATGCCCTCGATGAAGGAGACGGCGCTCGCCTGGGAGGACTACGTCCGCAAGGGCCTGCCCTCTGAAAGCGCGGACAAGTTCATGGCCCTCCTGAACGGCATCCCGGAGCAGAACACGCTCCTGCACGGAGACTACCACACGAACAACGTGGTCGTCCAGAACGAAGAGGTGCTCATAATCGACATGGACACGCTCTGCCTGGGCCACCCGATCTTCGAACTGGCCTTCATGTGGCTGGCCTATGTGGGTTTCGGAGAGCTGGACAAGAAGGTCTGCGAGGACTTTTTCAACCTGCCCTCGGAGCTCCTCGGCAGTTTCTGGGCCAAGTCGCTCAGCCTCTATCTGGGCACTGAGGACGAGGAGCGCCTGCGCTCCGTCGAGGACAAGGCCAAGGTCATAGGCTACGTGAGGCTGATGCGCAGGACGATGAAGAGGGGGAGCATGGACAACGCTTTCGACAGGGCGACGCTGGAGCACTGCCGCTCGAGGCTCGTCGAACTCCTTCCGTCCGTTGACACGCTCTGCTTCTGACAGAGACGGAAAAAACCGCCCGAACCGTAAAAACCGGTTCGGGCGGTTATTATTTTACCGGGTTCACAAAAGGAGCGCGGCTGCGGGAGGCAGCAGACAGACGGAGGCTGAGCCGGAGTTTTTGTCAGACGCTCTCTCTTGTGACGGAGTTTATCCAGCGCCCCGAGCGGAGCCTCGGCAGGCAGAGGAAGACCTTCACGAAGTCGTCCAGGCAGATGCAGACATAGACGGCGGTGATGCCGAGGCCGAAGACCAGGCCGCAGAGCGCGGCCGCGGGCAGGCAGACGCAGTAGAGCGGGCCCACGTCGCACAAAAGCGCGTAGCGCACGTCTCCGCCGCCCCGGAACACGCCCACGATGTTGCAGAGGTTCAGCGACCGGAGCGGCATGATGACCGCGATGAAGGCCAGCATCATCTTTGCTATCTCCCCGGCCTCGGCGGAGATGTCCATGAGCGGGAAGATGAAGCTGTCGAGCAGCGTGGCCCGGATGAGCAGCAGTATGCCCATGCTGACGACGCCGGTGACGAGGCAGACGAAGTTGAGCGCCACGCCCTTGCCGTAGACCTCCTCGCGCTCGCCGCAGCCTATGTCCCGGCCTATGATGACCGCCGTGGTGTTGCCCGCGGCGAAGAGCGCCACGGCGGCCATGCGGTCGATGTTTCCGGCGATGGTGTAGGCGGCGACTATGGGCGTGTTGTTCTCCATGTGGCCCATGATGACGGTGAAGAGCGACATGGCGAGGCTCCAGAAGCCCTCGTTGAGCACGACGGGCAGCGAATACTTGATGAAGTCCCCGGCGATGATACGGCCCGGTTTCGCCATGAGCCCGGGCTTCACCGGAAGGCGCTTTCCCCAGAGCATACAGCCGAGCACGACCACGACCTCGAACACGCGGCTTATGAGCGTGGCTATCGCGGCCCCGGCGCAGCCCATGGCGGGCGCGCCCCACTTGCCGAAGATGAGCATATAGTTCAGAACGATGTTCAGGGCCCCGGAGGCGGTGAGCAGCAGCGCACCGAGCTTCGGGTTCTCCATGCTCCGCTGCACGGCAATATACACGCCGGAAAAGGCCATGCAGACGTAGGAGAAACCGACGATCCGGGCGTACTCCGCCCCGGGCGCCCAGAGGTCTGCGTTGTTCGTCACGAGCCGCATCATCTGCATCGGGAAGAAGAAGGCCAGAAGCGCCACGAGAGTCGTGAGCCCTATCGACACATAGTAGCCCATGCCCATGATGCGGTTTATGGCGTCCAGCCTGCCCTTGCCGTAGTACTGCGCGACGAGGACGCCCGTGCCGCTCTGTATGCCGAAGATGACGAGCGAGAGCACATAGAACACGGTGTTCGCCATGGACACGGCGGCGAGCTCGGTCTCGCCCAGGACGCCGACCATGAAGGTGTCCGCCAGGGCCATGAAGTTCGTGACCAGGTTTTGCAGGATCATCGGGAGCATGAGGGCCACGGCGCCCCGGTAGAAGCCGCGCCCCTGTCTCAGATAGTGCATTTTATTCAGTCCTCAAAGCCTCCACAGGGTCGCGCCTCGCGGCGAAGCCGGAGGGTATGAGCCCCGCAATGAAGGTCAGGATCATTGAGATGATGACGAGCGCCACGCCGCCGCCGGCCGGAAGGATGGCCCGCAGGCTCTCGATGCCGGTCAGGTTCTGGACGACGGCGTTTATCGGTATGATGAGCAGCAGCGTAATGCCTATGCCGATGACGCCCGCTGCAAAGCCCTCGATGAGCGTCTCCGCGTTGAAGACGTTCGACACGTCCCGCTTCGACGCGCCGATGGAGCGCAGGATGCCTATCTCCTTCGTCCTCTCGAGCACCGAGATATAGGTGATGATGCCTATCATGATCGAGGACACGACGAGCGAGATGGCCACGAAGGCGATGAGCACATAGCTGATGGCGTTTATTATCGTCGACACCGAGCTCATGAGTATGGCGACGTAGTCGGTGTAGCTTATCTCGTCCTCCTCGTTTTCGACGGAGGCGTTGTACTCGGAGATGATGCGGGCGATCTCGTCCTTGTCTGCGAAGCTCGCGGCGTAGAGGCTGATGGAGCTCGGGCTGTCCTTGTCGACGTAGCCGAGCAGCTCGAGGTTTTCCTCGTAGGTGCTGTCGGAGTACTTCGCGGGCAGCTTCTCGTCGTAGACGTACTCGTACTGCTCTTCGGTGAGCGGGGTCATGGAGAGGGCCATGGCCAGCTGCTCCGCGCTCATGGAGGCGAGCTGGGCCTTCGCGGCCTCGGCGTACTGCTCCCTGACGGCCTCTGCGGTCATCTCGCGCACGTAGCTCATGAGCGTCTCGTCGTCCATGTCGGAGATGTAGTCCCTTATCGTCTCTGGGTCGACGCCCATCTCGACGGCGTAGCCCTCGAGCATCATCTCCTCGATGTACTCGCGGGTCATGCCCTCCATGGCCTGCTCGACGGTGAGCGCCACATAGTCCTCGGGCGCACGTTCGGTGATGTCGGAGTAGAGCGCGGCGCGGCCCGAGACGTCGAGGCCCTCGATGTAGGCGTCCACGTCGGACTTTATCTCGTCAATGGTCGGCTCGGGCTCGTCGCCTGTTGCGAAGGGCAGGCCGAGGATGGCGTCGGTCTCCGGGTCGGCCAGCTGGGCCTTGAGGATGTCGGAGTCGTTCGACAGCTCGATGATCTTGTCGGTCAGCGCCGAGGTGTAGCCTATGGCGCCGGTCATCATCCCGGCCACGGCGTCCTCATTCTGGCGGACTATGCCGCAGATCTTGAGGGTGATGCCCGTGTCCTTGGAGTCGTAGAGGTATTCCATGCCCGCGTTGGAGCTGGTGAGGTCGGTGTACTTGCCCGCGGCCTCGTCCCAGACGTAGTATTCGGGCCTCGAGACGAGCTTGAAGGTGAGGTTGCAGAGCTCCTCGTAGCTCCAGCTCTCGACCTCGGCGTCGAGCGTCTCGCCGGACATACTGGCCTCGAAGCCCTCGGCCATCTGCTCCTCGGTGCGCAGGCCGAGTGAGTAGAGCACGAGGTCGCTTATTTCGTTGTTCTTGTCCACGATGAGGACGACCTCGTCGTAGTTCTGAGGCCAGGAGCCGTAGATGACGTCGTACTGGCCCTGCAGCGTCTCGTCGATGAGGCTCTCTCCCTCTCCGGGCAGCATCTCCTGCCAGACCTCGAAGCTGGAGTAGAAGTCGCCCATCGTGTCGAAGTAGCTGGAGAAGTCGCCGCCGTAGACGCTGCCCATCATCTCGTTGAGCAGGGTGACGACGTCGGCCTTCACGATATTCCCGTCCGTGTCCTTCGTGTAGACGTCAAAGCCCAGGTCGTAGCCGTACTGTATGGCGCTGACGTATTCCTCGAGGCCGCTCTCGCCGGACTCGATGAACTCCTTGAAGGCCTTCAGATTGTTCGTGTCCACGTCCATGGTGTTGAGGCTGTCCATGAGGTCGTACATGACGACGTTTGAATACACGGCGTCGAGCTCGTGCTGGGCCCCGGAGGCGGCCTCGCTGTGCGCCCCGCTCAGGGCCTCGACCATGGCCCCGAGGTCAGCGGCCTCGGCCTCTATCGTCAGCGGGTAGGACGAGAGCGTGTCCTCCTGCACCCGGTCTATATAGGTCTGGATGCCGTTCGAGAGCGAGAGTATGAGCGCTATGCCGATTATGCCTATGCTGCCGGCGAAGGCCGTGAGTATCGTCCTCGCCTTCTTGGTCATGAGGTTGTTGAGCGAGAGCGAGAGCGCCGTGAAAAAGCTCATGGAGGGCCGCTTCTTGCCGGTGTCTGCGGCCTTGACGGGGGCGCTCGCCGGGTCGAAGGGGTCGGTGTCGCCCTTTATCTCTCCGTCGAGCAGGCGGACTATCCTCGTGGAGTATTTCTCCGCGAGGTCGGGGTTGTGCGTGACCATGATGACGAGCTTGTCCCTGGATATGTCCTTCAAAAGCTCCATGATCTGCACGCTGGTCTCGGAGTCGAGCGCACCCGTCGGCTCGTCGGCGAGCAGGATATCCGGGTCGTTTATGAGGGCGCGGGCTATGGCGACGCGCTGCATCTGGCCGCCGGACATCTGGTTGGGCTTCTTGTAGAGCTGGTCGCCGAGTCCGACCTGCTCGAGCACCTTCACGGCCCGCTCCCGCCTCTCAGCCCTGGAGACGCCCGAGATGGTGAGCGCGAGCTCGACGTTCGCAAGCACAGACTGGTGCGGGATGAGGTTGTAGGTCTGGAAGACGAAGCCGATGGAGTGGTTCCTGTAAGTGTCCCAGTCCTTGTCTCCGTACTCCTTCGTCGAGCGGCCGTTGATTATGAGGTCGCCCTCGGTGTACTTGTCGAGGCCGCCGATGATGTTGAGCAGCGTGGTCTTGCCGCAGCCGGATGGGCCGAGCACGCAGACGAATTCGCTCTCCCTGAAGCTGATGCTGACGCCGCGCAGCGCATGGACGCTCATGTCGCCCGCGAGATAGTCCTTCGTGATGTTCTTGAGTGTGAGCAAGTTTATGCAGATCCTTTCGATAGCCGGCGGGACTCAGGCTCAGTCCCTGGTGACTTTGCGTATGTCGTCGAGGCTGCCGAGCACGAGGACGTGCTCGTCCCGGACGAATATATAGGCGGGATCGAGGACGGGATGCATCCTCTCTCCCCGTTTGGCTGCGATGAGGTTCAGGCCGTGCTTGCTGCGGAGCCCGACCTCGGCCACGGAGCGGCCTATCCACTCGTCCGGGGCCTCTATCTCGCAGATGGCGCAGCCTTCGGAGAGGCCGATGAAGTCGAAGATCCGGTCTGAACTCTCGCGCACGGCGATGCGCTCCGCGGCGTCGCGCTCCGGGTAGATGATGAAGTCCGCGCCGCAGCGCAGGAGGAACTTGGCCTCGAGATCCCGGTCGGCCTTGCTGTACACCCTCTTTGCGCCGAGCTCCTTGAGCTGGTCGGTTATCTCGAGGCAGGCCTGGAAGTTCTTGTTCACGCAGACGAAGCAGGCGTCGAAGTTCTGCACGCCGAAGGAGCGCAGCACCTCGATGTTCGCGCAGTCGCAGATCTTGGCCGAGGTGACGTAGGGCAGCATATCGTCAAGCGCGTCTGCGTTCTGGTCGGCTATCATGATCTCGCACTTGTTCCTGCACAGGGCGCGGCAGAGATGGTGGCCGAAGGTGCCCATGCCGATGATTAAAAAGGACTTCATGGATATTACCTCCTTGTCAGCCCACTGTGACCTGTTCCTCGGGATAGGTCACCGGCGGGTCGCTGCGCCGCTCCAGCAGCGCCATTGCAAAGGATACGCTCCCCACCCTGCCCAGATACATGAGCAGCGCGATGACGAGCGCCGAGAGCGTTGAGAGCTCCCTCGTGATTCCGGTGGACATACCCACCGTGCCTATGGCGGAAAAGACCTCTATGAGCACGTCCGAGAGAGGCAGCGACTGCGTCCCGCAGAGCACCAGAGCCCCGAAGAGCGCGAGCATCAGGTTCGTGCCGACGATCATGCCCGAGCGCTTCATCGCATCGTCCGGTATCCTGCGCCCGAAGACATAGGCGCCCCTCCTGCCCCTGATGCCGGAAAAGAGGAAGACGAACGCGACGGCGACCGAGGTGGTCTTGATGCCGCCGGCCGTCGAGCCGGGGCTGCCGCCTATGAACATGAGGATGACGGTCAGCAGCTTCGAGGCGTCCGAGAGCGAGGCCGTGTCCACGCTGTTGAAGCCCGCCGTCCTCGGCGTCACCGCCGAGAAGAAGCTCACCAGGATCTGCTCGCCGAGGGGCAGGCCCGCGTTCATCCTGTTCCTCTCGAGGACGAAAAACAGGGCCGCGCCGACGAGGATGAGTATGAGCGTCGTCACGAGGACGAGCTTCGTCTGCAGCTCGTACCTTCGCCACTTGAGGCCCTTCTGCCTCACGTCGTCCCAGACGAGGAAGCCGATGCCGCCGAAGATGATGAGCAGCATGATCGTAATGCAGACGAGGGCGTCGTCCGAATACGACACCAGGGACGAGAAGGGCTCCTTCACGCCCATGAGGTCGAAGCCCGCGTTGCAGAAGGCCGACACCGAGTGGAAGACGGAGTACCAGAGCCCCTGGCCGAAGCCGAACTCGGGTATGAAGCGTATCGCCAGCAGCACCGCGCCGGCCAGCTCGAAGACGAGGGTGCCGAGGCCGATCGTGGAGCTTATCTCCAGTATCCTGCCGACCCTTACGGTGTTGATGCTCTCGGCCATGACGCCGCGCTCGCGCAGGCTCATCCTCCGGCGCAGCAGCCGGGAAAAGAGCGTGGCGATGGTCATGAAGCCGAGGCCGCCCGTCTGGATGAGCAGCAGTATGACGGCCTGCCCGAAGCCCGACCAGTGGGTCGCGGTATCCACGAGCACGAGCCCCGTGACGCAGGTGGCGCTCACCGAGGTGAAGAGCGCGGTGACAAAGCCCGCGGCCTCTCCGCTCCTCGAGGCCGCCGGCAGCATGAGCAGTATCGTCCCCGCCGCGATGACGGTGAAAAAGCCCAGAGCTATGGTCTGGACGTATGAAAGCTGTCTGATTTTCATAACCTTATCATTATAGCATACACTTTTGTATATGCAACAGAAAAAGCCCCGGAAAACCG